>JBBQYH010000062.1:0-11619 GCA_038208855.1 Burkholderiales bacterium
GAAATTTTCCTGTGATATCGAGTTCATCTGCAGAAATCAACAGACTGAAGTTCTGTCTGATCACCTCCTCGCTGGTATAACCGAATATTTGTTCGGCTGCCGAATTGAAAGTGCTAATCTTGCCGTTCTCGTCAATAACAATAATGCCCTCGTTTACATTTTCGAGAACGGCATTGGTATATGCCTCGCTATCGCGCAACTCCGCTATGCGCGCCAGCACTATGCTCTCAAGACTGGCATTAAGATTATTCAATTCCAACTCTACCATCTTGCGATTTTCGCGCATGGTGGAAAATGCGCGCACCATCTGGCCCAGTTCGTCCGAAGATTCGGCGGGCAGTACAGCATTAAAGTCACCCATGGCTAGCTGGTCGGCAGCTTTGCTCAGGCGCGACAAAGGTTTGACTATCAGTATTGATACGGCGAAATAGAGTAATGCACCAAAGAAAGATGCGAACAGGGTAATCACGACAACAATGTTGCGGTAGGTCCTGTAGATTTGGGCTTCAAGCCTGTCCATGGTGATTTCAAGCTGCACTTTGCCTATGGTGTCGCCAGAAAATATGACTGGAACCTCAAAAATTTTAATCAGTTTTTGCGCGCCTATATCGGGCACATGTTTTTCGACCATTATTTTGCCGGAGCGGTTGAATATGGTGATTTTTTCCACATCCTGAAACTTCAGTATGCGTTGGGCCAGGGATTCAAGATTGCTGTAATCGTAAGCCACGATCAGATTGCTGACGGACTCGGCAATCAGCAGGGCACGTTCCTGTCCGGAGTGATCCATTTCGTCGCTCAAGCTTTGCCTGGACTGGTAGATGCGATAACCGCCCACCAGACTGAATGCGATCAGAAAGCCGAATACGACAACAATAAGCAGTTTCTCGCGCACATTCAGATTGAAATGTAACTGTCTCATCGTTGGATAGATAAATGCCTTAATGCAGGGAGGTGAATTTCATATTTTTATCATGTCCTTGCCATTTCAATTGCGGTCTATTTCCCGATAGCTTCCGTGTAGTGATTAATTGACATTGATTTGTATTGATTTTGTAATCATAACAGATTAATTCTTTTTGAAACAAAAGGTAGGAGTTGGAGTTCTATGCGCCCTATGTCAGGATGTAGTATATGTACAAATGCTGTCTGCAAGTAAGAAACTGAAGCGGGGCGCAATGCAGTAATTTCAAACTGGTACGCAAACAGGGGTATTTTGAGTGCATGTTTTGCCTTTCTTTGATTCCCTTGATTTACATGATAAGTTTTATATTCTGCTATTCGCTCTGGCTCCCATGACTGTAAATTTGATTGGCTGCGCTAGTAGGCAACTATGATGGATATTTTCAATGCCTGGGAGCAAATTTCAAACTGGCAATGCCGCTTGTGATTATGAGTACCATGCCCATCCAACTGCTCAGCGACAGGATCTCTCCCCACAGCACAATTCCAAATAGAGTGGCAAAAACAACCGCACTGTATGACAGGCTGCCTGCCACCAGAGTTATGCCGGTGCTGTAGGCGCGGGTAAGCGCGAGTTGCGCCAGCGTGGCAGCGGTGCCCAGTGCCAAAAGGTTGAAAATATTACGCAGCGAGAGTGGGTGTATGGTGCTGAACAGCATGATGAAACCGCTGCTTGGCGAGATGATCAGGCTCGCCAAGCGAGCGGTAGAAAACAAGTTCTATACTGGGAAACTCATGCGCGCCCAGTTTGAAAAAAAACGCCCATGCAACCGGATAAGAATCCGGCCAACAGCATCCATAGCGCGCCCATATTTTTATACAAGATGGGGCGACAGCTTGCGGCGCAGGAATTCGTGGAAATGCAGCATGCCGTCTTCGGTGGGTGACTGGTAGGGGCCGCCGTCCTCTATGCCTTGTTTGTATAGTGCGCGGCGACCTTCATGCATTTTGCGGCAGATGATGTCATCCTCGATTGCGGTTTCGTTATAGGCTTGCTTTTCGGCTTCAACATATTCGCGTTCAAACAGCACGATATCTTCCGGGTAGTAAAATTCCACAATATTGGTGCATGCATCCGGTCCTTGAGGTACCACGGTGCTGACGACCAACGTATTGGGATACCATTCAACCATGATGTTGGGATAGTAAGTCAGCCAGATTGCACCGTACTTGGGCACTACACCATTGGAGTATTGCAGCACTTGCTTTTGCCATGCCTGGTAAATTTCGCTGCCGGACTTGCGCAGGCCGTGGTTAATACCAACGGTTTGCACATTGTACCAGTCGCCGAAATCCCACTTAAGATCGTCGCAGTTTACAAACTGGCTCAAGCCCGGATGGAAAGGTGCTACGTGATAATCCTCCAGATACACCTCGATGAAGGTTTTCCAGTTGAAGTTGTATTCGACGCTTTCCACGCGGTCCAGCATATAACCGGAGAAATCCAGATCCTTCATCACGCTGACATTGGCCAGATCTTTCAGGATATTGCGCCCGCTGGCAAACAGCAGTCCGTTCCAGCGTTGCAACGGAGCCTTTTTAAGATGCAGGCAGGGATTCTGCGGAAAATGAGGGGCGCCCAGCAATTTGCCGTCCAGCTCGTAAGTCCAGCGATGTATCGGGCAGATAATGTGTTTGGCATGGCCGCGACCCTCCAGCATGATGGCCTGACGATGGCGGCAGATATTGGACAGCAGTTCTACACCGTGCTCATTGCGCACCAGCATTTTTGCATTATCCATCCACTGCAGCACATGGTAATCACCCTGATTGGGTACCATTAATTCATGGCCGACATACTTCGGGCCTGCATCAAAAAGTACGCGTTGTTCTACTTCCAATACTTTGGGGTCAAAATACCAGCGAAACGGAGGCTGTGCCGAGACGGGGGTGAATTGTTCGATTTTGGCTATTTCTGACATACTGAATGCAAATAATACATAGCAAAATTTTAAGGAAGAGACGAATTGTCGTTTAAATAGGTAGCTATTTGCAACAAAAATTGTCCCAACGTGACGCTTTTAGTTAAAATACGAGTTTTCGCAAATGGAGTTGTACATGGCGGGAAAATCGCAAAAGACGCCTGCCTTTGAGGTGGCGCTGGCCGAGCTGGAGAAAGTTGTGGCGGATATGGAGTCCGGCAAACTGCCACTGGAAGAGTCGCTTGCTGCCTATCAACGCGGTACGGAATTGTTGCGGCAGTGTCGCGACCGTCTGGAGCATGCCCAGCAACAGGTACGCATACTCGATGATGGGACATTGACAGATTTTGCCAATAATGGCGCGGGCGACAATGCCTGAAAGCGTATACCAGAATTCCATATGACTGATTTTCAGAGCTGGGCAAGTGCCCACCAACATCGTTTTGAAGATGTGCTGAAAGCTCTGCTGCCGCAAGCCGGTCTTGCTCCCCAGCGCTTGCACGCGGCTATGCGTTACAGCGTGCTGGATGGCGGCAAGCGTGTGCGTCCGCTACTGGCTTTTGCAGCGGGAGAGCTGGCCGGTGCAGATTTGATGCGCGTCGATATTGCTGCCGCCGCAGTGGAAATGATCCATGCCTATTCGCTGGTGCATGACGATATGCCGTGCATGGATGATGATGTGCTGCGCCGCGGCAAACCGACCTGCCATGTCGAATACGATGAAGCAACGGCTTTGCTGGTGGGCGACAGCCTGCAAAGCCTGGCTTTTCAATTGCTGTCCGAAAACACATTGAGCGACAGTCCTGCCAGCCAGTTGAACATGGTGAAGTTGCTGGCACTGGCATCCGGTTCACGCGGTATGGCTGGTGGCCAGGCGTTTGATCTCGACAGCGTGGGCAAGCAGCTGAACCTGGCCGAACTGGAATTCATGCATATACACAAAACCGGGGCGCTGATACGTGCTGCTATATTGCTGGGTGCGCATTGCGGAAATGCGCTGGATGACTTGCAATTAGACAAGCTGGATCATTTTGGCAAATGCGTAGGTTTGGCATTTCAGGTGGTGGACGATGTGCTCGACGCCGAAGCCGATACCGCCACACTGGGCAAAACCGCAGGCAAGGATGCGGAGAATGACAAGCCCACCTATGTCACCCTGCTGGGTATCAGCGAGGCAAAAAGAATGTCCGCAGAGCTGCATGCGCAGGCAATTGCATCCTTGTCGGCGTTCGGCGCAGACGCACAGCGTTTACGCGAGTTGGCCGATTTCATTATCAACAGAAAGTATTAGGGCTCATTAATGAATAAATTTGACATACGTTGCTGCGCATTCGGGATGAATGCAAGGCGCGAAACGCAGCGAATGGTCATTCCATTCGCAAGCTTTGCAACACGGCAGATGCCCGAATGCACAGCAACCCTCCCGGCTGGTGTCGCTTTGGGCGCATTCCTGCGTTACGAGCCGCTTGTTGTGAATGGCACAACCGCGCAACTCGCGCCTTGGCCTGCCCCCAAAGCAACGCCAGCGTATGCCTAATTTATTCATTAACGAGCCCTAAATGTATTCATTGCTGGAATCAATAAACAGTCCTGAAGCTTTGCGCCTGCTTGAGCGCAAGCAGCTGCCGCAATTGGCAGAAGAATTGCGCGCGTTTCTGGTGGAATCGGTCAGCAAAACCGGCGGGCATCTATCGTCCAATCTGGGCACGGTGGAACTGACTATTGCATTGCACTATGTCTATAACACGCCGGATGACAAACTGGTGTGGGATGTGGGTCACCAGACTTACGCGCACAAGATCCTGACCGGCCGCCGCGAACGTATGCATACGCTGCGCATGGCTGGAGGCTTGTCGGGCTTTCCCAAGCGCAATGAGAGTGAGTACGATGTATTTGGTACAGGCCATTCCAGTACCTCCATTTCTGCTGCACTGGGCATGGCCGTGGCGGCGCGCCTGTCCGGCACCGACCAGCGTGCGGTCGCTATCATAGGCGATGGTGCAATGACCGGCGGCATGGCGTTTGAAGCACTGAACAATGCGGGTGCGCTGGACGCCAACTTGCTGGTGGTGCTGAATGACAACGACATGTCGATTTCCTCGCCGGTTGGGGCATTGAACAATTATCTGGCCAAGCTGTTGTCGGGACGTTTCTATTCTGCCATGCGCAAAGGCAGCGAGAAAGTGCTGAAGGGCATGCCGCCAGTTCTGGAATTTACCCGTCGTGCAGAAGAGCATGTCAAGGGTATGGTTACACCCGGCACCATGTTTGAGGAATTCGGCTTTAACTATATCGGTCCTATAGACGGTCATGATCTGGATGTACTAGTGACGACCCTGGACAATATTCGCCATCTCGAGGGCCCGCAGTTTCTGCATGTGGTAACGCGTAAAGGAAAGGGTTACCCGCTCGCCGAGGACGACAGTATTCTGTATCACGGCGTGAGCAAGTTCGACCCGCAATACGGCATCGTTGCCAAGCCCGCCAGCAAACCCACCTACACGCAGATATTCGGCAGCTGGTTGTGTGACATGGCCGAGCTGGATGACAAGCTGATCGGCATTACACCGGCCATGTGTGAAGGTTCTGGCATGGTGGAGTTTGCTGAAAAATATCCGCAGCGATATTACGATGTCGGCATTGCAGAACAGCACGCACTTACTTTTGCCGCGGGACTGGCCTGCACCGGCTACAAACCGGTGGTTGCGATCTATTCCACCTTCCTGCAACGTGCGTATGACCAATTGATCCACGATATCGCCATACAGAACCTGCCAGTGTTACTGGCGATAGATCGCGGTGGCCTGGTGGGAGCTGATGGTGCGAGCCATGCGGGCAGTTTCGACCTGAGTTTTTTGCGCTGCATACCCAATATGACGGTGATGACGCCCAGCGATGAAAACGAGTGCAGACAAATGCTGTATACCGCTTATCGCATGGATACGCCAACCGCAGTGCGCTATCCGCGCGGTGCGGGCCCGGGTATCAGGCCGCATGCAGAAATGCAGGCCCTTGCCATAGGCAAGGGTGAAGTAAGGCGTGCAGGCAAGAAAGTGGCGATACTTGCTTTTGGTTCCATGCTGGCGCCTGCATTGGCGGCAGCAGAGCAACTGGATGCAACGGTAGTCAACATGCGCTTTGTCAAACCGCTGGACTGTGAATTGGTGCTGCAGATGGCGCGCGAGCATGAGTTGCTGGTAACGGTTGAAGAAAACACGGTACAAGGTGGTGCGGGCAGCGCGGTGGCAGAATGCCTGCTGCACAACGACACGACAATCAAGCTATTGCAGCTTGGTTTGCCAGATCGTTTTATCGAACAGGGTGATCCCGCCAAACTGTTGGCCGATTGCGGTCTGGATGCTGCGGGCATTGCAGTGTCGATACGCAAGAAGTTACCCGAGTAATAAACTCGGACAATCCGTATAATTGTAGTCATAGATTTTTTATTTGAGAATTTGCCATGAAGTCTTCCGATAGCTGCCCTATACCCGACGTACAAGGCTCGGCCGATACTCGCCAGCTGGCGATCAACAAAGTGGGCATCAAGAGCATCCGCCATCCTGTCATCGTCAAGGACAAAAGTGAAGGCGTGCAGCACACCATTGCCAACTTCAATATGTATGTGCACCTGCCGCATAATTTCAAGGGCACGCACATGTCGCGTTTTGTGGAGATACTGAATCATCACGGGCGCGAAATTTCCGTAGAGTCATTTGAGAGTATTTTGCGTGAGATGGTGGTCAAGCTGGAAGCTGAGTCGGGTTATATTGAAATGAGTTTCCCCTATTTTGTAAACAAAAAGGCACCAGTGTCGGGTGTGAAAAGCCTGCTCGATTACGATGTGACCTTTATAGGTGAAATTGTCGATGGCAGTTATCGTTTCAACATGAAGGTGCTGATCCCCGTCACCAGCCTGTGCCCTTGTTCCAAAAAAATCTCCGATCGCGGTGCGCACAACCAGCGCTCGCACGTCACTATCACCGTGCGCACCAATAGTTCAGTATGGATAGAGGAAATCATACGTGTGGCAGAAGAACAGGCATCGAGCGAGCTGTACGGCTTGCTCAAGCGCCCGGATGAGAAATTTATCACCGAACGCGCGTATGACAATCCGAAATTTGTTGAAGACATGGTGCGCGATGTGGCTGCCGAGTTGAATAAGGACAAGCGCATAGAAGCTTATGTGGTTGAAGCCGAAAACTTTGAATCCATTCACAATCATTCAGCCTACGCATTAATAGAGCGGGATAAGGTGAATGAGCGATAAGCTGTGAAGGATAGGGTACCGATGTTTTGGTACTGTCTCAATATTGGAAGTAAGGATAATGTGATGACGCAGCAAAGTTTGAATCCAACCATAGTCATGCCGTCTATGTATTGATGTAACCTGACAAAAGCAAACAGTAACTATACTGATCAGTCTGCCCTATGCGTTCTGATATCGAAACGATCCGCCGTATTATTTTTTATATCTGTTAATACCTGTTTTTTAAATATGAAACCTATTGTTATTTTTCGCCATCATCACAGTGAGGGCCCTGGCTATTTGGCCGAATTCCTGGATGCGCATCAATTGCCGTGGCAACTGATACGCATAGATGAAAATGAAACCGTACCTACGGATGTAAGCCGTTTTTCCGGATTGGTTTTCATGGGTGGGCCAATGAGTGTGAATGATGCTCTGCCTTGGATAGAACCGGCAATGGCGTTGATACGCGAAGCAGTTGCTTGCGATATCCCTGTGCTTGGACATTGCTTGGGAGGGCAATTGATGTCAAAGGCTCTGGGAGGCAGCGTCAGAAAAAATGCGGTGAAGGAAATAGGCTGGGGTGAGGTTAGTGTATCTGCGAATGCTGAGGCTGGTGCATGGTTTGGCGATATTAAAAGCGCAACCGTGTTTCACTGGCATAGTGAAACATTCAACACTCCCAATGGCGCCACGCATCTGCTGAGCAGCAAGCATTGCACCAACCAGGCTTATGCCATGGGCAAGCATCTTGCGCTGCAATGCCATGTGGAAATGACAGCAGAGATGATCAGGCAGTGGTGTGAAATCGGCGCAGGTGAAATTTCTGAAAATTCACACACCGTAGGTGTGCAATCTGCTACAGCCATGCAAGCCTTGTCCACTCAGCATTTGCCGGCGTTGCAAAGGCTGGCACATCACATCTATACAAGGTGGGTGCTGTGATTGGCATAAACCTGCAGCTCAGGGGTGCAGGATTCCTCCAGGCTGTTTGTTTGACTGTCAAGATGTGCGTTTGTCCAGCCACAGCAACAGCGTAGCAAGCAACACTTCAGGGTAAATCGGTTTGGTCAGAAAGTCATTCATACCGGCCTCAAGACACAAAATTCTGTCCTTGGAAAATACATTGCCGGTTAGGGCAATTATGGGTACTTGCCGGTATTTGTCGATCTGGCGAATTTGCCGGGTTGCTTCCAGCCCGTCCATATTGGGCATCTGTACATCCATGAATATAGCCGCATAGTTTTTTTTCAGCGCCATGACAACTGCTTGCGCGCCATCTTCGGCCGTATCCACGGCCAGTCCCGCAGTCTTGAGCTGTTCCTGTGCCACTTCACGGTTTAACCATTCGTCGTCAACGAGCAGTATGGGGATGCCCTCATAGCGCTGACGTATGATTTCTTCGGCATCTGCATTCGCAGGCAATCTTAACAAGGATTTGGTGCCGCTCCTTTTCATGAGTCTGGCCGTAAACCAGAAAGTGCTACCTGTACCAAGTACACTTTCGACATTGGCTTCGCCGCCCATGAGTCTGGATAAACGACGGGTGATGGACAAGCCCAGCCCGGTGCCACCATATTTGCGCGTGGTGGAATTGTCAGCCTGTTCAAATGCGCTGAATAACAGGGGCAATATTTCGGGGGAAATGCCAATGCCGGTATCCTTGACTTCCAGACGAACCAGTACCGATTCCATATCTTCTTCCTGAACAGATACACGCAGGATAATCGAGCCTGATTCGGTAAATTTGATCGCGTTGGCCGTATAGTTAAGCAAGGCTTGTTGCAAACGCACCGGATCACCATACAATTCATGAGGGAGTGTCGAAAATTCAATCAGCAGTGGAATGCCTTTTGACTTGGCACGTTCAGAAAGGATGGAGGATACATTGCTCAAAATGCTGTTTATGTCGACCAGTGTTTCTTCAAGTTCCAGTTTGTCTGCCTCGATTTTGGAGATGTCGAGAATGTCATTGATGATGTTCAGCAGGTGTTCCGCCGCAGTATTGATCTTGTCCAGTTGCTCTATCTGTTTGGGGGATACGGCGCTGCGTCGCATGATGCCGGCCATGCCGATTATGCCGTTCATGGGCGTGCGGATTTCATGACTCATGTTCGCGAGGAAGGAGCTCTTGGCCCGATTTGCGGCCTCGGCTGCGTCCCTGCTTTGAGCCAGTTCACGTTCGGAGGCCAGCAATGTGTTAACCAGGCTGTGCTGCACTTTCAGGGCGTCCTCTTGAGCTTTTGCCTTTTCACGTCTGATTTCATTGAATCGATCGGCCAGGGCAAGCGCAAGCAACAGCATTTCAAAGACAGAGCCGAGTTGCAGCGCATTCATCGTGAAAATATTGCTGGGTAAAATGCCGGCGTAGGTCAGCACGGCCACTACGATACCCACAACAAGCATGCCAAAGGCAGACATGAAGAAATAAGCACTGCGTTCACGCTTGAAAACGCACCTTAATCCCGAAACGAATATGAGCAACGCTGTAACAATGAACAGCAGTGCAGATGGCTTGACAAAATATTCGATTGAAACGAAATACCCGACTATGAACAGGACATGCAGAGCAATGAAAAACTGTATGATTTTGTCGAAATTGCGGATGACTATCTTGGTATTAATCATGCGCCGCATAAAGGTCAGCAAGCTGATAAATGCAACAGAGTAAGCCACAGAAATCGATATATCGGACCAGACACCCGCTGCTGGCCAGAGAAACTCCTTGCCTAGACCGTTTTGCAGCCCCATTGCGATTGCCATTAAGCTGACAAAACTGACATACATTAAATATATGGAATCTTTAAGTGCGATAAAAAGCAGCAGATTGAACAGGACCATGGCAGTGGCAATGCCGAAATACCATGCTTGTGCGGCATACTCGCCGCGCTCGTATGTATGGAAAGCGCGAGGTTGCCAAAGCCTGATCGGAACAATGACTGATGCCACGGATTGAAATCTTAAGTAATAGTCCTGAGTCGAATGCGAAGGCAACTCAAGGGGGAATACAAAATTCCTGTTTTTGTAGGGACGAGATGAAAGTGGTGCGGTATTCCCGGTCATGATGGCCTGATAGCCACCACTTGCAACGGGTTGATAAAATTGTACATCGGACAGCCGGTTATAGTTGATTTCCAAATAGCGTTTCAAGGGCTGGCTGCCTGGATTTGCCAGCGTCAATCGCACCCAGTAGGCTGATTGTGTATAGCCAAAGCTGAGGGCATCCTTGGCATTGGGGTTTGCTTTGAATTTCTCTGCAATATCTAATTGCTGCACATCTGCCAGAGTCAAGGACAAGCTGGGATCTTCAAGAGAAAAAAGGTAGGGCGTCAGCGTTACATATTCCTGGTCGGATTGCTTCGCTTCAAACTCAACATCCGCAGCATAGGCGTTTGCAAGAAACAAACTCAATCCGCACAGTAACAGTAGCCTCATAAGTGCCCCTCCCCAGTTGTTTCTCATGATTTTGGCTTGCGTGGCTTGCGAAAATAATTTTTATGTATAGTGATTCGATCACAATGTCCAGAATCAAAAGGCGCAAGCCAGTTTTTGCACCACCATTTTGCCTGAATATGACGCCATCCCCGGCTATTGTATTTGTGTCGCACTACACGATTGGTGGCAAGAAACTCCCTGGGCAACTCCAGGAAGGTAACGGTTAAAAATACCCAGTTCAGCAAAGTGTCGAATATAAGTCCGACTATCAGGATTGAATATCCTGTCCAGTACACAGAAAAGTGCACTTGCTTCATCAGTCCAGCTTGATGCGCATCACGCAGATTGATCACCGCAAGATAAAATATGAAAGTGAATATAAAAAGGATTGAAGATATGCCAGTCCATGTGAGTAATATAAGCAATATAGTCAATGACATATTTCAGGTCTTGAGATTGTAACGTTTGCAGACATCTTAATGACTCAACTCCACCTAAAGTTAAAAAGGGTATGCAGAAATTATTTGCACGATGCAATTTATCAGCAAAATAGTTGTTCAGCCAGAATAATATTAAACAAACAGTAAAATAACTCGGTGTATGGAATAATAAGCCGAATGCACAGATGCTGCAGAAAGTGCAAGTCACTTGTGTTTTTAGCCAAATCAACAGTCTGGACTGAATATTATTGCTTGCATAGCGATGGATGAATTGAGCAGATGGCACTCGGACATATAAACGATTTCTGCTAAAATAATGCAATTAGTCCAGTCAAAAAAAGGAAATTGTATGACCTACGTGGTAACCGAAGCCTGTATCCGCTGCAAATACACCGATTGTGTAGACGTATGTCCTGTCGATTGTTTCCATGAAGGTCCAAATTTTCTCGTGATAGACCCGGAGGAGTGCATAGACTGCACCTTATGCGTGGCAGAATGTCCGGTGGAAGCGATTTATGCCGAGGACGATTTGCCAGAGAATCAGCGAAACTTTACCGCGCTCAATGCAGAATTGTCCAAGCAGTGGCCGGTACTCACCAGCACCAAGGAAGCA
>JBBQYH010000063.1:0-11603 GCA_038208855.1 Burkholderiales bacterium
GGCCTGGAACCATTGGCCAATGCGCTTTTGGGTAATCCAGAACTGGTTCCGGAATTAGAAGCCGAGAAATTTCTGAAACCCGCATTGGCCACTGAACAGGGTGACAATCCCGGCGTGGCAGACATCAAGGAAGCGCTGGATGGCGCCCGCCAGATATTGATGGAACGTTTTGCTGAAGATGCAGAATTATTGCAGGCTTTACGTGTATACCTGCTCGAACACGCGGTGGTGGAAACCAAGGTAGCTGAAGGCAAAGAAGTTGCAGGAGCCAAATTCGCCGACTATTTTGATTATTTCGAAACGATCAAAACCATTCCGTCCCACCGCGCACTGGCCTTGTTCCGCGGCCGTCGCGAAGAAATATTGAGCGTAACCTTGCGCCTGGATACAGAGGCTGAAAAACCCAAGTGGGACGCACCGCATAATCTGTGTGAGGCACTTATCGCCTCCCGCTTCGGCATCAAAAACGAAAAACGCCCGGCGGACAAATGGCTGGGCGACACTGTGCGCTGGACTTGGCGCGTAAAATGTTTTTTGCATCTAGAAACGGAATTGATGAGTGCGCTGCGCGAACGCGCGGAAATCGAAGCTATCAATGTTTTTGCCCTCAATCTCAAGTCTCTACTGCTTGCGGCACCGGCCGGCCCGCAGGCAACCATGGGCCTGGATCCCGGTTTGCGCACAGGTGTCAAAGTCGCCATAGTTGATGCTACCGGCAAAGTCCTGGACACAGCGGTCATTTATCCTCACCAACCCTCAAACGACTGGGACGGTGCCTTGCGAACACTGGAAAAACTGGCTGAAAAACATCGGGTATCGTTAATTTCCATAGGCAATGGTACCGCCTCACGAGAAACCGACAAGCTTGCGCACGATTTAATCAAGCAACGCCCGGACCTAAAACTAACTGCCGTCGTTGTGTCCGAGGCCGGTGCATCGGTTTATTCCGCATCGGAATTTGCTTCGCGTGAGTTGCCCGACATGGATGTCACGTTGCGCGGTGCGGTATCCATAGCGCGCAGATTGCAAGACCCGCTGGCTGAATTGGTCAAGATAGACCCAAAATCCATAGGTGTTGGACAATACCAGCATGATGTGGGACAAACCCAACTGGCACGCTCACTCGACGCAGTAGTTGAAGATTGCGTAAACGCCGTGGGTGTGGATGTAAACACAGCCTCGGCACCATTGCTTGCACGCGTATCCGGACTCAGTGCCACCGTCGCGCAAAGCATAGTGGCATATCGTGACAGCAAGGGAAAATTCGCATCGCGTGCGTCATTGCGCGAGGTGCCGCGGCTGGGAGATAAAACCTATGAATTGGCGGCAGGTTTTTTGCGCGTGATGGGCGGCGACAATCCGCTTGACGCATCTGCGGTTCATCCTGAATCCTATCCTCTGGTGAAAAAAATACTGGATGATCTCAACAGGGAAATAAAAACCGTCATCGGTGACAGTCACCTGCTTCAATCGTTGAATCCTGCGAAATATGCCGATGAAAAATTCGGTATACCGACTATCACTGACGTCCTCAAAGAACTTGAAAAACCAGGCCGTGACCCGCGACCCGAGTTCATTACTGCAACTTTCAAAGAGGGTGTTGAAGCGCTCAAAGATCTTCGACCTGACATGGTATTGGAAGGCGTAATAACAAACGTCGCTGCATTCGGTGCTTTTGTTGATATCGGCGTACATCAGGACGGCCTTGTTCATATTTCCGCACTTGCCAACACGTTTGTAAAAGACCCGCATAAAGTCGTAAAAGTTGGCCAGATTGTAAAAGTAAAAGTGATGGAAGTCGATGCGCAACGCAAACGCATATCACTCACAATGCGCCTGTCAGATACTGCAAAACAAGCAGATACTCAAATTGAGCCCAATAACAAAAGAGATGTCCGTCAAGCTCAGCGCCCTGCAACCAACAACAGCAATGCAATGGCCCAGGCATTTGCAAAACTCAAAGTGTAAATGCAAGCACAGGCCCTATGCCAAAACCCGATCTCCGCCATGGCTTACGCTAGTTAGGCTATGCAAAACTGCCAGATGGTATACTGTTGACTCATCGTTTAAAATTCAATTCTTGTTCGGAAAAAGGAGATTAAAAATGCATAAAGCAGCACTGTTCGCATTGGTGATTATGGTAACTTTTCCTGCCATGGCTGAAATACTACCCTGTGATGTACTTAAGGCCAGAGTAGATACAAAGCTTCAGGCAAAAGGTATCCCTACCTACACGCTTGAAATCGTTCCCGCAGAATCAAATACGGACATTGATGCCGCATCCGGCATTTCCGCTACAAAAAAAACCAAAGGCAAGGAAGTTGGCACCTGTGACGGCGGAACAAAGCGCCTGATTTACACACGGGGCATTTGACGGATCCCGTATGTACCGGTAAAGAAGAACCGTCAGGACGCCGCATGAAAACACCTTATCAAATTGCACTGATACTCTCAATACGGAGTCTATATGATTGAACAGCTTACGAGCTCACCCTTTCTGATCGCCGCCGTTGCACTACTGTTTTTTGGCGTAACCCTTACCATTGCCGGCATGGTTTCCCTGGTTCGTGCAAAGACTGGATCCTTTGTCTTGCAGGCATTCGTTGGCATATTGTTGATTTTCACCGGTATTCTGGCCGGCATGATAGCCTTTGGCATACAGGGCTATCACGCATTAAGCAAAGAAGAGATTGTGGCGCATATTTCCGTCTCTCCCATTGTACCTCAACGTTTTGCCGCCACCCTGAGATTCCCCGACGGTAAAATCTCGAGCTACATCCTGGCAGGTGATGAAATATACATTGATGCGCACATCCTTAAATGGCAACCGCTTGCCAATCTGTTTGGCCTGCACACTGCTTATGAGCTGGACAGGATAGGTGGTCGCTACCGGGATATAGAACAGGAACGCAGTGCAGAGCGCACCTTGCAATCACTCAAGCAAGAAAAGCCGGTTAACTTGTTTGAACTGCGGCAACGCCATACATCACTTGCCATATTGGTTGATGCAAAATATGGTTCAGCCACATTTATTCCAGTATCCGCACCCGCTGAACTGGAGCTGAGAATATCAACCACAGGCTTGCTGTTGCGTGAAATAACTTATGACAACAAAACAAAGTGATAAATAAGCCATGCAAGAGAATAATTCTTGCTTTATGCGTAATTGATCAGCATCCTTTTCTCTTCATCAATACCGTTTTAAGTTAAAATTACGCTATCTTATGACCATAATCGCAGTATTTAATCAAAAAGGCGGGGTAGGAAAAACTACAACAGCGCTCAATCTTGCCGCCGCGCTAGCTCGAAGTGGCCGCACGACTTATGGAATTGATCTCGATCCGCAGGCTCAGTTCAGCTCCATAGCCGGCATCAATGCCAATAATGGCGATGACACGGTACTAAGCCTATTTCAGCGCAATCGACCATTGACGGAGCTGGTAAAAAACTCAAACAGCGGTATCAGGGTAATACCCGCCCATTCAGAACTTTCCAAAGTTGATGCTCTGTTCGGCAAGGGCTTCAACGTAGTCAATCGGATCAACACAGGATTGAAAGTTGAAAGTTTGGGTAACCAATCAAATCCGGTAATAATAGATTGTTGCCCCATGATAGGCGTTCTGTCACTGAACGCGGTTTTCGCCTGTGATTGCCTTATAGTGCCGATTTCTGCTGATTATCTGTCCGCAAAGGGTGCCGTACAGATTGATAAAACACTCAAGGCCTTGGAGCAGGTGTTAAAGCGTCGCGTAAACCGCCGTTATCTGTTAACCCGATATGACGGACGGCGTAACATGTCTTTGGATGTATTGCGTATGGCTGAAGAAAAATTCGGCGCGGATGTCTGCAATACGCGTATCGCAGAAAACGTCAGCCTGGCGGAAAGCCCCGCACTCAATAAAACAATATTCCAGCATGCACCCAGTAGCCGTGGTGCTCATGATTACGACGCTTTGCTGCAGGAGTTGTTAAGTGACGGAACGATTGAATGAACTAGCAGCTGAATTACTTGGAAATCAAAGACAGAATATCCTCAATAGAATTTGAATCTGTCTGCTTTGCAATTGCATCTTTGCTTTCGCAACGTAAAATTTCACAATAACGGTACATCTGATTTAATTTCCGCTCCGCATCTTGCTGATCAAGGCCAGCGATCACCAGACTTTCTATCCTCTGTCCGTCTCGCGTCTTTATGGCAAAATCAAATTTAAACATTATTAATTCCTTGTCATACAAATAATTACAGCATGGAAAATGTGCAAAACTTGCATATTGGCTTTAATTTTAGCTCGTTGAAATAAATAATCAATATTATTTTTTATAATTCCGGTTAATTCCGGTTTAAAGATAACCCGATAAACTGTTCGTGTCTATCTTTATTGGCACGTAAGCGGTCATCTCTGTATAATGCGCCGCTTCACTGTAGCCTGTCGGCTTAAACTCTATCATTGCCCGGGTGGTGAAATTGGTAGACACAAGGGACTTAAAATCCCTCGACTTGAAAAGGTCGTACCGGTTCAATTCCGGTCCCGGGCACCAAAATACCAAAATAAAAATAGCAGAAGTTATTCAGGCAATCTGCATATTGATGCATAAATCAATGCGGTTTGGATTTTTTCTCTGCCATTGGCGGCGCAGACAATTTAGGTTGCTCATCAACCAGCTGAAAGAAAACCTCCCCCTGCTTGACCATACCCAAATCAGTTCTGGCACGCTCTTCTATCGCTTCCGTTCCCTGCTTGAGATCTCGAACTTCCGCATCCAGCGCCGCATTTCTGGATTTCGTTTGCAGATTTAATTTTTTTTGCGCTTCCACCTGACGATCGAGTTCCCATACCTTGATCCAGCCGCCTTTGCCCAACCATAAAGAATACTGCCACAATATTATAATTGCGAACAAAATCATAGTGACCCAGCGCATTACTTGGAAAAAACTATGTCAGCTGATAATAGGCACCGCGGCCCGGATATGACGCACTATCACCCAGGTCTTCTTCAATGCGCAACAACTGGTTGTACTTTGCCATACGGTCCGAACGGGACAAAGAACCCGTCTTGATCTGCAGCGCATTGGTTGCCACAGCAAGATCAGCAATGGTTGTGTCTTCAGTCTCACCGGAACGGTGTGAAATAACCGCGGTATAACCTGCACGCTTGGCCATTTCTATCGCTGCAAAAGTTTCTGTCAGCGTACCGATCTGGTTTATCTTGATCAGAATTGAATTGGCTATGCCCTGCTTGATTCCTTCGGCAAGAATCTTGGTGTTGGTAACAAACACATCGTCACCCACCAACTGTATGGATTTCCCCAAACGGTCTGTCAGCAATTTCCAGCCTGCCCAGTCATGCTCGCTCATACCGTCTTCAATCGTGACGATAGGATACTTGTCCACCCAGGAAGCATACATGTCCACCATTTGCGCTGAAGTCATGACCAGACCATCCGCTTTCAAATGATATTTTCCATCATGGTAAAACTCTGAAGCGGCAGGGTCCATGCCAATCGCTATATCCGCACCGGGTACAAAACCTGCCGCTTCAATCGCTTCTACGATCACTTTTAAGGCCGCCTCATTGGAACCCAATGCAGGTGCAAAACCGCCTTCGTCACCCACCGTGGTTGCGAATCCTTTTTTATGCAAAACTGTTCTCAGGCTGTGAAATACTTCAGCGCCATAACGCAATGCTTCGCGGAAACTTTGAGCACCCACCGGGATGATCATGAACTCCTGCATGTCGGAACCACCAGTGGCATGCGCGCCGCCGTTGATTACGTTCATCATCGGCACCGGCATTTCCATGCGCGATGCACCGCCGAGATAGCGATACAGCGGCAGACCGGACTCTTCTGCTGCTGCCTTGGCCACTGCTATCGATACCGCCAGAATGGCATTTGCCCCGAGACGGGATTTGTTTTCCGTACCATCCAGATCTATCATGGTCTGGTCGATGAAAGACTGTTCCATTGCATCCAGCCCGATAATCGCTTCGGCAATTTCCGTATTAACAAACTCAACCGCTTTCAACACGCCCTTGCCCAGATAACGCTGTTTATCGCCATCGCGCAGCTCAACCGCTTCTTTGGTACCTGTTGATGCGCCGGACGGTACTGCAGCTCGTCCCATCACACCGGATTCCAACAATACATCCGCCTCAACCGTGGGATTTCCACGGGAGTCCAGGATTTCACGCGCTATCACATCTACTATTGCACTCATTTTATATGCTCTCTTTTATTTTCAAACGTTACGCAAATCAATATTTTCTTCAATCAAACCTTGTTTCTTTACTGCAGCATCTATCACCATCAATGTCTGTAACAACTCTTTCAGATGGCCCAACGGAAAAGCATTGGGGCCGTCCGACAAGGCCTTGGACGGGTTGGGGTGTGTTTCCATAAACACACCGGATACGCCAGCCGCAACGGCCGCACGCGCCAACACCGGCACAAACTCGCGCTGACCGCCGCTGACTGTACCCTGCCCTCCCGGCAACTGCACTGAATGGGTGGCATCAAACACCACCGGGCATCCCGTATTACGCATGACGGCCAAGGAACGCATATCCGAAACCAGATTGTTGTAGCCAAACGACGCACCGCGTTCACACACCATGATATTGTCCTGACCACTGACATCACGCGCCTTTTCCACCACATTCTGCATGTCCCACGGAGACAAGAACTGACCCTTTTTGATATTCACCGGCTTGCCGCAACGCGCTACAGCATGGATAAAATCTGTCTGCCGACACAGGAAAGCGGGCGTTTGCAACACATCTACTACCGACGCAACAGCAGCAATGTCTTCAATATTGTGCACGTCGGTCAGCACAGGCACGCCTATTTGCTGTTTTACTTTTTGCAGAATTTTCAGGCCTTCATCCAGACCAAAACCGCGAAAGGATTTACCCGAGCTACGATTCGCCTTGTCATACGAAGATTTGTAGATAAACGGCATGCCGATCTGCTGGCAGATTTCCTTGAGCTGGCCTGCCGTATCCAGCGCCATCTGTTCGGATTCAATAACGCAGGGTCCCGCGATCAAGAACAGGGGCTGATCCAAACCAACATTAAAATTGCACAGCTTCATACCAACTCCTTAAACATTCAGATAACCCCTTTACGTGCCAACGCTGCATTGACGTAAGCCGTAAACAAGGGATGCCCCTCGCGCGGCGTGGAAGTAAACTCAGGGTGGAACTGCACGCCGACAAACCAGGGATGCATGGACTTGGGCAACTCCATCATCTCCGGCAACTGCTCACTGGGTGTGCGCGCAGCGATAATCATGCCGGCCTTTTCCAACGCCGGCACATAATGGTTGTTCACTTCATAACGATGTCTGTGGCGTTCATTCACTTCCTTGCCGTATATACTTTCCGCCATGGTTCCGCTTTTGATCGGACAACGCTGCGAACCCAGGCGCATGGAACCACCCAGATCAGAATCCGCACTGCGGGTAGCCACACGGCCATCCCTATCCAGCCATTCGGTAATCAGCGCAACCACAGGATGTTCGGTCGACAGATTAAACTCCGTGCTGTTTGCATCGGCCATGCCCGCCACATGGCGCGCAAATTCAATAACCGCCAACTGCATGCCCAGACAAATTCCCAGATAGGGAATTTTATGTTCACGCGCATATTGTATCGCCGCAATTTTTCCTTCTGTGCCGCGCACACCAAAACCGCCCGGCACCAGCACCGCATCAAAACGCTTCAACTCCTCCGCTCCGGATGTTTCAAGAACTTCGGAATCAAGATACTCGATATTCACCCGAGTAGCGGTATGTATGCCCGCATGGCGCAACGCTTCAATCAGCGACTTGTAGGACTCGGTCAGATCGACATACTTGCCGACCATGCAAATGCTGATTTCATGTTTGGGGTGCTCCAGGGAATGCACAAGATTATTCCACACAGACAAATCGGCCGCCGGAGGATTGATATCCAACTCTTCGCAAATAATGCGATCCAAGCCCTGGTCGTTGAGTATCTTGGGAATCTTGTAAATACTGTCCACATCCCATACAGAAATAACCGCCTCTTCGCGCACATTGGAGAACAGTGAAATCTTTGAGCGCTCATCGTCCGGTATCGGCCTGTCGGCACGACACAACAAAGCCGTGGGAGAGATGCCAATCTCGCGCAATTTTTGCACACTGTGCTGGGTATGCTTGGTTTTCAACTCGCCCGCACTGGCAATATAAGGAACCAGCGTCAAATGCACGAAAGCACAGGTATGGCGCGGGCTGCGCAAAGCCATCTGTCTCACGGCTTCAAGAAACGGCAAAGACTCGATATCACCTATCGTACCGCCAATTTCCACAATTGCAATATCCGCATGCCCATCGTAGGAGGCCTTGGCGCCGCGCTCGATAAAAGCCTGAATCTCGTTGGTGATATGCGGAATAACCTGTACGGTTTTGCCCAGATATTCACCGCGGCGCTCTTTGCGGATCACGCTGTCGTAGATTTGGCCGGTGGTAAAGTTGTTGGACTTGCGCATCTTCGCCGTGACAAAACGTTCGTAATGGCCAAGATCAAGATCCGTCTCTGCACCGTCTTCAGTCACGAAAACTTCCCCGTGCTGGAACGGGCTCATGGTGCCGGGATCAACGTTGATATACGGATCCAGTTTCAACATGGTGACTTTGAGGCCGCGAGATTCTAGAATTGCAGCGAGAGAAGCGGCGGCGATCCCTTTGCCCAGTGAGGACACGACACCGCCGGTAACGAATATGTATTTAATCATGGAGTGAAATTATACCGTAAAACGCCATTTCCTAATACAGAATAGGATCGATATATAACTTGCTTGATTGTTAATCGTTATAAGTGTAATTTCATCACTTATCTAATTTAAAGATAGGTTTACATTGTGCAATTCGTAAAAATCATGGCTTCGATTGGCAGTTGCTGTGTCCGATACCGTTTATGATTTTCAATGGGACAACGTCAAGGCGTTGTCCAATGCAGACAAGCATGGGGTGACGTTTGAACAGGCTGCCTCGGTATTTCTGGACTCGCTGGCGCTAGCGGTGTTTGATGATGGGCACAGCCAGGATGAAGAACGCTGGTGGTCACTGGGGCATGATGCCAATGGCATCTTGTTGCTAGTTTCGCATACATACCAGGCTACCGGCCCCACCAGCGCCAGTGTCCGCTTAATTTCCGCCCGTCCAGCCACTAAACGGGAACGGCTTTTTTACGAGAATGAACCAAGATAGGTGAAAATTATGAATGTAGCCACAACACCCGCTCAAGATGACGATATACCTGCCGAAGTGAATTTTACTGGCGCACCACGCGGAAAGTTTTATCGACCCAATCTACGCCTTAATCTGCCGGTTTATCTGGATGCCGACGTGCAGAATTATCTCAACGCGATCGCCACTAAAAAAGGCGTGCCGCTTTCGCAGCTCGCCAATGACCTGCTTAAAAGAGAAATCGGAATTATCGAGGCGGTGAAATAACACCAGCCAACCCAAGTTCGGTGTACTGAAACAAGAAATCGTCTACTTTCATTCCCGCATCTTCGCTACCGCATCCTCGATTCTGTCCACCGCGATAATTTCCATTCCGGCAATGGCCTGCTTGGGTTTGTTGGCTTTGGGGATGATGGCGCGGGTAAAGCCCAGCTTGGCCGATTCTTTCAAACGTTCTTGTCCGCGTTGTACCGGACGAATTTCTCCGGCCAAACCGATTTCACCAAACACCACCATTTTTTCCGGCAAGGGTTTATTGCGCAATGACGACACGATCGCCAACAATACCGCCAGGTCAGCACCTGGTTCGCTGATTTTAACGCCGCCCACTGCATTGATGAACACATCCTGATCAAAGCAGGCAATGCCGGCATGGCGGTGCAACACCGCCAACAACATGGCCAGCCTGTTTTGCTCCAGACCCAGCGCCAGTCGACGCGGTGTAGGGGAATGGGTCTGATCAAGCAGCGCCTGAATCTCCACCAGCAACGGCCGCGTACCTTCCTGTGTCACCATCACACAGGAGCCGGGCACCTGCACATCGTGCTGCGACAGGAACAGCGCTGAAGGATTGCTCACCTCGCGCAAGCCTTTCTCCGTCATCGCAAACACACCCAGCTCGTTTACCGCGCCAAAGCGATTTTTAAAGGCACGCACCAGACGGAAGCTTGAATGTGTATCGCCCTCGAAATACAACACGGTATCCACTATATGTTCCAGCACCCGTGGCCCGGCCAGTGTGCCATCTTTGGTCACATGGCCCACCATGATCATGGTGACGGCCGAACCTTTGGCCATGCGCGTCAACTGCGCCGCACACTCGCGCACCTGCGCCACCGAGCCGGGGGCGGAAGTCAGCAACTCCGAATAAACTGTTTGTATAGAGTCAATCACCACCACATCGGGTTTTTCCTGCACGATTGCTGCCTGTATTTTTTCCAGCTGAATTTCTGCCAGCAAATGCATCCTGCTGGCATCCAGCGTCAAACGCTTGGCGCGCAAGGCAATCTGCTGTGCCGATTCCTCACCGCTAACATATAGAACTTTTTTGTTGGTAGACAGATGTGCAAGTGCTTGCAACAACAAGGTCGATTTGCCGATACCCGGATCACCACCTATCAGCACCACCCCGCCGCTTACCAGCCCGCCGCCCAGCACGCGGTCAAACTCGGCAATACCTGTGGGCGTGCGCGGCACCTCCACAGCATCCACCTCGGCCAGCGTCTGCACCACACTGGTCGCGGCCAGAGAACTGAAGCGATTTTTATTGCCGGAGGCGGATTCAGCAACACTTTCAACCAGCGTATTCCACGCTGTGCAATGCGGGCATTGCCCCTGCCACTTGGGCACCTGCCCGCCGCATTCCGTGCAGCTATATATTATTTTTGCTTTTGCCATTTGATTTATTCAGAAGTAATTCATGCACCAAAAGAAATAGTGATCTTTCCGCAATACACGACATGAAAAAAAACACCCTCTCCCCTGCCCCTCTCCCGCAAGCGGGAGAGGGGGGAGCAAAGCGGAGAGAGAGGGTAGTTTAAAAGTGTCATCAATTATGGAATACTCAATAATTGTGATTTTTTAGTTTTAATAAAAAATCGCGATCTATTGCATCTTTCTCCCGATAACCTGTTTTTTTTCAGAAGCCCGTCTATATTCAGCGTAGGAATTATTACTCCGTCGATTTCTATTTTCCTGATAAAAGGCTGCAACGACTCATATGTTTCTCCGTTTGCAGCAAATAAAATGTCAATAACCATTTCGTCTGCTACACGGATATTCTGAATTTCATCTGCATTTGCTTCCTTGGAAAACCACCAGGATTGAAGCTCTTTCGAAGAAACTAAAAACTCAAGGCTGCGTATCAGTCGTTCTCCGTTCTTCTCGTCAAATGGCACAACAAGATCCACATTCTCTGTTGCCCTGTTTAAACCGTGCAAACGAACAGCCTGCCCACCCACAAGGATGTAAAGCACGCCATTTTTCTGAAAATTATCCAGTAATCTATGTAGATCTGGTATGTCCATTTACCCATTCCCGCACTTTATTGGCACGCTCTTCGTCCATTGCATCAAACATGGACTGCGTGCCTCGAAACACGCCTTTAGGCTGAAA
>JBBQYH010000064.1:0-11478 GCA_038208855.1 Burkholderiales bacterium
AAACAGGTTCAAACCAGAAAGTTCTGTATCTTCGCGCAAAGTAGTTAGTAACATATAACTCACATGTGATCTTGCTGAAGCAATCAGTTTTTTCATGACACTTCTAAATTCAGGCAATGTGTGTGAAAAACCTGCTCGCAAACTTGTATGAAGTGGACCTGCAAATTGACAGTTCATCCATCAATCTATAGCAATAGATTAGGCAACCTCTGATTAAGTCCGAACAGCTGTTAATTGCGACAGGTGGTGAAATGCATACGCTGCCTTCCGCCTTTCAATCACAGCAAACGAAGGCAATATAAAGGAGTCTCCGGAAGCACTAAGCAAAGTAACTGATACTTGCGTGTCGCGTCATGCAGGATACCGTCCAAAATAATCATTTCATATATTACCAAATGTTTATATTTCGCAGGAAAACTGCTTGCTAAATAAGAGAATTAAATTTATGTTTGTTTTAATATTTAAGTGCCGTATAACAACATTGTGGAGACATGATGACAGACCCTACAGCATTGGAAACATGGCCGGACCTGCCTCTGGCCGAGTGGAGCGAGACCTATGCAACCCTGCATATGTGGTTCCAGATTGTCGGCAAGATACGCTTCACGCAGTGTCCCTGGCTTAACCATTCCTGGCATGCCGCGCTGTATGTCACGGCCAGGGGGCTCACCACTGCGCTTATCCCGTACGGCACACGAAACTTTCAGATCGATTTCGATTTCGTAGATCATAAACTCACGTTGAAGACCAGCGACGGCGGCAATGCGGGGTTTGCGCTCGATCCGCAATCCGTAGCGGACTTTTATGCGCGGCTAATGCAGGAGATGCAAAAATTAAACCTAACCGTCAGCATTTCGCGCATGCCCAACGAAGTTGCCGAGCCGATACGCTTTGACCTGAATGAAACCCTGGGTGCCTATGAAAGCAAATACGCCAATCGCTTCTGGCGCATTCTTGTACAGGCTGAGCGCGTGTTTATAATATTTCGTGTGCGCTTTATCGGCAAGTGCAGTCCCGTGCATTTTTTCTGGGGCGCGCCCGACCTGGCCGTGACACGTTTTTCCGGACGCAGCGCGCCTGTGCATCCCGGCGGTGTTTTAAATCTGCCGGATTGGGTAACGCGCGAGGCCTATTCTCACGAGGTGAGCAGTTGCGGATTTTGGGCGGGCGGTGCGCCAATACTTTATCCCGCGTTCTATGCCTATGCGTATCCGGAGCCGTCAGGTTTTGCGCGTGCACCAGTTACACCGCATGGTGCTTTCTATAGCGAAGAGCTGCACGAATTCATCCTGCCCTACAACGTCGTACGCAAAGCCGCTTCGCCCGATGACACACTCCTCGCGTTTCTGCAGACCACCTATGAGGCAGCCGCTGATCTGGCAAAGTGGAACCGCAAAGCGCTGGAACGTGTAAGAGATCCCAGAATACATGCAGTGTAAGCAGGATCGACATTGCGCCCCGCCCTGCCACGTTACCGTTTGATTTAATTGAATATTTCACGCTCAAACAAATTTATTGCCGGTAGTGGCGAATCGGCATATACAGTTGAACAAGGGGGCATTTTGCTTAGTAAAAATCAGCTTTATGAAAATCTGCTCAGCACAGATCAAAACGGAGATGGAGCTTTTTATTTTCCGGATAACGGGATTCCATACAAAAAATTAGGTAATTAGATTGGCGGATTCAATTTTCACAACTCCACTCTCCCCTACCCTCTTTTAAAAAGTGGGGGAACTGGCAGGCATTGAAAATGGGTACTATAAACGCTACGATTATTGCCGGTAAATCACAGTTACATTTTTCGAAAAGGAGAAACATGTATGCATCCAGGCTAAAACATGTCGCTTCATTTTTATTACCTACGGTTATTTTTGTGTATTCAACTGCAATCTCCGCAGCGTCGGAGATTCATACGCAAACACCGCTTATGAAAGCTGCGTATGAAGGGGATGTGATAACCTTGAAAAAACTGCTGGATCAGGATGTCAATCCAGACCAGCAAAATAATATGGGGACGACGGCACTCTATTATGCCGCAGGTGCTACCAGAACCGCCCCAGGCCACAGGGAAAATCCGCATTGGATTATGCACACACTTTAGCTCCCTCGAAAATGGTTGAAGTTTTGCATGCAGGCTTGAAAAGCTGAAATTAACACCGCTCAACTCATAAAACATTCATCATTGACTTATGCACAATTAAATATAAAAATCGTTATCCTAGACACTAGGCTGCAAAGAAAAAGAAATGATCGACACATGAGCAACAACAAACTGATCTTTGCCACTGTCAGCGCCGCCAACGCGGGGCACGCGCCCCATACCGGCAACCGCGCCTGGATTTCTGTCGCCGGCGCCATAGCATGCCTTGTTGCCTTGGGCGCGCTGATAGGGCAAACCAGCATGATTGCACCCGCAAAACTGTGGGTACTGGCGGCGATGCTCGCGTTGGCAGTGCTGATCGAGGGCACTTACCGGCTGGCAAAGCGGGAGATCCGCCTGCAAGATTAATTTCCAGTACAAGCACATCGCGATTCATCAGTGAACCTGGCAAAACAGCGGCAGTGAGCGTGTTGATGGACAGGATCACGATCAACTAAAGGAGTCAGGTTTGTATTAAATTTTCAAACGAATTAAAAAACATTGGATGGGCACTCCATAAAACCAGACTTGCGTTTCAAAAAGAACAGTTATTTATATTTTTGCAATATCATGATTATATTGAATAATTTTAAACGCCAAAATCATTTCAATGGGTTTGATAATCAGTACTTTGCAGTGAAGCAAAGCGAACGGCTGCTGAAAAAAATACAGCGGCTAATGCAGAATAAATGGATTAGCGATATCCGCTTTTGCGGGCGATAATTTCAGATTCCAAAGGGAGATATTATGGAAAAAGCATATGACGTTGCAATTATCGGTGCGGGCTCTGCCGGTCTGTCGGCGCTGCAAGAGGTGCGCAAGCAGACCGATAATTTTGTGTTGATCAACGAAGGCCATTACGGCACGACTTGTGCACGTGTTGGTTGCATGCCCTCGAAGGCACTCATAGCGGCTGCCAACGCTTTTCACCATCGCAAATCGCTAGCGCGCTTTGGTGTGTCCGGTGCACAGTTGCTCACCGTTGATGTAGCGGCAGTATTGAGGCACGTGCGCAAATTGCGCGACGGCTTCGTTGCGGGCATGCTCAAACTCACGGATGAACTGGGCGAGCGCAGTATTGTGGGCCCCGCAAAGTTCCTCGAAGCGCAAGTCCTCCAGATAGGCGAACGCCGCCTGCAGGCCAAGAAAGTCATCATCGCTACCGGTTCACGACCCATCATTCCCAAGGCATGGTCTGCATTCGGCCCCCGCTTGCTGACAAGCGATGATTTGTTCGAGCAGGAAACATTGCCCGCACAAATGGCGGTCATCGGTTTGGGTGGTCTCGGTAGCGAAATTGCGCAAGCGTTAGCCCGGCTTGGCATTGAGATCACCGGTTTCGATGCAGCCGAAAATATTGCCGGCTTGAGTGATCCCAGTGTCAACGCCCACGCTGTGGAATTGTTACGGGTGGAGTTCGCCGTGCACCTGGGCCATGCAGCAGAACTGACTAGCGAAGGTGATCGTATCTGCGTAAGCGCCGGAAATCAAAGTGTTCTGGCTGACAAGATACTGGTCGCGCTCGGTCGCCGTCCCAATGTCGATCAGATGGATATAGAGAATCTGGGTGTAAAACTCGACGAACACGGGATGCCGCCTTTCGATCCGCGCACCATGCAGATCGCCGATCTTCCTGTGTACATTGCAGGTGACGCCAACAGTCATTTGCCCTTACTGCACGAGGCAATCGACGAAGGTCATATAGCCGGATACAACGCGCTGCGCAATGAGCCGGCCTGTTTCGAACGTCGCGTACCCCTTGCGATTATTTTCACCGAACCGAACGTAGCGAGCGTCGGTAAGCGCCTTGCTGAACTCAAGGAAAATGAAATAGTTATCGGCGAAGTAGATTTCTCAAAACAGGCACGCGCACGTATGGCGGAAATCAATCACGGTTTGTTGCGTATCTATGTCGACAAAAAAAGCGCTTGCCTGTTAGGGGCCGAGATGTTCGCGCCGCAAGGTGAACACCTTGCGCATCTGCTGGCATTGGCTGTGCAGTGCAAGCTCACGGTGCGCGAGATCTTGCGCATGCCGTTTTATCACCCTGTGCTGGAGGAAGGCTTGCGCTCTGCGTTACGAGAAGCCGCCAGCAAGTTAAACGACGCACACCTCCCCGATCTGGCTTATTGCGACCGCATGGGTTCAGACGCGTTGGATTAGTTGGCAAAGCGGGAGATCTGCCTGCATGAATAAACAGTCAAGGAAACACTGAATAAGACTTCCGTTCGTGACCTCGTAGAGGTTCTCGTGCCATTTGCAGCACTTCCGGGGTCATGCAGCACTTCCGGGATCAGGCTGAGGTAACCCAGCTTTTCCGGACAAGAACTTCCAGCACACTTCCACTTCAAGGGTCACCCTTACATTTGACATTTCGCAGTGATCTTCTCAGCGTGAAAGATAAAGCCCGCCGAAGTAGTTAACAACGAAGTATAGATCAGGGGTCTTCTTCTCAATGGCCTGTGCACCAGCAAATGTAAAGTGAAGGCCTGACACAACTGACGCAAGCGCGTCAGAGCCCGGGGTGACACAACAGACACATGGATAATTGAAGATGGTGAGCTCCCCATCGTACTCAAGGGCATTGAAATGATTAACCACTGTATCGGCACACAAAATGTCGCCCTACTGGAGCAAACAGCCAACATCCTTTTGCAACAACTATACGGCGATCTGAAAAATACATAACAACATGAATATATTATAAAATATATAATCATATGCAATAAAAAAGACGACATTCAGTCGCCTTCTTTATTGCTATGTTCAGCCCAACATACGGGCTCAAGTTTGACTACAAACCCGCTCTGCTGGCCACCGGATCAACGCTCCGCACCATATCCAGTATTTCCATACCTTCAACTTCGTCTGGATCATATTTAACAACCAAGGTGTGCGGGTGAGGACGGTGGTCAAACTCTGCGCAATCAACACCCATACACTCTCTCAGTCTTCTTTCCAAATTGACTCTTGCATGTACATCCAACTCCGGGTGTACATGAATTAACATATCTGCATGGCTCATGACAAACTCCTCAGTTTGATTAACACAAGGACATGGCAATAATATCCACACCCTGGCGTGTATTCATATTTACGCTTAAAGATTGAACATATCAACCCCAAAAACGTGTCGGATATCCAAGTCGAGACATCTACCGACAATACGGACATTTTGTTACAGAAAAAGAGGAAATTGGTATCTGTTCTTGCATTGCAACACTCTGCCAGGAATTGAGCTGAACCCCCATTACCTTGCCCACCTTCCTGTATCTGAAATGCAGATAGATGAGCACGCTCAGTATTGCTGAAAAGAAGCACCATATGGAAAACAGTGCAACGGTATAGAACCATAGCGCCGCGAAAGAAAGCAGCAAAGTCAGCACACCGAAGAGTCTGACAAAATTGTGGCTGGAAAATAATGGCGCAATACAGGTCGCAGCAAGATAAAGATCCATGGCCGGAGGCTCTCTGACATAAGGCAGTACATAAACCATATTCTCGCCCATTTCCGAAATCACAGGAAACCCGACTATCGAATGCAGCAAGTACAAACTAAGCGAGAGACCGATGGCCTGAAAGCCCCAGATTACCTTTTTGCGCCAGACCACGGGCTCTATCAAGCCGATTGCAAAAGGAATCTCAGATTGGTGTTTGACCATTTTACGGTGACAACACCGAACGCAATCAATGAAACGCCGGCCACAAAACTTGCGCTTGCAGAAAAACACATTTCAACTTTCCTTTAAGGGAGAACGGACAAATGCAAGGCCGACGACAAGTGACTCGCGCAACATGGTTCTACGATGAGGATCATATACATCCATCATAATTCTCCAGTCTATAAGGTTAATTTAAGTGCCCAGGTTTGTAAGAAACGTGATTTCTGCTTCTTATGCTTGCTGCTTGCATGACTGCCAATTTCTCATCTGTGCGTTAACGAGCATACCAAACAAAGTGGACAGATTTATTTTTTCATTCCGCTATGGTTGGTGAATTCACCGGTTCATGACGAGACCAATAATTCTGTCCGCATTGTTTTTATTTATAATTGGCGCGCAGATGAGTGCGCCAATCTTAGACATATTTGTCAAATTCCAAAAATACTATTTTTCCCAGAAACTCTGTAACCCCTGAAACTTACGCATCGCTTCATCCAACATTGCAAACTGACCAGACAAATCATGCACAATCCAACCTCTGGTCAGTGCAATCGTATCCTGATGACCGGTGAGTGCCGGTATTGCTGACAACTCATCAAGCAAGTGTTGCGCTACAGCGTCATCGTGTATCTGCCCGAGCCTATCCTGAGCCTTGCTTAGCGCAGCCATGTATATCCGGAATTTTTGTTTTCCATACAACGTCGCAAAAAAATCCGCGCAGTACCTGAGCTTCTTTGCCTGTATGCGCATGGCATGCAGCTTGACGACATCCAAGTCGTGCAGATTTTCTGCAGACCGCTCAAAGCGTCTGGCAAGCCTGGTCAAACAAGATGATGAAAAGTTGCGTGCTTGTAGCTCGACTTGTGCGAACTGTTGCCAATATGGACTGCTCATCCAGATGGAAAATCGCAACATCAGTCGCTGCATTTCTCTTGCCTGCACATCATTATTCAACAAGCGGTAGCACGCATCGCGTTGCTGATCACTGGCCGTCATCAGTGACTGCAAGCCGGCATCGGCCGGCAGGTTCTCATGCATCGCTCTCAATGTTTCTGCCATGAACACATCCCATTCACGAATCTTTCCCAACACAACGCCAAGCTCTGCAAACTCCGCTCTGAATCTGCTCAACTTCTCATCTTCACATACGTTTTCCACTACGCGCAGCAACACGCGTAAACGGCGCAAGGCAACACGCATCTGATGTAAATATTCTGCATCTTCGCTAGCCATCGCACCGCGTACATTGCGCTGCAGATGCTGCAACACAGACCAGATCAGTGATTGCATGACTGTCGACAGCTTGTCATGCTTCTCCAGCATCAACTGCGAAGCTTTGACAGCTTGCTCGGTGTTCCCTAAAAACAGTCGGTAGCCCTGCTCTGCTTTGCTGATCGATTCCAGTTCGAAAGGCACGACATCCAGTATCGCCAAAGCCAACTCGAGTAATTGCTGCGGCTCACCGGATTTCAATTCCAGCTCCAGCTCGCAGATAGGCGTATGCAGGTGCTCGGTACTGATCTCGCCGTGATCCATGCACAGCTCTATCTCTGCTCCCTGCCACGACATGATGCGACTGTTGCGTGAAAAATCCGTGACAAAAACAGGCTGCAATTTTTTGCGCAAGTGCCGGGGTAACAGATCTTTCCACTCCGCAATTTGTGGCACGGAAAAATCCAGCGCGGGGCCCTGCACCGGCATTTCCCATTCATTGCGCTGGTGCAAGCCACCCTGCACCGAGCCACCGCCCTTCAGGGTTTGCAGCCATTTAACTCCGCTGCGACGCAGGCGCAATGCCATGCCGGAGTGCTGCAAGTCAAGCCTGGGGGTGTCGAAGTAAATATTGTAGAGACGGCGTGTAACGGGACGAGTCAACTGATGAGACTTGATCAGCGCATGCCGCTTCAACTTTGCTAGCTGTTCAGGTGCTAAACGCAATTTCAATTCGATTTCGATAGGCATATTGGCATTCAGCAAGGCTGTGAGTTCTACTATAAACTTGAATGATCAAGGTAGGCAAACATCTCACAATTATTCACTTGCCACGCTTTTCCCTGCCTTGTCATTCGCTTTTTCGTCCGTATTCTGTTGGCTCCAGATTTCCAGCAGTAATCTGGTGACGGTAAATATCACCGGTCCAAGAATCAGGCCGTACGGACCTAAAACAATCAGCCCGCCCACGATAGAAACAAACGCGAGAATAGTGTGGATCTTCAATCGACTTCCGACCAGAATTGGATAGATCAAGTTGTCGATTCCGCCTACCACTATCGCGCCCCAAAGAGTGAGCAACAGGGCTTTCCCTTCGCTACCTGCAAAAAACAAAAAGATGGCAGCAGGAATCCAGATAATAAAGGCACCCAGCACCGGCACCACGGCAAACATCGCCATGACAGTTCCCCACAGCAATGGTGCCGGCAAATCTAGCCACCAAAACATCAGCCCGCCCAGGGTACCCTGCACAACCGCGACGACAAACGTACCAAAGATAGTCGCATGTACGGTATCACTGACACCGACAAACATTTTGTTCATGTCTGCTTCCGAAAGTGGCGAGAGAAAGCGAAGTGACTTGAGCGCCGCGCTGCTGTCGCGCAGCATATAAAACAACATATAAAAAGTCATAACAAATTCAATCAATTGCAGCACGGAGCCCTGCAAGAAAGAAGCTGCGATTTTAGTCAACCATGAAGTAGTGGAGTTGACTATTTCCGGCAGATTGATCTGCTTTTCGATCCACTGGCCGACAGGCGCGATGCGCGGGTGGGCAGCTATGCTACGTTGCCATTCTCCGGAGTCGACAATGGACTGGATGGTTTTCGCGCCGCTGGCCGCTTCGCCAATTATCCGCTCTGCTATAAACATCACCGGCATAACCACAATCAACGCAGCCAGCAAAACGCTGATTATGGCGGCCAGGTTGGGATATTTTACTTTTGTAACAAGCCAGCGGTAGAGTGGCGTAAACATGATTGCCAGCGCCAATGCCCAAGTGAATACAGGAAGGAATGGCGCTATCAACTGTGATGAAAAATAAACGCCGATTACGGTCACTGCCATCAGCAGCAGAATATGAGTATTGCTGCGTGACCCCCAATCATTCGCGGTCAGATTTATATTTTTTTTGGTTTTAGGATTGTTCATCTTTAGTTTGAATAGGACGCAGAATATGGGTAATGTTTTTAGTCAGCAAGTGCTTGGTACTTCAGTGATTACGCTTCAATATGCAAATATCCAAATCTGCACACCGCGCTTAAACAATAATTTTCGCCAGCCCCAAAAGCATCGTCAGGGCAACCAGAGCGGTACCCGTGGTGAGCACGATGCTTGAAGCAGTGGCTGGATCCGTACCATATTTCTTTAGCGCGAGCGGTACGATAGCGCCGAAAATACTGCTGATAGTGCAACTGATGGTCATGGCCAGGAACACCACTACGCCGAGCTTTAATGCAATCTGCAAGTGCTGGGCGGTTGCCGCCGCATACATGGCGATGCCCGCCACCAGCCCTACAAAAATGCCATTCATAAATCCCAGCAGCGCTTCTTTTATAACCAGCAATTTTTCCTTGCCCGTTTTCAACTCGTCCAAGGCGAGGCCGCGCAAAGTAATTGCCAGCGCCTGACCACCGGTATTGCTCGACTGGCTGATCATCACCGGCACAAACACGGCAAGAATCAACAGGCGGTTGATGGTATCCTGGAACAGCAACACCATGCCGGCACCCGTCAACGAGGTAAGCAAATTTAATTGCAGCCATGGATGACGAAGTCGCATGCTGCGCAACCAGGGTGTGCCGACTCGCTCTTCCTTTTCGAGGCCAACCATGACACCTGGCTGGGCGCTCAATTCAATCGACCGTTTGTGCTCTGCCACAAGTTCATCGTAAAGGAGCCTGACCTCGTCACTTTTTTGACTAATTTGTGCGCGGCTGGCTTTCACTTCCTTGACATTTTTCTCCAGCTCTTTACTGTACTCCTTCGTTTTTCCGTACAGCAGGCGCACTTCCAGCATGTTGTGCACGCGCGCCAGCACTTCGGCCATGTCAAACGGCTTGTTGATAAAATCCTTGGCACCCGCCTCAAACGCGCGCAATTTGTGACTCGTTTGCGCAGTGATAACAAGCACCGGTGGATAACCATCCGGTTCAATTTCCTTGAGTCCCTCCAACACCTGAAATCCGTCCATGCCGGGCATATTCAGATCGAGCAGGATCAAATCGTAGGCGTGCAAGCGGTAAAGGTTGCAGACCTCAGTTGAATTTTTGGTTGACGTAATGGAAACATAGCCAGCATCGCGCAAAATATGCTCAAGCAGAACGACATTGACTTCCATATCGTCCACGATGAGAATTTTGCCATGCAGAATGTCGGAATTACTTATCATGTGAATCGTAGTGCCTTGTTTATGGTGTGCTCAAAATATCCCGGAACATAGCTCACTTCTGCTTAAGCGGAAACAATCTGGCGTAACGTGTGACGGCGAAAGCAGTGCCTCATCGTCATCTTGTCTATCCTGACTATTGCACGCTTTGATGTACAGGCGGGTTTAGACATTCCGTGGATGTATATTGAACAACAATGCCTAATACTGGTAGTTCAGCTGTTTATTTACCGTTCGTTAACACACACAACGGACCTGCGTCAGAATAAGTTCCAGATCCGACTGGCTTGCACAATCTCTACCAGCGCACCCCTGCCTGTATATAACAATATCCAAAATAATCATCAAGTTACACGTTAACGTGGTGTTCAGCCAAAAGCTGCGCAAAGCTCAGCCCCCAGTTGGGGGTTTTACCGTTAAGCATGAAAAATTGTGTCTTGTAGATATTTTTCAGCAAGTAAGGTGCACGCCCAATTTCCAGCACCTCCTCCGTGCCGCCAAACCAGCTGTTGGAACGGATATAGAACGCCTGCCCGTCGCCCATGTCACCGATGCAATAGACTACCGGCTGTAGTGGGCGATTGGCCTCTTCCGCGGTCATGCGGCCAACATCGGCTGCGATCTGGCGACCCACGATGTCACATTCCTGGTGACCAATAGCCCCCAGTTTTGGCATGGTCACTGCAGCGGCATCGCCTGCGGCGAACACATCGGGATAATCGGGATTGCGCATCAGTAGTGTGGTTTTGATAAAACCTTCGCTATCGGAAATGGGCAAGCCCTTGAGAAATGCATGCGCCACCCAATCCGGGAAAATGATCTTGAGTTCGGCTTTCAGACTTCGTCCATCGGCAAATTCAATACCATCACGGGTAATACGGCGGATGTCCTGCACCAGGTTCAAATAATGGCATCCCTGGCTGGTGGCATAGGCCAGCAGTTTCTTCACCACTGTTTTACCCGCATCTTCGGCGACCAGTTCACCGGGGGTGAACAAGGTAATCCGATCACCACCCAGCTTGCGTAGTTTGAGGTAGCTAACCATGCTCGCCAGCATTTCCACCGGTGGCCCCTCACAGGCAGCGGCAGCATGCGGGATGCTGCCACCGGGATAAGGTTGCAGGCCATCAGCACCATCCCCCTGATGAAAGCGCGCCGAACCAATCACAATCGGCCCACCCTGATAGCCACCATTAAACAGATAATCGCGCAGACGCTTGCCGTGATAAAAATCGCTCACACTGTGGCCATGTTCGGCAAAGCCCTCAATCTTGTCAAACGCCAACCGGTTGCCC
>JBBQYH010000065.1:0-11378 GCA_038208855.1 Burkholderiales bacterium
TTAGCCCTCAGATTCGCCTGGTTGGTTCTCTTGCCGTCAAACATCGCGCTGGAGCCGTATCCCGAGTCCTCGCGATGAGCCAGTGTGAGGCGATAATCCAGCTTTTCTCCTGTGTTGCCGATATGCGCGACCAGATCTGCAACGCCAAACGAACCCTTGTTCATGCTCAGCATAGTGCCATTTTCTCCGGCTGCTTCGCGGGTAATAATGTTGATCACCCCTTGCAGTGAGTTTGCGCCGTAAGAAGCCGCCGCCGGACCACGCACCACTTCAATGCGCTCAATATCATCTATATTCAACGGAATATCTTCCCAATCCACGGTACTGAACGGCGGCAAATACACACTACGTCCATCGATCAATACCTGCATGCGGCGTGAAAACTCTTCAGTCGAACCGTGGTAGCCAACTATCGGTGTATGGCCGTTAACAGCACCGACATACATGCCCGGCACCAGCCTGAACAGATCAGATATCGTCCTGAAACCGGAGGATTTGATCATCTTGCGGTCTATCACTGTCATCGCATTGGGTGCTTCCGACAATGGCTGCGACAAGCGTGAAGCACTCAAAACCACCGGAAAATCCTGCAGAAAAACCTGCTCTGAAGGGGTGATATCCTGTGCATGAATTATGGGTATATACGAAACTAGAAATACTGCAAGAAGTTGCCTGACGGCATACCGCCCAACATCAAATCCGGAAAATTTCACTTGAAGCCCCTTGTTATCGTTATACGCAAGTTTAATGGATATTCACCGCGTTTGTGACAAAATCATCGTGGCGGCTCAATGGTTAAGGCTAAGTAAACGTAGTCAATTTCTACTACACAAACTCTGCATCGGTTAACATTTACACAAATCATCACACATTTATCAAGGCGCTTTTCTTCAAGGGCTGTGCGGAACCAGGCATATCATTGTGGTAAATTTACTTTAATAAGTTAATAATGCTCGATTATCAGGTGACAATCCTGTTTTTATCAACCTATATCGACGATAAACACATCTACCTTTGAGCAACCCAATACGCGAAATTTTTCTCGGCAAATCCCTGGATCCGCTTAATCCGGCAACCCGACACAACATAGCCCTGGTGGCTTTTCTGGCCTGGATAGGCTTGGGTGCCGATGGCCTGTCTTCCTCCTGTTACGGTCCCGAGGAAGCGTTTCTGGCTCTGGGTGCACACACACAGCTGGGCCTGTATCTGGCAGTGGCCACTGCATTGACGGTATTTATTATCGCGCTGGCTTATAACCAGGTGATAGAACTGTTTCCTTCAGGCGGCGGGGGCTACAAAGTAGCCACGAGTCTGTTGGGCCCGCATGCCGGACTGGTATCGGGTGCTGCTTTGATAGTTGACTATGTGCTTACCATTGCCATATCCGTTGCCAGCGGTTCGGATGCACTGTTCAGCCTGCTGCCATATGCCCTGCACAATTTCAAATTCGTCACTGAAATCGCGCTGCTGGTAGTGCTTATCGTGTTGAACCTGCGCGGCATGAAAGAATCCATCAAAGTGCTGTTACCGATATTCCTCGGTTTTTTCATCACCCATGCATTTCTCATTGCTTACGGCATTAACGCACATGCGCAAGGATTACCCGCGCTGATTCCCGCCACGCTGAATGAAACAACAAGCCTTGCTCAAAATATGGGCTGGATTTTTGTGGCCTCGCTGTTCCTGCGCGCCTACTCGCTGGGTGGCGGTACTTATACCGGTATTGAAGCAGTCTCCAATAACATCAATATGCTTAGCGAGCCGCGCGCACGCACAGGCAAACTGACCATGTTGTATATGGCTACATCATTGGCTTTTACGGCGGGTGGAATTATCGTGTTATACCTGTTGTGGCGCGTTCAACCTGTAGCGGGACAGACACTGAATGCCATCACATTCAAAGCCATCATCGGCTCATTGGGAATGCCCGACTGGGTAAACGGCAGTAGCCTGGCGCTGGTACTGGCACTGGAAGCGGGTTTGTTGCTGGTGGCGGCAAATACCGGATTTCTCGGCGGTCCAGCGGTAATGGCCAATATGGCAGCCGATTCATGGGTACCGCGCCAGTTCCGCCAATTGTCTTCGCGTCTGGTCACACAGAACGGCATCCTTCTCATGGGTATTGCAGCATTATTGATTCTGGTTTGGAGCGAAGGCTCAGTCTCACTGCTGGTGGTACTTTACAGTATCAACGTTTTTCTTACCTTCAGCCTCTCGTTACTCGGACTTTCAGTGCATTGGTGGCGCGATCGCCGCAGTATAAAGACCTGGAAACGCAAGCTTGCTCTTTCGTTGCTTGGTCTCACAGTAACCGCCAGTATACTGATTATCACCATAGTGGAAAAATTCAGCGATGGCGGCTGGGTAACCCTGCTGATTACAAGTGTAGTCGTAGTTTTGTGTCTGATCATACACCGGCATTATGCTGATACCAAAGCCAAACTGCGTGAGATAGAAAAGCTCTTCGCACAATCAGTAAAAGCCGGCGACTGCCTACCGAAAAAACTTGATCCGGAATTACCGACCGCTGTATTCATGGTTGACGAAAACCGCGGTGTGGGCATACACACCATCATGTGGGTACTGCGTTTATTTCCCGACCACTTCAAAAATTTCATTTTTCTGTGCGTGGGTGAAGTGGATACGCAAAGCTATGACAGCGACGCCACCATCCGCACCCTGAAGTACAAGACAGAAAACACCCTGTGTTACTACGCCAGCTTCTGCGAAAATCAGGGACTGCAGGCTACCTGGCGCATGGCGCACGGCACCGACCCGGTACTGGCTCTCGATAATCTTGCACAAGAAATTTGCGCAGAGTATACAAACAGCGTGTGCTTTGCCGCCAACCTGATTTTCGAAAACGACAATTTTCTGGTGCGCTGGCTGCATAATCAAACCGCGCTCAATTTGCAGCGCCGCCTGCACCAGCACGGACAGCAGATGGTTATCCTGCCGATGAAAGTCAGCTGAGTCTCATACCCATCATTGAAAATCCGGACTAGACGACCTCCTCCGGTGCAAGACGGCAAGACACGGCACTGTTTCCAATTTCAACCTGCAGCGTTGCATGATGAATATGAAACTGTTTGTCCAGCTCTTCGGATACATCATTCAAGAACAAATCGCCGGGATGCCCGTTCGGCATCAGCAGATGCACGGTCATGGCCACTTCCGTTGTGCTCATCGCCCAGATATGCAGGTCATGCACTTCTTCAACGCCCTGCAAACCTGCCAGGAACTCACGCACCCTGCCGACTTCAATTTGCGCGGGTGCCGCATGCAGGGAAAGATTGATCGATTCCCTGAACAAACCCCAGGTACTCCACAGGATCACGGCGGCAATCAGAATACTCATCGCGCCATCCAGCCACAACCAACCCAGCCACAACATGGCCAAGCCCGAGAACACAACGCCCAAAGACACTGCCGCATCGGCCATCATGTGCAGATAGGCGCCGCGCATATTAATGTCATGTTTGTTACCGTTTTGCAACATCAAGGCCGTGCCGATATTGATAAACACCCCGAACAGGGCGACCCAGATCATCGTATTGCCGCTCACCATTTCGGGCGCGGCTAGCCTGTGCACGCCTTCCCACACGATGCCGCCAACGGCAACCAGCAGGATCATCGCATTGACCAGTGCGGCCATGATGGTTGAACTGCGCAAACCATAGGTAAATCGTGCACTGGGTCTGCGTTTGGCCAGCGTAATCGCACCCCAGGCAATCAGCAGCCCGATCACATCACTGAAGTTATGCCCGGCATCGGCCAGCAAGGCCAGTGAATTGGCCCAGAAGCCGAAGAACACTTCGACGACGACAAAGCTGAGATTGAGTACGATACCTACCGCAAACGCGCGATTGGCCGGATCAATTGGACCATGCGCATGATGACCGTGGTGTGCGTGATTGTGATGGTGATCGTGATGATGAACAGACATGAATTTTCCGGGCTAAATTAAGGTGCTTGGTTGTACAACAATTGCAGCACAGGTTCATAAAATATGATGAAACCGACTACTACAGCAAAGATGCTGGCAAGCAATACAGCGCCTGCCATAACATCCTTGACCCTGCCGATAATCAAATCCTGCTCCGGCAAAACTCTGTCTGCCAGTTGTTCTATCGCAGTATTTGCAAGTTCCAGCGAAAAAACCAGCGCAGACATTGCAATTATTATCAGAAAATCGATTCTTGATATTTTCAGCAGGAAAGCTGCGCTGATGACCAGTACAAATACTGCCAATTGAACTCGCATATTTCGTTCATGAAGCAATGCATATAGAATACCATTGAGTGCACAGCGCATGCTCTGTATCATTTTATTCATGTATGTACAGGGTTTTTATGCGCCAATACCGAACAGTTCCTGCCACCAGCGCCGGCGGCTGTTCGTCAGCGGAATATTGCTCTCCAGCAATGTCGGCTGGATACGGCTCAGCACCCACAGCGGCGGAATCGGTGCGCCGCCGACACGACAACCGGAACCCATATTGTATGGATCGAAGATTTTAAGCAATGAGGGCTGTGTCGGTTCATCCACATAGACCACACCGCAATAATCGTAGTGATGTTCCTTGTGCAGCAAGGCATCGATCTCGGTGATGAATTTGTTCAACTCATCAACTGATAATGTCTTTTCAGGTGGCGCTTCTCCGGTCAGTGCGGCATACCAGCCTTCTGGTTCGGCACGTACACGCGTCCACAGCACATCCAGATCTGCCCATTGCAATACACCGTAAAATCTGCCGCTCATTTTTTCTGCAAAATCATTTTTCATATATTCTCCTGCTTCACCGTCACTCATACTTGGTTAATACTGATACTTTGGCTACGTGCACTGCCCCTGCCCGATACATACAGCACCCGTAGATAAACTATTTTTTCTTGCCCAATATCATTGCGTATAACTTCTGCACCACAGGCATGGGATAAGCCATCACCAGCAAGGCCGTTAATGTAATACTGACCAGCACCACCATAAAGGTAATATCGCGTATGACATCACCCCCGGCTACGCCATACTTTAGCGGTAGCGTGGCCAACACCGCAGAAGCAAGCCCCTTGGGCACCAGCATCGAAGTAAAAGCAGCGTCACGCAAATTGTAGCTGTCGTCGCGTGCAACAAAACGAACTAGCACTGCACGCATGATAAAAACCAGTACTACCATGGCAAGCGATGCAAGACCCGTGTTGACTTCGCTGAAGTGGATGGAGATGCCGAGATAAACAAAGAAATAGGTTTTCAGCAAGAATACCGCTTCGCGGTAGAACATCAGATCCATTTCGTTCAGCGGTACAAGTTGCTGGTTGATGACGGGTATGCGCCGCAACCCGAATTTTTCGTAATTGGTCAGCGTAATACCCAGTGCCAGTGCTGCAATGGCACCGGAAAAGCCGAGCAGCTCGGTCAGTCCATAAACGATGAACACATAGGCCAGTGTGGAAGAAATGGTGTTGGGGAAATCTCTGACCTTGCCCAGTACAACCAGCCAGCCTATACCGCCCACTACACCGATAACCGCAGCAAAAATCAGCGCCGATAAAACACTGCCTACCAGCCTGCCAGGTTCGACTCCGCCTTGCGTATGAATCTGCAACAAGGCGAATACCGCAACGATACTCAGCACATCCGTCAGCGCGGATTCAAGCACGACAACCGTAGCGGGTTTTTCCGACATGCGCAGTGCACTCGCCAAGGGTATGACTACGGCAGCAGAAGTGCTGCCAAGTATAACGCCCAGCATAATGGCGGGAAGCAGTGACAAGCCAAGTACATACCAGCCAATGGAACTAATGATAACAATGGTCAGTACAAAGCATGTTAACGCCAGCAGAGCCGTTGTGCCCAATGACTTGCCGAGCACACCCATGTCAAGCGAGGTGCCGCCCTCGAATAAAATCACCACCAGCGCAATGGCGGCAACCAGTGAACCCACCCTGCCAAAATCGGCAGGCGTCATCAGACCGAATACCGGGCCTATCAATATGCCGACCAGCATCAGCACCAGTACATCCGGGATATTCGTTTTGCGGAATTGTAGAGAGAGGAAATGGGCGAAGAACACCATCAACCCTATCGCCAGAATCGTCGTGGACATAACTTATTTTTTAATTTTTAACAGCCCGAATTATACATGACGATATTTCACAAACACCGCAATCAAATAATCAATTCAACTATATGATTATAATCAATATATTTTGAAATTCCAAATACTAAAATCATCCCGTATTATTCTCGTACCAGCCCCTGCTGCGTTTGACCAGAAAGACCACCATCAGCATTACAGGCACCTCGATCAGTTCATGCCGGGCAATTAGCATATTGTATTTATCTCGTGCAAAACTCCATCATCTTCAATAATTCCGCTCGGATTTCATGGCTGATCAAACAGCAGCATTTGGCCAAGGACATTGCCGTACATCCTGTGCATGACGTATGCTCTGCTTCCGGTTGCTTTAATCAAATAGAAAGCCCGGCAAATTTCTTTGCCGGGCTTGGATACAGAATCTCTCGATTCTTTATTGTAGCAACGGCTCTCACCCCGGATGCACACAACGAATACATTATCAGGGAGAAACAGCATGACAAGCAAGCAAAATAATCTTGGCCCGCTCACTATCGGCCTGGACATCGGTATAGCCTCGGTCGGCTGGGCGGTACTGGGTGAAAACCACATTATTGATCTCGGGGTACGCTGTTTCGACAAGGCAGAGACCGCGAAGGAAGGTGAATCTCTTAACCTGACACGTCGCATGGCGCGATTAATGCGCCGTCGTCTGCGTCGTCGCGCCTGGCGGCTTACAAAGCTGGCGCGACTATTGAAACGCAACGGCTTGATAACAGGCACTGATTTGCTCAAGAAACCGCCCATGAAGGGGCAGCAAAGTGTTTCATCATGGCAGCTTCGATTAGCGGGACTTGATCGTTTGCTCACCGCCGAAGAATGGGCACGTGTACTCTACCATCTGTGCAAGCATCGCGGATTTCATTGGGTCAGCCGCGCCGAAGAAAAAGCAGCGGAAGGCGACAGCAAGGGCGAAGGCGGCAAAGTCAAGCAAGGCCTTGCTGGCACAAAAAAACTGATGCAGGAAAAGAACTATCGTAGTGCTGCTGAAATGGTACTGACCGAATTCCCCGACGCGCAACGCAACAAGCAAGGCGACTACAGCAAAGCACTTTCACGTGTTCTGCTGAGCGAGGAGCTTGCATTGCTATTCAAGCAACAACGTACACTCGGCAATCCACATGCAGGCGAGAAACTGGAAACAGAGATTCTTGGCAACGGCGACAAGAAAAGCGGGCTGTTCTGGGCGCAAAATCCTGCACTGGCAGGCAAAGACCTGCTGAAAATGCTGGGGCATTGCACCTTTGAAAAGGAAGAATATCGCGCACCCAAAGCCAGCTTCACAGCCGAGCGCCATGTCTGGCTGACGCGCCTTAACAATCTGCGCATTGTTGTGGATGGGAGCACCCGGCCATTGACCGAACAAGAGCGGCAAATCGCTTTGCCGTTGCCCTACCAATCCGGTGAAAAGTTCACCTATAAACATCTACGCACTGCTTGGGTCAAGGCAGGATATTTGCCGGATTCATTTCGGTTCGCAATGCCATATCCAAGCGAGCAACAAAAGATCGATGGAAAAGCAAAAGACCCAGAGTCCGATGCCGTGGTCAAAATGCCTGCATGGCATGAGTTGCGGCTGAAATTGAAGAACAAAGAACTGGAAACCGAGTGGCAACAAATTTCAGTTGCAGCCTTGGACGGGAAACCAGAACTGTTCGACCAGATCGCTTGGGTATTGAGCGTATACAAAGACGATGTAGAAGTCGATACCGAGTTACGCAAATTACCCTTACCAACTGCGGCAAAGGTGATTGATACATTACTCGACATCCGTTTCGACAAATTCAGCAACCTCTCGCTCAAAGCACTGCGAAAAATCGTGCCGCACATGGAGACGGGCTTGCGTTACGACGAAGCCTGCGTGCAGGCGGGCTACCATCACAGCCAATTGCACAAAGTGGGCGCAGGCGAACACAAATACCTGCCGCCGTTCTACTCCGGGCGCGACAAAGACGGGCGCATGGTGTTCAACGAGGACATGGACATCCCGCGCAACCCGGTGGTGTTGCGCGCACTCAACCAGGCACGCAAGGTAGTGAATGCCTTGATCCGCGAATACGGATCACCGCACGAAGTGCATATCGAAATGGCGCGCGATCTTTCGCGTCCATTGGACGAGCGCAGCAAGGTTAAGAAAGCACAAGAAGAATTCCGTGACCGCAACGAAAAAGACAAAACACTCTTCGTTGACTTTTACCATCAACCACCAAAAGGAAATGAGTTTGAAAAATGGCGCCTCTATCATGAGCAGCAATGCAAATGTGCTTACTCCATCGAAACGATAGATATTCACCGTTTATTTGAAGCTGGTTACGTTGAGATAGACCACGCCCTACCCTACTCGCGCAGCTTCGATGACAGCAAGAACAACAAGGTGCTGGTATTCGCCAAGGAGAACCGTGACAAGGGCAACCTAACACCTTACGAATACCTGAGCGGAGCAGAAGACAGCCCCCGCTGGCGGCAATTCGTCGGCTTCGTCGAATCGACCAAAGCCTATCGCCTCGCCAAACGTAGCCGTCTTCTGCGCAAAGATTTTGGCGAAAAAGAAGCCAAGGAGTTCAGGGAACGCAATCTCAATGACACGCGCTACATCTGCAAATTTTTCAAGAACTACGTCGAACAATACCTGCAACTGCATGAGGACAGCGATGCCAAACGCTGCGTGGTACTCAGCGGCCAGATGACCTCGTTCCTGCGTGCCCGTTGGGGTTTGATTAAAGTGCGCGAAGAAAGCGACCGCCACCATGCACTCGATGCCGCCGTAGTTGCCGCATGCAGCCACGGCATGGTCAAGCGTTTGTCCGACTACTCGCGCCGCAAGGAACTCGACCAGGTAAGTGTAGGCTTCGTGGATGTGGAGAGTGGCGAGATCGTCAATCCGGCCATGTTCCAGCGCCTGCATGAACATTTTCCCGATCCGTTTCCACACTTCCGTGATGAACTGCAAGCACGCTTGAAGATAGACAACCCGGTGTTGCTGCGTGAAGAAATGGAAAAGCTGGGCACATATACAGTCGAGGCTCTTGATGCATTAAAATCGTTGTTCGTCTCACGCGCAGTTAGCAGACGAGGTGGGGGTGAAATTCATAAAGCCAAGATATTTTCCATAGACAATTACTATCCAAACAAAGCCTATGAAAAAATACCTCTAACCTCTCTAAGCTTAGCTAAACTCGAAAAAATGGTAGGTAGAAATGATCAAAGGAATATAGAAACATATAATATTTTGCGTGATCGCTTGACCCAATTCTCTGATGATCCAAAAAAAGCATTTGGCCCTCAACAGCCAAAAGTTTTGAAGCCCAGTAAAATAGGAAAAGTATCTCCCGAGATACGCTCAATAAATATAGAGATAACTCAAAACTCCGGCCTGCTCCTGCGCGGTGGAATTGCTGATCTAGGTGAGATGGTTTGCATTGATATATTGCAAAATAATACAGGTGGATTTACTGCCATTCCTCAGTATCAAACAAGCGCATCTAAAATGCGCGGATCAACAACAAACTCCGCTGATAGCATTTTCTGTTTTAGTCTTACAAAGAACGATTTTGTTGAAATAGCCATTGGCGCAGAAACCATTCATGGATATTTCGTAATGTATGAAAGTGATGGGCGAATGACACTACGCGCCCACGACCAACCACAGCCTGATAAGAAGTTCTTTAGAAAATCTATCACTGGTGTAAAAGCAATCCGAAAATTCCATGTCGACGTTCTCGGTAACATTTATCCCGCCCCACCGGAGAAACGTCGTGACCTGGCGTAGCGTCGTCATCTCACGCCCCGCCAAGCTTAAGCGGGATCATTTCTCACTTGCTATCGAACAGGAGCAAACTGTCTGTGTACCGTTCGAAGACATCGCGGTGATCGTGCTCAATCATCGCGAAATCACCCTCACCCATCCGGTGCTGTCGGCCTGCGGCGAATACGGCATCAGCCTGTTTGCCACGGGCGACACGCACCACCCCAGCGGTGTGTTTCTGCCTTTTTTGCAGCACTCGCGCGCCACTCGCTGGTTGCGCCTGCAACTGGACTTGCCCCGGCCTGTTGCCAAGCAAACCTGGGCAACCATCATCCGCCAGAAAATTGCCAATCAGGCGGCTGCGCTCCGTCTGGCAGGGTGCGAAGGTGATGACAGGCTGGATAATTACATCAGACGTGTGCGCTCTGGCGACAGTGATAATCTGGAAGGCCAAGCAGCGGCATTTTATTTTGTGCAGATGTTTGGCAAGGATTTTCATCGCGGGCAAGAGCGTTTCACCAATGCCGCGCTGGATTACGGCTATGCGGTTTTACGCGGCACCATTGCACGCGGGCTGGTGGCGCATGGTCTGCTGCCTTCCCTCGGCATATTCCACGCCAGCGAACAGAATGCCTTCAACCTTGCCGATGACGTGATCGAACCCTTCCGCCCGCTGGTGGATTTGTTTGTACGCAAATGTGTGGTACCTGCCGATGATGAGTTGCGCCCGGAAGACAAGGTCTCGCTGGTGGGGCTGCTCAATGTGGATGTGGGCATGCCACGCGGAAAAATGTCTGTGCTCTCAGCGATCGAGCAAACCATAGAAAGCCTTGCGCGCATCTACGACGGGGGCAGCGAGACCCTGCTCGAATTGCCGGGCATCATCGGGCTGGAGCAGCACCGCCTGGAGTACTGAACCATGCTCAGACATAATCACGGTGATGTTTATATCGTCCTCCTTTGGCAAAGGGGGAGCGAGGGAGATTTTGTGTACGGGAAAATCAAATCCCCCCAAGCCCCCCTTTTGCAAAGTGGGGATGTGCCAAGTATTTGCGGAAGTAGCTGATGAGCACGGAGACACGACGGTATATGCGCTTGCTTGTTCTCTTCGACTTACCCGTTGTTACCAAGGCCGAACGTCGAGCCTACACCCTGTTCCGCCGCTTCCTGATCAACGATGGCTACGACATGATCCAGTTTTCGGTCTACGGACGCATCCTGAATGGCAGCGATGCGCTGGAGAAACACTACAAACGCTTAGTGGCAAATCTGCCGCCAGAAGGCTCGGTACGCTGCCTGAGCGTTACCGAAAAACAATTTGCCAGCATGAAACTGCTCGTCGGCCTGCCGCTTTTTCAGGAAAAAGCACTTAAAGCCAATCAAATGCTGCTGTTTTAATCCATTTTTTAAAAGCAAAAGCCCCGTCCAACCTAGATTGGACGGGGCTTTGCGTCGAGCCTATTGTAGTGCATCCGGGGTGAGAGAGGGAGCTACAAC
>JBBQYH010000066.1:0-11314 GCA_038208855.1 Burkholderiales bacterium
GGTGGCGCCACAGCATGGCTGATAATCACCGTCAGCTTGAGCCTGCTGAACGTCAGTATGGCAGACTTGACCCTGCTTTATGCCAGCAATTTCCACCTGCAACACTTAACCTTTAGCGACAGCGTTACCCTGCTTGGTTTCTCCGCCTATCTGGGCTGGCTGGGGGCTTTATTATCGGTGTCACAACATCTGTGGCAGATTGAACCGCATTGATCCCGGGTATTTATCATTCCTGCCCGACTATGACCTTTTACATGTTTAGCTTGCTGAACATAACTGAGTCTATGGCATAAGGGATTTTATTATTGAATGTTCAATAAAACACGCGTATATTAGATATTGATAATACAACCTGACTCGAAAATCTATCTATTTGAATTTATATCTAATTATTTAGATTAACATTTTCATACTTAAACCATTTAAATGAGCGTTTAAAAATAAAGATGTTTAAAAATTTATTTATAATATATTGATTATAAAAAATATTATATAAATTGTCAGCTTGACTAGCATGGAACTTCCCTAACATCTGGCAGTCTGAGTTTACGAGTGCTAAAATGAAAACATAGGAGAAAATATTATGAATTCCAATTTGCCTTTAGCAATTCCCTCGCTTTCCGCTGGAAGTCTGGAAAGCTATATTACCTCGGTAAAGAGCTTTCCGATGTTGTCGCACGAGGAAGAACTGAACCTTGCCACACGCTTTCAGCGCGACAATGATCTGGATGCAGCACGCAATCTGGTGCTTTCCCACTTGCGTGTTGTAGTCAGCGTTGCCCGCGGGTATTCGGGTTATGGCTTGCCCCAGGCAGATTTGATACAGGAAGGCAATATCGGTTTGATGAAGGCGGTCAAACGCTATGACCCAAGCCGCGGTGTGCGTCTGGTTTCTTTTGCATTGCACTGGATACGCGCCGAAATGCACGAATATATACTGCGCAATTGGCGCATGGTGAAAATCGCCACGACCAAGGCGCAACGCAAATTATTCTTTAATCTGCGCAGCATGAAGCAGGGTCTGGGTTCACTCAAGCCAAAAGAAGTGACAAAAATTGCACAGGATTTGAAAGTCAGTGAAAACGATGTGATTGAAATGGAAGCACGTTTCAACGGCCGCGAAATGGCGCTTGAATCGGATGTGGATGATGAAGATGACAAGTTTTCACCCATCGCCTATCTGGCTTCAGACACCTACAATGAACCGTCCAATACGCTGGAGAGAACGGAGCGGCAGCATCTGGAAACAGCAGGCTTGAGTCGAGCGCTGAATAGTCTGGATGATCGGAGCCGCCGCATTATTGAAGCACGCTGGCTCAAGGAAAGCGAAGACGTTGCGACCTTGCATGATTTGGCTGCCGAATTTGATGTATCAGCCGAACGTATACGCCAGATTGAGAAAAAAGCTTTGAGCAAAATGCAAGAAAGTATGCAAGCCAGGACTTGAGCAAATACTATTAGGCTAAACCCGTTCGCCCTGAGCTAGACGAAGGGTAGGAGCACGAGGCTTCGACTAGCTCCGCCCGAACGGATTTCCTATATTGCGGATTGTCCGAACAGTCTAGTGGTTATAGCTGACATTCTTGCTGACTACTCCAGCAAGGTAAGCATAAATAAAAAAAGCCGCAGATAATTTCTGCGGCTTTTTTTATTTAACTACCCTCAGGCGGGGCTTGCCTGGCGGGGGAGGATTGTCGGGTGGCTCATCAATGCCATTTTGATCTGTAACTGACGGGATAGATTCCTGCCCCTGAAAGGCCAGCCCCTGTCCGCTTTCTTTGGCAAAAATGCCAACAACTGCGGAAACGGGCACCACAATTTTATGTGCAACGCCGCCAAAACGCCCACCGCAGCTTATTTCTTCATTGCCCAGTTGCAGGCCCTGTACGGCATCCACACTGATGTTTAGGACTATTCCGCCATCCTTGACAAAAGCCATGGGTACTCTTGTGTTTGCATCCACCTGCACAGACAAATAGGGTGTATAGCCATTGTCGGTACACCAGTCATAAATCGCTCGGATCAGATAAGGTTTGGTGGTTGTTTCGTTCACTTACGCATCGCTTTTTCGGACGGTGTCATTGCTTCGATATAAGCCGGGCGCGAAAACAGGCGCTCTGCATATTTCATCAAGGGCGCTGCATCCTTATCCAGCTGAATTCCGTAATGATCCAGACGCCACAATAACGGTGCAATAGCCACATCCAACATGGAAAACTCATCACCCAACATAAATTTCTGTTTCAAGAAAATTGGGGATATCTGTGTCAGATTTGCTTTTACAGCCTGGCGCGCCTTTTCTACTGTCTTGGCCACACCGCTATCCAGCGCGGGAATATGACAGAACAATTCCTGTTCAAAGCGGTGCAGGAACAGACGTGCACGTGCGCGCATGACCGGGTCTGCAGGCATCAGTTGCGGATGCGGGAAGCGCTCATCAATATACTCGTTGATGATATTTGCTTCATGCAGGATCAGATCCCGCTCTACCAATACCGGTACCTTGTTGTAAGGATTCATTACAGCCAGATCTTCAGGTTTGTTGTAGACGTCTACATCAATAACCTGAAAGTCCATACCCTTTTCATACAATACAAATCGACAGCGTTGACTAAAAGGATCTGTCGTTCCTGAATACAATGTCATCATTACGCGGTTATCCCTTGATCTATTTAAACTTTTCAATTATACCATGTACAACTATATTAGTCCCTTCAAATATCCTTCATACACTCCGGGACTACATGCCAAATTAATATCTATCCTTAAATAATCATACACTTGTAGCAATTTTCACAAACCAGTTTCGCATCATACCGGGTTATCCATATCAAAATAACGATGTTCAAGTTTCCACTGTTTTGCAAGATGCTCGCCCAGCGCCTGTACACCATATCGCCCAGCGCCTGTACACCATATCGCTCAGTTGCATGATGCCCGGCCGCTATAAAGGCCACTCCTGTTTCACGCGCTACATGTACATTCTGCTCCGAGATTTCTCCCGTCAGGAAAGCATCAACACCCAGTGCAACGGCCTGTTCAAAATAACTTTGCGCAGCCCCGCTGCACCAGGCTATACGGTTGAGCATTTGCCCGCTTTCACCTACTACCAGTGGGACACGCTGCAGTATTTTTTCCAGCTGCGCTGCAAATTGCCCCAAGCTTTGCGGCTGCTGCAAGTCGCCCTGCCAGGCAATATCCTGCTCGCCAAAACATCCCTTGGGTAGCAAACCCAAGCGTTGCGCCAATTGCGCATTATTGCCCAGCTCAGGATGTGCGTCCAATGGCAGATGATAGGCCAGCAAACTCACATCATGCTGCAGCAAATGCGCGATGCGGCGTTTTTTAATGCCTCTCACGGCCTGCTCTTCGTTGCGCCAGAAATAGCCGTGATGCACCAGGATGGCATCGGCTCCCCATGCAGTTGCTGCTTCCAGCAAACGCTGCGATGCCGTTACACCAGTCGCTATTTTGCTGATATCGGTGCGGCCTTCTACCTGTATGCCATTGGGGCAATAATCGCGAAAGCGACTAACTTCCAGCAATCTTCCGATATAATTGTCCAATTCGCTTAACAGCATTGCTAACCCCAGTATTATTAAATAGTTGATCATACCATGCGTAAATTCTGGCTTCTTTTTGCACAGGCTACAACCATAGGCTTGGCCCTGTTGTTTATTGTCAACACGCTCAAACCCGGCTTGCTGCCCAATGCCGCGCGTAACGGCGTGGTTACATTGTATGAAAATCTGCCAGGCAGCAGCAATGGTACTTCCACTGCAAGTTTTAGCGGGGCAGCAAAAAGAGTCATGCCCGCCGTGGTCAATATTTTTACCACCAGTGAAGTAAAAAATCCCAATAACGCGTTTATGGATGATCCGCGTTTCCGCTTTTTCTTCGGCGACCAATTGGAAGACAATTCCCCGCAACAGACATCCAGCCTGGGTTCGGGCGTACTGGTCAGCCATGACGGCTATATTCTGACCAATCACCATGTGGTCGAAGCGGCAGATCAGATCGAAGTCGCTCTGGCCGACGGACGCAAAGCCAAGGGTCACATCATAGGTTCGGATCCGGAAACCGATCTTGCCGTCATCAAGATAGAGCTGGGCAAAAATTTACCCGCCATCACCTTCGGACAATCTGATGAAGCACAGGTGGGAGATATAGTGCTTGCGGTTGGCAATCCTTTTGCCGTCGGCCAAACCGTAACCATGGGCATCATCAGCGCGGTAAAGCGCAAACACCTTGGTCTGAATGCTTTTGAAAACTTTATTCAGACCGACGCTGCCATCAATCCCGGCAACTCTGGCGGCGCACTGGTTGATGCAAACGGTAATCTGATCGGCATCAACAGTGCTATTTATTCCCCCAATGGCGGCTCGCTAGGCATAGGTTTTGCGATTCCGGTCAGCACGGCAAAAAAGATCATGGAACAGATTATCCAGACCGGATCGGTTACACGCGGATGGATAGGCGTAGCGGTTCAGGATATCACTCCCGAACTTGCCGAGTCATTCAAACTCGGCAAAACCCAAGGGGTGCTTATTTCAGAAATCGTACGCGGCGGGCCCGCAGACAATGCAAAGGTGAAAGTCGGCGACATACTGGTTGCAGTGGACCAAAAGCCGTTGATTGATTCCAGCTCGATGCTGGAAACCGTCGCCACCTTGCAACCCGGCAAGGTCGTCGCAATCAAGCTGTTGCGCAATCAAAAAGAAGTTGTGTTGCAGGTAAAAATAGGTCGGCGTCCCATCCCCAAAGAACAGGACGCGGAATAATCAATATAAACAAACATCCAGACTAATGTGGCAACTGATTAACTGCCAGCACTTCAATCGAAATATTGCAAAATATTGATTAAATTCATATTTTATCCGTTTCGCTAGTGCTTGCCTGCGGTTTCCTGGATACCCACACCGCAACCCATATGCCAACCTCATACAGCAGCCACAAGGGCAGCGCGAGCATAAACTGCGACACCACATCGGGCGGCGTCATGATAGCGGCAATGATGAAAGCACCAACGATCACGTAACGACGGATGTTCCTGAGCTTTTCCACGGAAATAAATCCCATTTTGACCATCGCAACCACGGCAACAGGCACTTGGAATGTCACGCCGAAAGCCAGAAACATGGTCAATACAAAACTCAAATACTTGTCGATATCGGTCATGACCGCAACCCCGTGCGGTGCCGACGCGGTAATGAAAGCAAATACCATGGGGAACACGGCAAAATAGGCAAACGCCATGCCGCATAAAAACAGAATCGAACTGGCTATTACCAACGGCGCTACCCAGCGCTTTTCATGCGAATACAAACCCGGCGCTATAAAACTCCATATCTGAAACAGTATATAGGGCAGCGAAATCAAGAAAGCCGACATCAAAGCAACTTTCATCGGCACAAAAAAGGGTGTCGTTACATCCGTCGCAATCATTTGGCCACCCTGCGGCAACTTGGCCAACAAAGGTTGTGCCAGCAATGCATATAAATCGGAAGCCCACGGAAACAGGCAGGCAAACACCAGCACCAGGGCAATTACCGAGTGCAACAAGCGCTTGCGCAGCTCTATCAGGTGAGCAATGATATGTTGTGAATTCATCATCAGGCTTCGCTTGATTTTTTGGGTTCAAGCGAAGCAGGCATCACCGCGTGGTGTTCTTCTATAATTTCATGCCTGGGCAATTCAGTTTTTGTCACATCTACCTTGGGCATTTCACTCTTCAATAATTCGCTCTTGGGCAATACTTCCGTGGCTAGTTCATTTGGCGGTATGGATTTACCCAACTCATACTTTGAACCGGATGCACTGGATGCATCAGGTGCATCCAGTGCATCTGATGTAACGGATGTGCCGGACGATTTGGATGAACCGGAAATATCATTCTGTATGTCATTCATCTGCTCGCTCAATTCCTGCGAGGCGCGATTCATGGACACCTTAAAATCTGACACGCCCTGCTGCGCCTCTTTTTGCAATTTACGCAATTCGTCAACGGCCATATCACGCGAAATATCCGCCTTGACTGTATTGATATAACGCTGCGCACGGCCCCACAGATGCCCCATGGTGCGCGCCACCTTGGGCAAGTGCTCGGGCCCGATCACAATTAGTGCTACAACTGCAATGACCACCAACTCGGGAAAATCAATACCTAACATAGTAGTCGAGAGACCTTAGGTTTTTGTCTGCGATTTTTCCTTGGCTTCACCTTCTATGGTGTTGCCATCCTGCTGCACCTGCTTGACCGGCTCTTCGTCTGTTTTCATGCCTTCTTTGAAGCCCTTGACCGCGCTGCCGAGATCTTTGCCCACATTGGTCAATTTCTTGGTGCCAAATATCAATACAACCACAACCAATACTATCAACCAGTGCCATATACTGAATGAACCCATTTTATTTCTCCTTGTTAAATATTGACATAATTTTTTGTTACAACATGGATACTGTTTTTCCACCGCCGATAATATGCAAATGCAAGTGAAAGACAATTTGCCCTCCATCACGTCCGGTATGGATGGCAGTGCGGAAACCGCTACTCAGACCGTGTTGCAGCGCCAACTTTGGTACCAGCAATAAAAGTTTCCCCAACAATTCTATATGGCCTGCATCAGCGGCGGCCAGCGAATCTATGTGCAGTTTAGGGATAAGCAACAGATGAACGGGAGCCACCGGATTTATATCGTGAAATGCGTATGCGTCCTCATCCTCATACACTTTTTTGCTGGGAATCTCACCTTTCACTATTTTACAGAAGATACAGTCGTCCATGAGCAATCTTTCTTTCAACTGTTTGAGCCCGCTTTGCCGCGGCCTTGTTTCTCAACAATTCCCGAGACACCCTCACGCCTGGCAAGTTCATCCAATACATCATGGACATTCAAGCCGTGCTGTTCGAGCAATACCATGCAGTGGAACAACAGGTCCGCGGTTTCATATACCAGGTGGTTTTTATCCCCGCTTTTCGCCGCCAAGAGTACCTCAGTTGCCTCTTCGCCCACTTTTTTCAGAATGGCATCCTCACCCTTGCTGAACAATTTGGCGACATACGAAGTCTCTGCAGCAGCGCCTTTGCGCGCTGCGATTGTTTCTGTCAGGCGTTGCAGAATCTCGTTGGTCATCGTTCAAACTTTCTTTTTGTATATATCCGCGGGGTTTTTAAGCACGGCATCGGTTTCCACCCACTGACCATTTTCCAGACGGCTGAAAAAACAGCTTTCACGTCCTGTATGACACGCAATCCCGCCTTGTTGTTCAATTTGCAGCAATATTACGTCCTGATCGCAATCCAGACGGATTTCCTTCACACGCTGCACATGTCCGGATTCTTCACCTTTATGCCACAGCTTTTTGCGTGAACGCGACCAATAGACGGCCTCTCCGAGTTCCACCGTACGCTGCAACGCTTCCCTGTCCATCCACGCCACCATCAACACGCGCCCACTTGCGGCGTCCTGTGCAATAGCTGGAACCAGACCGTCTGTGGACCAATTGACCTTGCTCAGCCAGTCACTCATAAGCGTACCTCAATTCCATGCTCTGCCATGTATTGCTTGGCCTGCTGCACCGTGTACTCGCCAAAGTGGAAAATGCTGGCGGCCAGCACTGCATCCGCACCACCCTGCGTGACGCCGTCCACCAGATGCTGCAGATTGCCCACCCCGCCGCTGGCGATAACTGGTATCTCCAAAGCATCACTCACGGCACGTGTCAGATGCAAATCAAAACCGGTTTTCTGCCCGTCCCTGTTCATGCTGGTCAGCAGAATCTCTCCCGCGCCCAAGGTCTGCATTTTTTTCGCCCAGTCGATTGCATCCAGGCCGGTGGCCTTACGTCCGCCATGGGTAAACACTTCCCACTTCCCCGGCGATACCTGTTTTGCATCTATTGCCACCACGATGCATTGCGAGCCATAGCGCGCAGCGGCATCCGCAACCAGCTGAGGATTCACCACCGCCGAGGTATTGATACTGACCTTGTCAGCACCCGCATTCAACAAATTGCGCACATCTTCAACCTGGCGCACACCGCCGCCTACGGTCAGTGGAATAAAAACCTGTTCGGCGACTTGCTCGATAATTCTGAAAATTATCCCCCTGTCGTCGGAGGAAGCGGTTATATCGAGGAAAGTAAGCTCATCCGCACCCTGATCATCATAACGGCGGGCAATTTCAACAGGGTCGCCCGCATCGCGCAACTCAACAAAGCTTACACCCTTGACTACGCGACCGGCGGTGACATCGAGACAGGGGATGATGCGTTTAGCTAACATAAGTGGGGGAATGCAGTTTTTAGATAAATTTTGAAAAGGGCAGCAATCAACCTGCTGCGCTTGCTTTCCAGTCTGCAGTCAACTGATCCGCCAGCTTTTGCGCCTCTGCAAAATCCAGCGTGCCTTCATAAATTGCACGTCCGGTAATCGCGCCGGTAATGCCTTCCTGTTGCACCGCACACAGCGCTTTGACATCTTCCAGATTGGTGATGCCGCCACTGGCAATTACCGGCACGGTAAGCGGTTGCGCCAATTCGACAGTCGCCGGTATGTTCACGCCATTCATCATGCCGTCACGCCCGATATCTGTATAAATGATCGCTTCAACACCGTAACCCTCAAAACGCTTGGCAAGATCGCACACGTCGTGCCCGGTCAGCTTGGACCAGCCATCCACCGCGACTTTGCCGCCCTTTGCATCCAGTCCGACCATGATATGGCCGGGAAAGGCATCACAGGCCTCATGCAGAAAACCCGGCACCTTGACCGCTGCCGTACCAATGATAATGTAAGTCACGCCTATATCGAGATAGCGTTCTATGGTTTCCAGATCGCGTATGCCACCGCCCAGCTGCACCGGCACATCCAAACCAACCGCCTCGATTATGCTGCGCACGGCGGCTTCATTTTTTGGCTTTCCAGCAAAAGCCCCATTTAAATCAACAAGATGCAAACGTCTCGCACCTTGTTCCAACCATTGTTGCGCCATGGCAGACGGGTCTTCGGAAAACACTGTCGCATCGTTCATCATGCCTTGACGCAAACGTACACAGTGTCCATCTTTCAAATCAATCGCGGGAATAATCAGCATAGTAATAATTGAACAATCAGAAGTAATTAATCGTAAAGTTAAACGGGGTTCCAATTTACAAAGTTTTCCAGCAATTGCAATCCTGCTGTGTGACTTTTTTCCGGGTGAAACTGCACTGCAAAAACGTTATCGCGTGCCACGGCACAGACAAAAGGCCGCGGATAATTGCTTTCAGCCTGCACAATTGAGGCATCCGTAGGCTGCACATAGTAGCTGTGCACAAAGTAGAAACGCTCATCCTGGTTAATATTTTGCCACATGATGTGAGCACCATGATGCACCTGGTTCCACCCCATGTGCGGCACCTTCAGGCGACCGCCCTGCGCATCATGCATCTCGTGTTCAAAGCGCAGCACCTCGCCGCGGAACACGCCCAAGCCGGGCACATTGCCTTCACTGCTATGTTCAAACAACATCTGCAGGCCTATGCATATACCGAGAAAAGGCTTGTTGCGCGCGGCATCCAGCACGACCTGGCGCAAATTGCGTGCATCCAGCTCGCGCATGCAGTCCGGCATGGCACCTTGCCCGGGAAAGACCACGCGCCCAGCTTTGGCAACTACAGCCGGGTCATCGGTCACCTCAATAGAAGCATTGGGTGCAACGGCAAGCAGTGCATTGTGCACCGAGCGCAAGTTTCCCATACCGTAATCAATTACTGCGATATCAACCATGCTCTATTTTATAGACTACCCTTGGTTGACGGCATCATGCCGGACATGCGCGGATCCAGCTCCACAGCCATGCGCAAGGCACGGCCGAATGCCTTGAACACCGTTTCGGCCTGGTGATGCGCATTATTACCGGCAAGACAGTCAATGTGCAAAGTGACCAGCGCGTGATTGACAAAGCCCTGGAAAAACTCGTGAAACAGATCCACATCAAACCCACCAATGTTGGCACGCACAAAATCGACGTTAAAAACCAGGCCGGGACGGCCGGAAATATCAAGCACCACGCGCGACAAAGCTTCGTCAAGCGGCACATAAGCATGACCGTAACGACGCAGGCCTTTTTTATCGCCTATGGTCTGGTTGAATGCCTGACCCAGCGTAATGCCGATGTCTTCAACCGTGTGATGTGCATCGATATGCAAATCACCCTTGGCCACTATGCTCAGATCAAGCAAGCCGTGACGTGCAATCTGGTCGAGCATGTGATCAAGAAAGGGCACACCGGTATCGAAGCTGGACTTGCCCGTCCCATCCAGATCCAGCGATATGCTGATCTGCGTTTCCAGAGTATTGCGAGTTACCTGCGTGCTACGCATGATATTTTCCCAGTGATATTTTCCAAAGATCAAGCATATTGATGAATACTTTCCTGCAACGCCTTTACAAACGACTCGTTTTCTTGCGCGGTGCCCACGGTTACACGCAGACAATCCTGCAGCGCCGGATGCGTACCATCCAGCTTCTTGATCAGCACGCCGCGTTGTTTCAAACCCTCAAACACCCTGGCGGCATGCGGCAAGCGAAACAGGATGAAATTTGCCGCGCTCGGGTAAGCATGCACGTCCACCGTACCTACCAGACGCTCAAACAGCCAGTTCCGATCAAGCTTGATCTGTTCCGCCTGTTGCAACAGCACCTCATGGTGGCGCAGAAGTATTTCAGCAACCTGTTGCGTTAACACACCGATATTATACGGCAAGCGCAGTTTTTCCAACTGTTCCAGCCAAATTCTGTCTCCCGCCAAAAACCCCAGGCGCAAACCTGCCATGCCCAGTTTTGAAAAAGTACGCATTACCAACAGGTTGTTAAAATGTCCCAGTCGCTGCATAAAACTGTCGTTGGCAAAGGCATAATAAGCCTCATCAACGACTACCAGCCCCTTGGAAGCAAGGATAATCTGCTCTATTCCCACCACGTCAAATGCATTGCCTGTCGGGTTATTCGGATAAGCGAGAAAGATCAACGCAGGTTGCGTCTGCCTGATGTTTTCAAGCATGGCGGGCAGATCAAGCTGGAAATCCTCGGTTAACGGAACGCCTATGTAATTCATGCCGGTGAATTTGGCGATCATTTTGTACATCACAAATGATGGTTCCACACTCATCAGGGTCGCGCCCGGCTTGGCCACAGCCAGTGCAAGCAGCTGGATAATTTCATCCGAACCGTTGCCCAGCAGCACATCCATGCCTGACGGCACGCCACTTGCCTTCCTGATACTTTCTTTGAGACTTGATGCTGCGGCATCCGGATAGCGGTTTATCGCGGCAT
>JBBQYH010000067.1:0-11291 GCA_038208855.1 Burkholderiales bacterium
CGAGGCGCTCATCTGTTCGATCGAGGCGGAGGTTTCTTCCACGCTGGCGGCTTGTTCGCTCGAGGCTTGGCTCAGTGATTGCGCGGTAGCCGACACCTGTTCCGAGGCGCTGGAGATGTTGTCCGTTGCGCCGCGTACTTCGCTTATGATTTGTGAAAGCTTAGTGACCATGTTCTGTATCGAAGCCAATATGCTTGAGGTATCACCCATCCGGAGAGGGATATTCACACTTAAATCGCCACCAGCAATCCTACTGGAAATCTCAATGACTATTGCCGGCTCGCCCCCTACCTGACGCAAAATTCCTCTAGTAAGTAAAAAACCGATGACTATCGCAGAGATTAAACTCACCAAAGAAACGACAATCGTGATGTTTTGCACGTTATCTCGTGTCTGTAGCGCGCCGTTGTAGAACTCATCCCCCTTCTTGTTGGCAAGATCTTTCAGACTCTGAAGCGCAATCCTGATCTCATCAACTTTCTTTGCACCCTCCCCCTTGGTGATGTTTGCAGCCTCATCCACCCTGCCCTCACGTTTAAGATCCATGACCTTGTCGCGAATTGGTTTCCAGGAAGTAATGGCACTCAATACATTATCGAGCATTACCTTTGGGCCAAGAAATCCAGATTTTACTATTTCCATATCTGCGTAAACTCGCGCTTCATAAGTACTCACGTCGTCGGAAGCCTTATTTATTTCCTCGTTCGTTTTTGCCAGCGCTACGTCTTTCATGCTGAGTTGCATTCTGACAATATTGCCTTCCATATTCAGAAGGGCATTGCTAACTTTCATCGGATGATCGTGCAGGTTCTGCGTAATAGACGCTAACGTATGCATATTTCCTATCGACAATCCAGACACAAGCAACAGCATGGCTACAATTACACTCAATCCCAATGCCAATCGCTGGCTTAATTTCAAGTTTTTAAACATGATGGATACTCTTTATAAAAACTAAAATTGCTTTAGTAAAACTGACATTACCTCGGCTATCTGACCACTTCATTAGCTTCATTGCTTACAGCTTGCTGTATCAGAGATGGAACATCCAGGATCAGCGCCACTTCACCACTCCCCAGAATGGTAGAGCCACTGACACCCTTAAGATGTTTGAATATACTGCCGAGAGGCTTGATCACGGTCTGAAATTCTCCCAATAGTTGATCGACAACAAAGCCTGCTTTCTGATTGCCGTATTGCACCACCACGATATTTTCCCGTCGCCCCGCTTTACCGGTCTCACGGAACTGTTCGCGCAGACGCACGAAGGGGAGTGCTGCGCCGCGCAGGTTGATAAAGTTGCGGCCGTGACTTTCCTCGCGCTCTGTCGCGGTCAGCTCCATGCACTCCACCACCATGTCCAGCGGCACCACATAAGATGCACTGCCCACACCCATCAGGAATCCGTCGATAATTGCGAGCGTCAGCGGTAGGCGTATGCGAGTAATGGAACCTTTACCCTCTTTGGAATTGAGTTCGATGGTGCCGCGTAGTGCCTCGATGTTGCGGCGCACCACATCCATCCCCACACCACGTCCTGAAATATTGGTCACCTGTTCGGCTGTGGAAAAACCGGGTGCAAAAATCAGCTTGTAGATTTCCCCATCACTCAGCGTTTGATTGGCATCAACGATGCCTTTCTCGATGGCTTTGCGCAGAATTCTCTCCTTGTTCATGCCGGCGCCGTCATCGCTCACTTCAATCACAATGCTGCCCGACTCATGATAAGCGTTCAGTTTCACCATGCCTTTGGCGGGCTTGCCGCTTGCCAGGCGTTTTTCTACCGGCTCGATGCCGTGATCCATGGAGTTGCGCACCAGATGCATCAACGGATCACCGATCTTGTCCACCACGGTTTTATCCAGTTCCGTTTCCCCACCGCCTATCGACAACTCGATATCTTTTCCCAGTTCGCGACTGACATCGCGCACCACGCGATTGAAACGCTTGAAGGTTTCACCGATCTGCACCATGCGCAATTGCAGCGCGCCGTCGCGAATTTCTTCTACCAGGCGCGATACATTGGAAGTGGCTTCCTGCAACTCGGCATCGCCGCCGCGCCGCGACAGCAGTGTCGCTGAAGCACCGGCGATCACCAGTTCACCCACCAGATTGATGAGGTAGTCGAGACGTTCTGCATCAACCTTGACCACCTGGCTTTCGCGCGCCTTGATTTCCTTCACATGTTTCTGTTTTTCCAGCGCCGCATCGACCACCTGCGGTGAAACAATGCCTTCGCTCACCAGAATTTCACCGATGGGTGTTTTATTGCCGTTGGCCTCCACCACGCTGCTCTGCATATTGATGATCTGCTCAAGTTCGCATGAGGTGAGCGTGCCGCATTTTTCCAGTATCTGTCCGATGCGCATGTCCTCTTCGGGCAAATCATGGATCAAACGTACATATTCGGAAATATGGCTTTTGGGCGGAAGAATGCGTATCAGGGCATCGTCCTGCACAAATTCGAAAATGCCTGCAATGGTGACTTTGTCGGCTGCGCTGTGGAAGTTGATTTCATATCCCAGATAGCAGGATTCAGGATCCATTTCTGCGGCCGCTGGAAGGTTGTCGCACAGCGTAGAGATGCTGACAATCTTGCCCAGCGTTGCCATATAGCGAAGAAAGGAAAGCGGATCCATTCCGTTGCGCAGAACATCCCGGTTGAAGCGCAGGGAGATATGCCAGTTGTCGCTTTCCACCGTATTGCTGTCCAGCGTTTCCACCCTGGCTTCGCTTATTTGCGGCAAACCTGCGGACTGTGATTTGGCAGTATCTGCATGCCCATCCAGATAAACCGAAAGTTGTTGAACCAGTTTGTTGCCGGCTTCATTTGCACCTGCACTCAATTCGCCCGTGCCGGCATCCAGCGCATCTATCATGGTGGCGATATGATCGCCACAGGCCAGAAATAACGTCACCAGACTGCCGTCAATTTCCAGTTTTCCTGCTCGCACCTTGTCGAGAACGCTTTCTGCGACATGGGTAAACGCCACGATATCGTCCAGCCCGAACAGACCTGCCGAGCCCTTGATGGTGTGCGCCGCGCGGAAAATCGCGTTCACATTTTCTTCGCGATCAGCCTCGCGCTCGATGTTGTACAGCCCGTCTTCCATCGCCTGCAGCAATTCGCGGCTTTCCACAATAAAAGTTTGCAATGCCTGATCCATACTCATAATGATTCGCTCCTGTAGTGGGCTGTTTTCAATTCGTGCCGGAAGAAATAACAACCTGATCGCCGAAATATGCGGTCATGTTGCACAGATCCATTACATCAATCACTGCTGGACTATGGCCGACGATGTTCAAATCGATATTTTTTGCCTGTGCTTCGCGTTTGGCGAGTATCAGTAATTGCAAGCCTGCGGTATCCATTTCGCTGATCTGGGATAGATCGATTTCCACAGTGCGGCATTGATCCAGTGCGGACAGAAGGCTGCTCTTGAGTTCGGCCGCTTTATAGATGGTCATCTCCCCTTGCGGGCACAGTTTGCTGGCATTGGTCTTATCCATGGTTTTCTCCGTAAGCGTTTGATATTCGTTGTTCAAGGAAGTATCAATTTGGAAACGGCTGTCAGCATTTGCTCCGGTTTGAACGGCTTGACCATCCAGGCCTTGGCCCCGACTGCCTGGCCAGATGCCTTCATGTCTTCACCCGCTTCGGTGGTCAGCATGATCACCGGCGTGAACTTGTAATCCGGCATTTTTTTAACTTCACTGACAAAAGCGATACCGTCCATATTCGGCATGTTGACGTCGCTGATGATGAGATGAACTTTCTGCCCGGTGAGTTTGCCCAGGGCATCTTTGCCGTCGCAGCCTTCGATTACATCGTAACCTGCACCCTTGAGGGCGATAGAAACAACCTGGCGCAAGGTGGCCGAGTCGTCAACAATCATGATAGTTTTTGCCATAGCGTGTTACCTCCTAAAAAAAAGTGATTTCTTCGTCTTTTGCTGCTATCGATTTTCCTGCATGGGTACTGCGTTCTTCCACGGTGGCGTAAGACTTCTCCAATTTGCGTAGCAGGCCAGACCAATCAATTGCCTGCAGACGGCCGTGTTTGCGGAAATTCTGTTCACCCTCCTGCAGGCAGGCCGGGTAAGCATTGATGTTGTCGCGCACGTGGCTCAGGATCTGGCTGACCCTGTCCTGGAACTGTAGTTGAACCATCGATTCACCCACCTCCTTCTTGATGCCGGTACCCGTGGTGCGCAAAATCGTGGCCGCTTTGCTCAGCCCACCGGTAACTTCGCGGAACTCATCCAGTACAGTCTGTATGTCGGTCTCCGACCGGGTCACCGAGGCGGCATCCTGCACGGCGCTTTGTTCCGCCATTTCAAAGGCCTTGTTGATGGCATCGCTGATGATCGATACCTTTTCGCCTATCTGCCTCCCGGTTTCGCCTGACAACGTGGAAAGTTTACGCACCTCATCCGCCACCACTGCAAAGCCGCGTCCGGCATCCCCAGCACGCGCAGCCTCTATTGCCGCATTGAGTGCAAGCAGATTGGTGTTGTCGGCAATACTGGAAACAGCTGTGGACATATTCTTCAACTGCTCGATGTACTGCACCAGGTTGCCCATGCTGCCCAGCAGTTCACCACTGTGGCTCAAGGCATCGCGCAAGGACTGGATCACTGCGCGCAAACTGTGTTCGCTGCGTGCGAACACAGCCACCAGACCCGCGCTGTTATCCACCGACTCGGCTGACAGGCTGGAGGCGTTGACTGCTTCATCCAGCTTGTCGACAATGCCCGAGAAACGCGAGGTCAGCTCTATCATGGCTTGCTCACTCTGGCTGCGGCCGTTTTCAATCTGTTTCACCCACAACGAGGTCACCTTGCTTTCCAGCGTTCCTAGCCCCGCAAAAAACGATTCAACATCGGCACGATATTGTTCCTGGCAAGCATGGTCCTTTTCAAACAATGCCGTTTGCAGGTTCGCTTCGTAACGTCGAGCCAGATAAATGCCGGACATCAATCCTGCAATCAACAACGTAGCTGAAATTGCCAGACTGGGCATTTCCATACCTGCTGCCAGTGGCAGTGTTACCGCACCCAGTAACGCGGGTATCAGTGGATATTTCCAAATTTTCTCATCACGTCTGTTGATCATATGCATCCCTTCAGCCTAAATATTTTTAACGGGTGGCAACCCTGCCAATAGTGCAGCCAGTATTCTCGTCAATGATTTGATGTCAGCGGATTTATCCAGAAAATAATCCGCGCCCAGCTCCATGCATTTTTTTCGATATTGTGGGTAAGCATGATTCGTCAGCACTATCACCTTGATATCCTCGCGCTTCTGCTTGAGCAGCTTCAGCGTACTCATGCCGCTTCCTTCAGAAAGTTGCAAATCCAGAATCACCACATCCGGGGATAATTGAAAGATTCTGCGCAAGGCATCATCCTGCCTGTCTGTTTCTCCGATTACATCGAGCTTAGCAATATTCCTGATCATGGTGCGCAAGCGCTCCCGTATCTCCGCTGAATCTTCTACAAGAAAAATCTTCATTACTTCATACCGTCCTGCCGTTTTTTTGTTGATGCCATGATGCCGTTCTGAACATTAAAAAAAAATCAGCGTAAGCTGATTTATCGTGTAGGAAAACAGGAAGGCGGGAAGAGGAATTTTTTCGATATGAAAGCCGCCATTTCTGTTCCTGAGCAAGATGCTATGCGTATCTGGCAGTCTGACTTTGGTGTACAGCAGATGAATGTATCGGGTTGTCCAGCCGCTACACTGCAGCCGAAAAACTACGTAATATTCTGATTATGTTTAGAATTATTAATTAGCCGATCAGTTCGTGCTTGATGGCATAGCGAACCAGTTCGCTGCTGTTGGCGAGGTTCATTTTCTGCATGAGGCGGGTTTTGTGGGTGCTGACGGTTTTCACACTGATAAATAGCTGGTCGGCAATTTCAGTAATGCCCTTGCCTGAGGCCAGCATCTGGAAGATCTGCAACTCGCGGTCGGATAACATGGTGTGTGACTCTTCTTCCTGCTTGCTGACCAGGCCGCGCGCCAAATTTTCCGCAACAACAGTGCTGATGAAAAGATTGCCCGATGCAACCTTGCGAATTGCCTGTACTAGCTGGGATGAGGCGCTATCTTTGCACAGGTAACCGGATGCGCCTGCGCGCAATGTACGTACCGCATATTGTTCTTCCTTGTGCATGCTGAGTATCAGAATAGGTAATTTGGGTTTTTCCTGCTTTATTTGCTTGATCAGTTCGAGTCCGCTCTTGCCGGGCATCGACATATCCAGCACCAGCACATCCCAATCCTGTTCGCGGATTTTGGCCAGTGTCTCGTCGCCGTTTTCCGCTTCGCCTGCCACGATCATGTCCTTGCTCTCGCGCAGTATCTGCTTCAAGCCATCACGTAAAATCGTATGGTCATCGGCAATCAGGATACGAAGCATTACTTTACACCCTCCCTGGCAACGGGAATAACGGCCTTGATGCTTGTACCCTTGCCAGAAGCACTGATGATTTCCAAATTACCACCCAGCATCTTTACGCGTTCATGCATACCAAGAAGACCATAACTGTTGCGCCGCCTCTCTTTTTTATCAGGCATACCGCAACCGTCATCCTGCACAGTCAACAGGATTTCGCCGTTTCTTTCCTGCACCTTGATGATCACACGCTTGGGCACAGCATGGCGTGCCACATTGGTTAGCGATTCTTGCAGTATTCTGAATACCGCGGTGGCAACCTGATCGTTGAGATCGAATTCTTCCTGGTCCATCGTAAGCTCGCAGGGAACACCAGTACGCTCGATGAATCTCTCGACATAATGCTCGATTGCCGCCGCCAGACCAAGATCATCCAGCATGCCGGGGCGCAAGTCTTCGGAAATTCGGCGCATTGAATCCACAGTTTTGTTCAACAGACCTTCCATGGCGAGAAGTTTATCGGCAATGTGCGGCGCCACGCCCGGCAGTTTCTCTTCCAGCCAGTTCAAGTCTATTCTCAGTGCCGTCAGGGTCTGTCCAAGTTCGTCATGCAGTTCGCGTGCAATGCGCTTGCGTTCTTCTTCCCGCACCGTTTGCAGGAATACCGACAGTTCGCGCAATTGCTCGCGCGACTGCTGCAATTCCTGTTCGGTATGCTTAAGCTCGGTGATATCGTGGAAAGCTATAACGATGGCAATTTCGATGTCTTTATCAATAATCGGTGTCGCGATATAAGCAACCGGAAAAGTCGAGCCATCTTTGCGCACAAATATATCATCGCGGTTAAGGCAGGGCAGATCCTGAAAGAGATTCAGGAACGGGGATTGCTCTCTGGGTAACGACGAGCCATCTGCCCGCATGTAATGCATGGTTTCATGTACATCGCGGGCAACAAACTCTTGCTCGGTCCAACCCAGCAAACGCTCGGCTTCAGGATTCATGAACAGCAAACGACCCGCCATATCCTGCACCAGCAATCCCTCTCCCATCGAAGCGGTAATGTCACGCAGCAGTTTTTCGTGTTGTTTCGCGGTTTCTTCAGCCTGCCGCCGCAAACGGCGTTGCCCGGCCTCCTTCACCTCTCTTTCGATTGCCGGTGCCAGGCGTGCCAGATGATCCTTCATCACATAATCGTGCGCGCCGGCTTTCATCAAGGCAACCGCAGCTTCCTCACCGATGTTACTGGACACAATAATGAAAGGAATATCGAATCCACTTGCTTTAAGTATGTTCAATGCACTGATCGCGTCAAAAGAGGGAAGGTTATAGTCGCACACAATTACGTTCCAGCTTTGTGCTGCCAATGCCTGTTTCATTCCGGCAGCGGTTTCAACCCGAAAGCAATTGACTTCATATCCAGCAGCTTCCAGATCAAGGTGTATAAGATCGGTATCATCCTGCCGATCCTCGATATGCAATATCCGCAATAATCCAGGCACGAATTAAATCTCCGCCTGCGCAGAAATGTTGAGTGCCAGCCAGTACATGCATAGCTGCACGATGGATTCCATGAATTGTGCAAAATCCACCGGTTTCTGGATGTAACTGTTGCAGCCCAGGCTGTAACCGCTGAGCACATCCTTTGCCTCTTTCGACGAGGTGAGTATCACGACCGGCAAAAAGCGGGTACGTACGTTCGCACGCAAACGCTTCAGCACTTCCAATCCGTCCAATTTCGGTAAATTCAGATCCAGCAGGACCAGATGCGGGAGAACATTTCCTTTTCCATTCGTATCAAATAAATATTTAAGTGCTTCCTCCCCATCGCGTGCGATCACCAGTTCGTTCAGCATGCGTTTTTCCGTTAGCGCAAGCCGGGTAAGTTCTACATCATCCGGATTATCTTCTACCAGCAATATCACCTTGTTAGTATTCATTTCAACTCCCTGTTATGTCCATGCTGGTTATAGATGTTGCAGGAAAAGCTGAAGGTGGCGCTATTGCCTTCCTTGCTGCTTGCCCATAAATGCCAACCATGCCTGTGGATAATCCTTTGCACGGTCGCCAGGCCTATACCCGTACCCTCGAATTCGTTTATACCATGCAGCCGCTGGAAGGGGGTAAACAGTTTGTGTACATATTCCATATTGAAGCCGGCACCATTGTCATGCACAAAAACAACACGGGTTCCATCCTTCTGTTCCAAACTACCAAACTCAATTTTTGCCACGGCCTTTTTCCCGGTAAATTTCCAGGCGTTACCCAATATGTTTTCAAGCGCTATGCGCAGCAGTTTAGCATCACCTTCCACAACGATACCATCCTGAATATCGAATTCAACTTCTCTTGCCGAATCGGCGTTATGCAAATCTGCAGCTATTTCTCGCGCCATCTGACTGAGATTCACTTGTTCCGGATTGAGTTTGCCATGACTTAACCGTGACAGATGCAACATATCATCGATCAGCTCGCCCATGCGCTGACTTGCACGCCGTACCCGACCCAGATAATCCCGACCCTTGTCATCCAACTGCTCGGCATAATTTTTCAACAACACCAGACTGAAGCCGTCAATGCTGCGCAACGGCGCACGCAGGTCGTGGGAAACCGAATAACTGAAGGCTTCCAGCTCCTTGTTGGCTGCTTCAAGCTGTTGCGTACGTTCTTTCACACGTTGCTCCAGCTCTTCATTGAGCTGGAGCAACTTTTCTTCCGCAGCCTGGCGTCGCTCCTTCTGATCCAGCGCACCCAACGCGAAAGAAATATCCGCGCTCAGATCGTTTAGCAGACAGAGGACATATTCATCAAAGGCCCCCACTTGGCCGGCATAAAGCGTTATCGACCCCACTACCACTCCTTCCAGCAACAGGGGAAAAACTGCAGAGGAACGATAGCCACGCTCAAGCGCTTCCTTACGCCAGGGAGCCATACGGGAGTCCGCCGCAATATCCCAGCTAATGCGAAATTCACCACTTTTTATGACTTGGGCAATTGGCCCCTCATGGCCGAGCACTCCGACCGACTGAAGAAAGTTAATATAGCCTGCTTCATGTCCACACCATGCAACAGGCACTATTTCATTTTTTGTCTGGTCCACCATGCCTATCCAGGCCATACGGAACTTTCCTTCCTCTACGGCAATGCGGCAAATATCTTTAAACAGTTTATCTCGCCCAGTCATACGGACAATCGATTCGTTGACCCGGCTCAATACCGAATAAAAACGGTTAAGTTTTTCAAGACTTCTTTCAGTCTGTTTACGCGCTGAAATATCCAGCCATGCACCCACCAGCTCATTAGGATTGCCGTTTTGATCACGTACCAGATTCACCCGCTCGAGTATCCAGACCCAATGGCCATCCTTATGTCTGAAGCGATATTCATGTTGTAAAGTACTTGATTCCGGCAAACCATCTTGTGCCAATAATGCCGATTCCCTGTCTTCAGGATGAATGTGAGCAAACAAAAATCCGGGCTCAAGCCAGTCTTCTATCGCATAACCCAGCATTTCGATTATGGATTTGCTGCGAAAAATAGTTGAATCACTTCCCAGTTTTATCTGGTACGTCGCAGCCGGATTAACATTCAATATGTATTCCAGCTCGGCTCTTGCGCTACTCAATTGGGCAACGGCCAATATTCGTTCGGTAATATCCACAAACGAAACGACTATTTTGCGCACTACTCCTTTTTCATCGGCTTCTGGAAAGGCATTGACCAATGCCCAGCGCACTTTTTCCTGTTCATTTAACACCACACCCACCACGTAATTTTTCAGAGGCTGGCCATCCTTCAGAACCCTTTGTTCTGGCAGCTCTTCCATTGGCATAATATGGCCGTCCTCGCGCAGGAATCCCATGACAATATCCGACACTTTATTGCCATCTGCCGCTTTTTCATCCAGTCTGAAAAAAGCTTGTGCCACCGAGTTGATATAGCTGACAGAGCCATCAGTTTCATGCACCACAATCCCGACCGGCAGGTTATCCAACATTTTCCTGTTATGTTGCTCACTGGCCTGCAATGCCTGTTCGGCCACCTTACGCTTGCTGATGTCGAATAGCGTCGAACGGCTCATCAAGTAGTTGCCTTCGTTATCCCTGATTGCCGAGGCGCTAAGCACTACAGGGAACATCGTGCCATCCTTATGCACAAGTTCATATTCCAGATCCTTTACCCACCCACGCTCCATGAATGCGGAATAATTTTCAAGGAATGTTCGCACGCTTGCAGGACTTAGCATATCCACAAACTTCAATTTATCTATTACTTCTTCCCGCGTATAACCCAGCCAGGACAATTCAGTATCGTTGATCTGCAGAAACAAACCATTTTTGTCCAGTGAGTGGTAACCGCATGGCGCGTTATTATACAAATCGGCGATATCCTCATAGGAACTTTGCAGCACCGCTTCCATGCGTTTACGTTCGGCAATTTCAGTTTGTGCGCGAAGAAAAGGCTCGCGTACACTACTTACAAAAATGGCCTGATAAAGAAAAACATAAGCCGCCACCTTGTAAATATGCCCCAACAGATTCATCACATCGGCCACATCGGAATATACGGTAAAGCATAGTTCACTCAGTATTGTGATTGCGGTGGCGGTAAATAGATATTGTGCTTCCTGAGTTTGAACGCGCCTTGCCTGCAGGTAAAACAGCGTAGCCGGGATAAGCAGGATGGCGATGATCACGTATTCTGTCGCGACCTTGAAACGCGTCAATCCTTTTCCTTCTATGATGGTCGGTGGCAATAAGTCTTGATGAAACAAGCCCAACCAGTAAATCAGCACAGTGAAAGCAAGACTACCTGCCAGCAAACCATAACGAACATAACTATTGGACAACGGTTGACGTTGCCGTACAGATACCGCAAGCAGAACCATGGCTAC
>JBBQYH010000068.1:0-11129 GCA_038208855.1 Burkholderiales bacterium
CTTTCCTCATGGCGCGACGGAAGTCCAATGCCTCGGCGATGCTCTCTTCCACCAGTGCCGTGCCGCCCGGCGGCTCCATCATCGCCGCCGCCACGTCGCACGAGGCGATGATGGCATATTGCGGGCTGGTCGAGGTATGCATCAGATAGGCTTCATTGAAGCAATCACGATCCAGCTTGTTGCTATCACTATCCTGCACCAGAATTTGCGAGGCTTGCGACAAACCGGCAAGCAATTTGTGCGTGGATTGCGTGGAAAAAATCATCGACTGTTTGGCGCGCGGACGGTCGCGGCCTATGGCGTGCATGTCCCTGTAAAAATCATGGAAGGTGGCATGCGGCAACCAGGCTTCATCGAAATGCAGTGTTTCGATTTTTCCGTCCAGCATCTTCTTGATCGTTTCCACGTTGTACAACACGCCGTCATAAGTGCTTTGCGTGATCGTCAAAATACGCGGCTTCTGTTTTTTGTTCTTTATAAAAGGATTCGCATCTATCTTGCGCTGGATGGTTTCCATGCTGAATTCCTCCAGCGCTATCGGGCCGATGATGCCGTAGTGGTTGCGTGTCGGCGTCATAAATACCGGCACAGCGCCAGTCATGATAATAGCGTGCAGTATGGACTTATGACAGTTTCTGTCCACCACCACAATATCGTCCGGCGCAACGGTGGAATGCCACACGATCTTGTTGGAAGTGGAAGTGCCGTTGGTCACAAAATAAAGATGATCAGAATTGAAGATACGCGCCGCATTCAATTCTGAAGCCGCTACCGGACCGGTGTGATCCAACAGCTGTCCCAGCTCATCCACTGCATTGCACACGTCGGCACGCAACATGTTTTCGCCAAAAAACTGGTGGAACATGCGCCCCACTGGTGACTTAAGAAAAGCCACGCCGCCGGAGTGACCTGGGCAATGCCAGGAATAGGATCCGTCCTGCGCATAGCCAACCAGTGCACGAAAGAATGGCGGCGCGAGGGAATCGAGATAGGATTTTGCCTCGCGAATAATATGGCGTGCAACAAACTCAGGCGTGTCTTCATGCATGTGAATGAAGCCATGCAGTTCGCGCAGAATATCATTCGGAATATGGCGCGAGGTTCGCGTTTCGCCATACAGATAAATTGGAATTTCAGAATTTTTGTGACGAATTTCTGCCACAAATGCACGCAGGGTTTTCAATGCAATTTCCGTATCCGCCGCGCTGCCCGAACCAAACTCCTCATCATCAATCGACAACAAAAAAGCCGAAGCGCGGCTTTGCTGCTGCGCAAAGGAAGACAGGTCACCGTAACTGGTTACACCCAGCACTTCAATACCTTCTTTCTGGATTGCATCGGCCAAAGCACGTATGCCCAAACCGCTGGCATTTTCAGCGCGGAAATCTTCGTCAATGATAATAATAGGAAAATTAAACTTCATAATTCACTCCAAAATGGGAAAGAGGCACTAGCCTTTTCAGGCCTGCAAAACTTGGGGACAATCAGATTTCAGAGCAGGCTCATATTGGCCGCAGGTCAATATGATGCCGGAGCTAAAGTTAAATATCATTCGCTGCTCCACAATAGGTAAAGCTGCCTTGCGGCAAAAGTCTGCGAATTGTCGCAGATTTAGAGATTGATGTGCAGATAGTTATATATAGCCAGAAAAGACCCAGACAATGCGGCCAGCAAGACCGTAAACCGGTTACTCAAATTACATCTTGGGCAGGGTAACACCGTGCTGCCCCTGATATTTGCCGCCTCTGTCCTTGTATGAAGTTTCACACACTTCATCAGACTCAAAGAACAGCACCTGAGCCACACCTTCATTCGCGTAAATTTTGGCAGGTAACGGCGTGGTATTGGAAAACTCCAGTGTTACATATCCTTCCCACTCCGGCTCGAACGGCGTGACGTTGACAATAATGCCGCAGCGCGCATAGGTGCTCTTGCCGAGGCAAATGGTGAGCACATTGCGCGGGATGCGGAAATACTCCACCGTGCGTGCCAGGGCAAAGGAATTGGGGGGAATGATGCAGAAATCGCTGTTTACTTCGACAAACGAACTCGGATCAAAATTCTTCGGGTCCACAATAGTGCTGTTGATGTTTGTAAACAACTTGAATTCGGTGGAGCAGCGTATATCGTAACCGTAGCTCGACGTCCCATAAGACACGATACGTTTTCCGTCCACTTCTTTCACCTGCCCCGGCTCGAACGGCTCGATCATGCCATGCTGTTCCGCCATGCGACGTATCCACTTATCCGCTTTTATACTCATTTCCGCCTCAATATCATCACTGGATGTTAAAAGTCCCTACCCCTGTCAGGGGGAGGGACTTATTTTACTGTGTTTTTCTATAGGGTTTACTGCATTTTTCTACTGAGTATTCAAGTACTCTTCACGACAATCTTGGGGAACACCGCGCTGTGATCCTGTGCCATATCGGCGATCTTCACCGCCACGCGGCGTGCCATTTGCTTGTATTCTTTTGCGATTTTGCCATCCGGATCAGCAACCACTGTAGGGTTGCCGGAGTCTGCCTGCTCGCGTATCTGGATATCCAGCGGCAACGAGCCGAGGAATTCCGCATTGTAATCCGCACACATTTTCTCGCCGCCGCCCGCACCGAAGATATGCTCTTCATGGCCGCACTTGGAACAGATATGTGTACTCATGTTTTCGATGATACCCAAAATCTTGATGTCCACTTTTTCAAACATCTTCAGCCCTTTGCGCGCGTCCAGCAAGGCGATGTCCTGCGGCGTGGTGACGATTACCGCACCGGTTACCGGCACTTTCTGCGCCAGCGTCAGCTGTATATCGCCGGTACCCGGCGGCATGTCGACCACCAGGTAATCCAGATTGTCCCAACGTGTCTGGCTCAGCAACTGCTCCAGCGCCTGTGTCACCATCGGACCGCGCCAGACCATAGCCTGGTCATCGCCGGGAATAACAAAACCGATAGACATTGCTTGCAGGCCGTGGCCTATCATCGGCTCCATGTTTTTGCCGTCGTTAGATACCGGCGAACCCTTGATCCCCAGCATGGTGGGTTGTGACGGGCCATAAATATCCGCATCCAGTATACCCACGCGCGCACCTTCCGCAGCCAAGGCCAAAGCCAGATTCACCGCGGTAGTGGATTTGCCCACACCGCCCTTGCCGCTGGCCACTGCAATAATGTTTTTCACGCCATCCACCAGTTTCACGCCGCGCTGCACCGCATGCGATACCACCTTGCTGCTGACATTGGCTTCTACCTTGCCTGCACCGGCCAGGGATTTTTTCAGATGCGCTTCAACCATGCCCTTGATTTCTGCCCAGACGCTTTTTGCCGGATAGCCCAGTACCACATCCAGCGTTATATCGTTACCGTTCACTTTGACATTCTTGATGGATTTGCCCGACACAAAATCTTTTTTGGTATTTGGATCGATCAATGTTTTCAAAGCACCTTGTACATCTGCATCTGTAAAAGCCATTTGTATCTCCTGAATATTTCTTGAGTGTGAATATTTTTGTGTAAACCGTGATTCTACCCAATATCCGACTAAATGAGTAGGATATCTCCATGCTATTCCCATATGCAGCACATTGTTTTCATCCTGCCTGCCCATATTTTACTGAATACAAGCAAAGCAAAACCGTACTTTTGAGGCGGCTGTAGTCATTCAGGACTGCCGTGTCTTTGTTACAATAGCGCACTTGAACACAACCCTGATCTAAACAAGGCACATGACCCGCAGCATGAAAACAGCACCCAGAAAAATTCTCGTTACCTCCGCACTGCCCTATGCCAACGGCAGCATCCACCTCGGGCATCTGGTTGAATACATCCAGACCGACATCTGGGTGCGTTTCCAGAAAATGCAGGGCAACAGCTGCCACTATGTGTGTGCGGACGATACCCACGGCACCCCCATCATGCTCCGCGCTGAAAAAGAAGGCATCACACCCGAGCAACTGATTGCACGTGTAGGCAAGGAACACAAGGCGGATTTTGATGCATTCCATGTCAATTTCGACAACTATGGCTCGACCAATTCAGCCGAGACACGCGAATTTTCCAATGCGATTTACAACAAGCTGAAGGCCGAAAATCTGATTGAAGTGCGTACCATCGAACAATTCTACGATCCGCTCAAGGAAATGTTTCTGCCCGACCGCTTCATCAAGGGTGAATGTCCCAAGTGTCATGCCAAGGACCAATATGGCGACAACTGCGAGGTATGCGGTGCCGCCTATGCCCCTGCTGACCTTATCAATCCCTATTCGGCAGTGTCCGGTGCCAAGCCGGTGATGCGTGCTTCCGAACATTATTTTTTCAAGCTCTCGGATCCCAGTTGCCAGAAATTTTTGCAGCAGTGGACCACCAGCGGCACGCTGCAAGCCGAGGCGGCCAACAAGATGCAGGAATGGCTGGGTACAGAGGGTGAAAACAAGCTCACGGATTGGGATATCTCGCGCGATGCACCCTACTTCGGCTTTGAAATACCCGATGCGCCGGGCAAATATTTTTACGTATGGCTGGATGCGCCGGTAGGCTACATGGGCAGCTTTAAGCAGCTGTGCAACGAGACCGGCATCAACTTCGACGATTACTGGAAGCAGGGCTCGGAGGCCGAGCTGTATCACTTTATCGGAAAGGATATTTTATATTTCCATGCGCTGTTCTGGCCCGCCATGCTGCAGCACGCCGGTTTCCGCACACCGACCAAACTGTTTGCGCACGGTTTCCTCACCGTCAACGGTGAAAAAATGTCCAAGTCACGCGGTACCTTCATCACCGCCGGCAGCTATGTGGAACACATCAAGAACACCGAATACTTGCGCTACTACTACGCGGCAAAACTGAACGGCACGATGGAAGATCTCGATCTCAGCCTCGATGATTTTGTGGCCAAGGTAAATAGCGATCTTATCGGCAAATACATCAACATCGCCAGCCGCACCGCCGGATTTATCAGCAAAAAATTTGACGGGAAGCTTGCATCAGCCGAGCAATTGAAAGACGCCAGTGTCTCCACGCTGATCGCCGAATTTACCGGACGCAGTGAGATCATTGCGCAATGCTACGAAGACCGCGACTACGGCAAAGCTTTGCGTGAAATCATGCGCCTGGCTGACCTGGCGAATGAATATGTCAACGACAAGGCACCCTGGGTATTGGCCAAGCAGGATGGACAAGAGGCCGCATTGCATGAGGCCTGCACCATCAGCATCAATCTGTTCCGCTTGCTCACGCTCTACCTCAAACCAGTATTGCCGATGCTGGCAAAACAGGTAGAGGAATTTCTCAATATCGGGCCGCTCACATGGGATGGGGTCAGCGAAGCATTACTTGGCCATCGCATCAACAACTATCAACACCTGATGACACGTATCGATCCGAAATCAATTACCGCATTGGTGGCAGCAAATCAGGAAAACATGCAACCGGCTCCTCAAACAGCGCATTCTCCAACTCGCCATGCGGAAGCCCAGCAACATACACCCTCTCCCCAACCCTCCCCCTTTCAGGGCGAGGGAGCAAAAGTTGACGCTGTCGCGCCTACAATTTCAATTGATGACTTCAGCAAGATCGATCTGCGTGTGGCAAAGATCGTCAATGCGGAACATGTGGAAGGTGCGGAGAAATTGCTCAAACTGACGCTGGACATTGGTGAGGCAACCCCGCGCACGGTTTTTGCCGGCATCAAATCAGTCTATGATCCTGAAAAACTCAAGGGCCGCATGACGGTGATGGTGGCCAATCTGGCACCGCGCAAAATGAAGTTCGGCTTGTCAGAAGGCATGGTGCTGGCGGCTTCGGGTGAAACACCCGGCTTGTTCATCCTCAGCCCGGATGAAGGTGCGCAACCGGGCATGCGTATCAAGTAGAAAATTGCCTTGGATAGCCAGGTTACATTTGTAAATATCAATTTTTGGAGGTGCTGACACAGCCCGTATGAATAAATTGTTTTCGGTAAAATTTTCGTCGTATTTCCGCCCCAAATTATTTGACACGTTGAAAAGTTATAACCGACAGCTTCTGTATGCCGATCTGAACGCGGGCTTTATCGTCGGTATTGTCGCCCTACCACTCGCCATCGCTTTTGCCATTGCTTCCGGAGTCAAACCAGAAGCGGGCATCTTTACCGCCATCATCGCCGGTTTCATCATCTCCGCCCTCGGCGGCTCGCGCGTGCAAATCGGCGGCCCCACCGGTGCCTTCATCGTCATCGTGTACGGTATCGTGATGCAATATGGTCTGGCCAATCTGCTGATCTGCACCATCATGGCCGGTTTCATGCTGCTGCTGATGGGTATCTTCAAGCTCGGCAGCCTGATCAAATTCTTCCCGCGCCCGCTGGTGATAGGTTTTACCAACGGCATTGCAGTGCTGATTGCACTGAGTGAAGTCAAGGATTTGCTCGGCCTGAAGATTGAAAATATTCCCGCCGAATTCTCGCAAAAACTGGCGTCGCTTTACCATGCACTGCCCAGTTTTGATTTGCTCAGCAGTACATTAGCCATCACCTCCATATTGTTGATCGTGTATTACCCCAAGCGCTGGTCGCAACGCCTGCCTTCACCTATAGTGGCGCTGATTCTGGGCACCCTGGCAGTTGCCCTGTTCAAGCTGCCAGTAGAGACCATAGGCACAAGATTCGGCGGTATTCCGCAAAGCTTGCCGGACTTCAAGATGCCGGAATTCAGTTTTGCCACGCTGCGCTACCTGTTCTCTCCCGCCCTCACCATTGCGCTGCTGGGCGCCATCGAATCGCTGCTTTCCGCCACCGTTGCAGACGGCATGATAGACGATAAACACGATCCTAATCAGGAGCTTGTCGCGCAGGGTATCGCCAACATCGTGACGCCCTTTTTCGGCGGCATTCCCGCCACCGGCGCCATTGCGCGCACCGCCACCAACGCACGCGCCGGCGGCAACAGCCCGGTATCCGGCATGGTGCACGCGCTTACGCTGCTGGTCATCGTGCTGGTTGCTGCGCCGCTGGCGAGAAATATTCCGCTAGCCACACTGGCTGCCATTTTGATGGTGGTTGCCTTCAATATGGGCGAGTGGGAAGCCTTCAAAACCCTGCGCAAATATCCGGCCAGCGACAGCGCCGTGCTGCTGATCAGCTTTGCACTTACCGTAATGTTCGGCCTTACCGTGGCGGTGGAAGTGGGCTTGGTGCTGGCGGTATTGTTTTTCATTCGCCGCATTACCGCTCTCACCCATGTCAGCGTGTCGGAAGAATCACCGCACGCCGACGACAGCGAGGCAACTCTGCTGCGCAAGGCTGTACCGCCAGGGGTAATGATCTTCCGCGTTTTCGGTGCACTGTTCTTCGGCGCAGCCGACAAACTGGAAACCATACTGCACCAGCAGCACAACGAGCCGGATGTACTGATACTGAAAATGGATGAAGTCATCAGCATGGATGCCAGCGCACTGCATACCCTGCAAACCATGCTGCAAAAACTGCGCAAAAACGGCAAACATCTCATCCTCAGCGGCGCGCATACACAACCGTATTTTTTGATGTACCAAGCTGGTTTTTTCATAGAACTGGGCATGGACAATGTCACGGCCAATCTGGACAATGCGCTTGAACGTGCCCGACAGCTCTTGCAAGACAAATTATGATACTCATCACCGGCGCAACCGACGGCATCGGCCTGGAAACGGCAAAACAACTGGCTCAGCAGGGACATGAGCTGGTGTTGCATGGACGCAATGCTGACAAAGGACTGCGTGCCCGTGATGAGATTCAGCGCTGCGCACCCAATGCCTTGTTGCACACCGCTTGTGCCGATCTGGCTGATTTGAAGGCCGTGGCGCATATGGCTAACGAACTGCTAACAAAACTACCCAAGCTTGACGTGCTGATCAACAATGCCGGGGTTTACATGACGCAGTACAGCCAGTCTGCGTATGGTGTTGAAATGACGTTGTCCGTCAATCACCTTGCACACTTCCTGCTCACCCGTTTAATGCTGCCACTGCTGAAAAAATCGGCCGACCCGCGTGTAGTGACTGTCAGCTCCATGGTGCACAGCAGCGGTAAAATCGATGTGACCGACATGAATGGTGCTGCACAATTTGATGCCTACCAGGCCTATGCCAACTCAAAACTCGCCAACAAATTGTTCGCCGAGGAGCTGGCCAGGCGCGAACCCTGGCTGGCTTCCAACAGCCTGCATCCGGGCGTGATCAATACCAAACTACTGCACGCTGCGTTCAGCATGGCCGGCAATGACGTATCGCAGGGCGCGCTTACCCCTGCATACCTTGCGTCCTCGCCCGAAGTTAAAGGTATTACCGGAAAATATTTCGACCGTAGCACCGCCAGCCCGACAGACAAGGCAGGCGACCTCCTCCTGGCTCGCCAATTATGGGCATGGAGCGAATACATTGTGCAGAAACATGCGCAGTGAAATCTGTCATCATGCGCACATTTCCAATGGTAGAATGCGTCAACATCATAGTAATAACCAGCAGTTATAACAGCACGTTGTACTTGAAAAGCAGACGCAGAGCTGTGACAAATATAACATCCTAAAATGATGATGACGGGGGATGAATGCTTAAACTGATTACATTCGCTCTGACTGCAATATTGTCAGTATCGACTGTAACTGCGTACGCCGCCAGTAATGCCCTCCCTATCAAACCACTGGAAGTAGGCATCATTCCGTATTTGAGCCCGCGTGTACTCATCACGAGTTATGAGCCCATGCGGCTATACCTTGAAAATACACTGGGAAGACCGGTAAAAATCTATACCGCTACCAACTTCAGGCAGTTTTTATTGCATGCACAGCATGGCGACTATGACCTGGTACTTGCTGCAGCGCATTTTGCACGGATACTGGAACTGGACCAGCAATACATACCTGTGGCACGTTTTAAATCACTCAGTCACACCTTGATTGTGAGCGCAAAAAACAGCCCGCTCAAAACAACAAAAGACCTTAAAAATCAGGTAATTGCCGTACCTGATATATTGTCTTTATCCAGCATCGTTGCATTCAATCACTTGCGCGATGCTGGATTGAAATTAGGTTCCGATTTCATCATTCAGGAAGTGCCCACCTTCATCTCGGCAATATTGTCAGTTCAAAAGGGGGAGGCTTCAGCGGCCATATCCGCATCGGGCATAATTGCCCAGATGCCCAAGAAACTCAGCGACTCGGTTACAACCATCATTGATGCCGGGGTATCCCTCAGAATAGTCATACTCGCCCATCCGCGACTGGGGAAAAATACCACCTTTTTGCTCAAACAGGCTCTACTCAAGATGCCCAAAGATCCAGTCCTGGGCAAACAGATACTAAGTAACACTCATGCTGACGACATAGTTGCTGTTACAGAAAATGACATGAAATCTCTGGATCGCTATATTCCCGAAACCAGACGACTATTGGCACATGCGCCATAAACAATCCACCTTTCACCCTGATAGGCGGAAAAATTATTTCACAAGGCGACTTTCATGATGCATAATTTTTACAGAATATGTTTTTTTTCCACACTGGCGTTCCTTGCATTAGCGGTTTCCGCAAAAGATAATAATGAAGCAGCATCTCTGGAAATAGGCGTGGTTCCCTATATGAGCGCACGCGTTCTGGTGCAAAGTTATGAACCCATGCGGCTATATCTTGAGCAAGTGCTGGGCAAACCCGTACACATTTATACCGCAAACGGATTCAAGCAGTTTTTCCTGAATGCGAAGAAAGGTGACTATGACCTGGTCATCAGTGCGGCTCACGTAGCCCGCATTTTGCAAAAAGATGACCATTTCAAACCCGTGCTGCATTTTGAAAAAAATGGACGAGCGCTGATTATGGTTGGCAGCAACAGTCCGATCAAAACCCTACAAGATATTCGGGGTATGCGGATAGCAGTACCGGATAAATTATCGCTGGCAGCCATTGTGGCTATAAAAAGTCTGCGGGAAAACGGATTGAAGGAAGGCGTTGACTATACAATTTTGGACGTGCCTTCGTTTACTTCCGCAATCTTGTCCATATCAAATGGTGAAGCTATGGCAGCCATAACCGCTCAAGTGGTAATCAAACAGATGGCCGGGGATGTACAGAACTCAGTCAAACTGTTGCTTGATGCGGGAGAATTCAGCAATTTGATTATTCTGACCCACCCGCGTATTTCAAAATCTGATAGAGTTAAAATTACCAGGATATTGCAAAATTTTCAACTAAAAACGAATGAAGGAAAAAACTTCATCAGCAATTCTCACTTTGGAGAGATGATCCCTGTTACCGACAATGATATGCAAAACCTGGATAGTTATATTGCGGAATCCAATCGTTTATTGAATACTTCAAATTGAAAACCACCCGATTGCCATTGGAGACTGTAGCGCTTTGAAAAAAACCAATTTTCGCCAGTCCCTGCGCTTCAAGCTTCTCATCGCCAGTGTAATCGTCGAAGTTGTGATGTTGACCCTGTTGGTCAGCAACAGCGTACGGCTGATCCATGACAATCTGAACAGGCAGGGAATTGCCAGGACGCAGGAAATTCAACCGCTGTTGAATGCCGCGCTGTCCGGTCCGCTTGCCCAGCGCGACTATGGCACGCTGCAGGAAATCCTCAATGAAATCCAGAACCGCAACGGTATTGCATATCTGGCGGTGTTCGACAACAACGGCAAAATAATTGCATCCAACAACTGGGATGGTCGTAGCGCCCCGCCAGAACTTGACATGGATCTGAATACCGATGATGGCTACTTCGATACCAAAGTGGACATCAGCATTGCCGGGCAGAAATATGGTGAATTGCGTTATGGCATGACCACTGGTTTTCTGACTGACGCCAAACATGAACTATTGCAGCAGAGCCTGCTTATAGCCGCTGCCGAAATTGGCCTGTCTGTGCTTCTGCTTGCCTTGATAGGTTATTGGTTAACCCGCCACCTGGTGTTGCTGACACGCGCCAGCGAACAGGTGGCCGCGGGAAATTTCAATGTGCAGTTGTCTGTCAACACCTCGGATGAAATCGGTCAACTGTCTTTTGCCTTCAATACCATGTCGGCTGCAATCAACCAGCGTATCAATGCGTTGAGTGAAAGCGAATCCAAATTTCATGCCATTGCCGATTATTCCTACGGCTGGGAAAGCTGGCTGGGCGTGG
>JBBQYH010000069.1:0-11050 GCA_038208855.1 Burkholderiales bacterium
CACGCAGCTACACGATGAGGCAAAGGGCGCGACAAACCGTTTTGCAAAAGGTAAGTGATGGCCGGTGCAGTAAATTTGTATCGCGGTTATTGGCGAGTATTTTGTTTGTGCTATTGACTGAGGGAGGCTAATGGGTGACCCCAGTACTGCGCACTCGCTGCGCGTGGCTACTATCAGGCATTCCAGTCAGTCAAAGCCAGCCTTGCTGAAATTTTGTCAGGCAAAAATTCGGGTGAGATCGCAAAAAGCGCACATCACCAGTGGTATGAAGAACTTTTCGCGCCCTCCGTTACCGCAGGCATTATTGAACCGCACCAATTAGCCGGATACCGCAATGGGCCGGTTTTCATCAGAAATTCAATGCACACCCCACTGCCCCGTGAAGCGCTGGCAGACTCAATGGAAATGCTGTTCAACCTGCTTGCGAATAAACCAGAGCCTGCTGTGCGTGCCGTATTAGGACACCACCTCTTTGTATTTATCCATCCCTACTTTGACGGCAATGGACGAATTGGACGCTTCCTGATGAATGCAATGCTGGCCTCAGGTGGTTACCCCTGGACGATAGTGCGCATGAAAAGCCGCGACCAATATATGGCAGCACTAGAAGCGGCAAGCGTGGGCGGCGACATAAAACCTTTTGCAAGTTTTATGACGAACGAAATGCGCTCGAAATAATGTGCGTCAATGATGTCAAATGTAAGGCCTGAACCTAGTATTTCCAACGGTATGAGAAAATCTGACGCGCTTCGCATCCCGGATTATCTTGAACATATTCTCGAAGCGCAGACCAAGCATAACCAAGATGGATCAGAAGTCATGCTACGGATGGTTATCAGAGTTTTAAGAAAATTGCTGTTTCAAGTGTTAATTTCCGTCGCTATTTGAATCGAACACGCTTTCTATTATTCAATTGAGATGACACCCCGACACTGCGGGTAATTTGAGCAACCCCAAAAACTATTACCCGCATTTGCACCTTGCTTCGCTATTCGTTTAATCATCGCGCCGCCACACTTCGGGCAATGCTGTGCAACTACTGCAGATGATATAAATTTGTTCACAGGCTGTGTCACATTAGGCTGCTGAACTTCACTGATAATCTTCTTCAAATCAGAGCCATCAATCAGGTCAATATTTCTTCCATTCGCAAAGGTCTTTGCCTCCTGCGTAAAAGTACCCGAGGTCACCACAAATCCACCCACTGCGCCCTCTGCTGCCATCACACCATACAACTCACGTACAGTTGACACGCCTACTTTCAATGCCTTCCATTGCTTGCATTGAACTAGAAAGATCTCGTTATCTTTTTTCAATACAATATCAACGCCGCCATCTGCACCGCCACCTCCCGATTCTGATACCTTGTAGCCCGTGCGTCGAAATGCCTCACCAACCAACATCTCAAATTCCTGCCATGACATACCGTTCAATGCAGACACTGAAGCGCTATTGCCTACGTCAGCAAGTAAGTTAGTACGTTTGGTGCGCCCATATGCAGACATCCCTGCACCGATAAGGAAACCCAAAGGCAATATGTATTGACCAAGAGTAGCGATCATTTTAAAAATTTGTGCTGAAGCGTTAGCACCCAAATTTGCCACACCCGTAGCAGGTGCAACAGTCGCTGCTGCATAGTGATGCAAAATAAAATACGCCAAAACCGCCAAAACCACACCTACCCACCACGGCAACATTGCAACAATGTCGATCAAATCTTCATACGTGCTTTGCTTCTTCTTTCTAGCCATAATGTGGGCACCAATTCATTAATTTATAATAATTAAATATAATCAACGTGTTACAAAAAAAGCGGTATTGTGAATTGGCTGGGGCGGGTATAACCATTCTTGCTCAACCACCCCTTAATACACTAAACCGCCGAAATATTTCGATTGGCATAACCTGCTGCAGCTTCCATACGATTGAGATAGGGCGATCACCCTCATACTGCTCAAGAGTAACAGCACCTAATGCAATATAAGCGCTGCCCTTATTCTCACGCACAAATAATTGAAAGCTCCATCCGTTGTCCAGACTATCAATATACCTGCGCCCTGACGCATTATTTATCCCAGCACGATTTTGCGTTTGCCAGTGAAATAATTCAGGATTTATTGCGTAATCGTGGTATTGCAATTGTTCTGCGAACCCTTCACGCTTATCTAACGTAACAAACAGCAACTCAATCTTCCTATCGGACAAAACTAAACAGCCTTCAAAGAATAATGGGCGTGAACTGGGTGACAAATGACCAACTGCCGCTTGAACCTCACGTCTCTGGTAACGTGCGTGGAGATTCAAAGGCCAATCTGAAGGAATACCTATTAAGTGTTGAGAGCTAATTGTACTTTCCTCTTGTAACCAATCTACAAGCTCAATCAATTCATCGCGTAATGCAGGATGTTCTTGCATCAATTCCGAAAATCCAGCCGGGCTTATTAAATCTTCTCGCTTGTCTAAAACTTGATATGCAAGCATCTGCACCCGACGAGAATCAATTTCGCCGGTTGTGAGCACGTTCACCCATGCAGCCAACACGGCAGGATCATTGGCGTGCAGAATACTTCCCATGCGGCGCGACATGGCATCCTCGCGCACACCAGCTGGTGGAACAGGCAATCCTACATCCCGTTTGTAGCTAGTCCAAGACTTGTTATTTGAATAAATATCCGTAATGTCCAATTGATTTTCACGAACAAAATTTTTCAACCTTATTGGCTGCCCCGCCCTCAAAGCCGCCCAAGAAGCTAATTCTTGCCGCAGACGAACTGCATTTAGTTTCAAAGCTGAGCGCAAGCTGGCAAGAACTCTCTCGTGAGCAACTCGATCAAACTGAATATGACAACCTGTTGGTAGCAAGCCAAAACCATTTTCTACCGAACGCTTTAACTCCACCCGTGTAAGCCCTGTGATAGACCTAAGCAAAGTATCAAAACGAAAGCCTTCACCGTACTGACCAACAAAATCGAGAACAAGGCAACTATTTTTTCCTTCTGCAAGACGTAAACCACGACCGATTTGCTGTTGGAAAATTACCGGGCTTTGCGTAGGTCGCAACAGCAAAAGCGTATTGATCTCTGGGATATCGACACCTTCATTGAATAAATCACAGGTGCATATAATTTTTATTTCCCCTGAACGCAACTTTTTTATTGCATCTTCACGCTGTTCTGCTGTGTTTGCACCAACAAGGCTACGCGCAGGCAAGCCAGATTTTTCAAACCAATCCGCCATGAATTGTGCATGATTTACACTGACACAAAATGCAATCCCTTTAAGCTCGTTCAAATTCGACACATATTGTTGCAGAGCATTGATAATCATCCGACTGCGCACTTCATTGCTGGATATCAGTGCATCAAGTTGAGCTGTTTCTTCTGATCTATTCCATTTTATTTGCGAGAGATCAGTCTCGTCTGCTGTTGCATAGTATTCAAAAGGCGACAGCAGCTGTAGATCAAGCGCATCCCATAGCCTAAGGGATACAGCAGGTGAACCATCAGGCCTAGCATCAAAATAAGCATTTAAACTTTGACCATCAGCTCGCTCTGGTGTCGCAGTCAACCCAAGCAACAATTGTGGTCGCACCAATCGAATGAATTGATCAAATGTATTTGCTGGAAGATGATGTGCTTCATCTACAATCACCACGCGCCAATAATCTACCCCTAATTGCGCCACTAAATTTCGGCTATGCACTGTATTGATGGTAGCGAATAAATGTTCATATTGTGTTGGCGCATTATTACCATCTAATAATTCACCAAATGCTGGGTCACGCAGCACTTGCCGGAAAGTCGCAATCGCTTGCTTCAAAATCTGAATGCGATGGGAAATAAACAGTAGACGTGGTGGGCTTCCTTCTTCGCGACAACGTCGTTGATAATCAAAGGCTGAAACGACTGTTTTCCCAGTTCCAGTCGCTGCAACCACGAGATTCCGCCACCGCCCATGAAGACGCTCTGATGCGAGACGTTCAAGCATCTCCAGTTGATATGCTTTAGGGCGAAGTTCAAACCATGTATGGATTGCTATTGGCTCGGCGTTTTCCTTGCTAGAACCTGGCCTGCGCCTTTGTTCGGTCAATGCCTCAGCCAGTGTTATTCGTTGCTGTTCATCACGTGGATCATATAGTTGAAATTCACCATCGTTCCAAAGTGTTTCGAAGTGCGCCCCTGCTGCCAAAAACAAATCCGGATCAGAAGATTCTGTTATTTTTACGGTCCATTCAATTCCACTAATTAGTGCTGATTCCGATAAATTTGCACTCCCAACAAATGCAGTACCAAATCCAGTTTTTCGATGAAACATCCAAGCTTTTGCATGGAGTCTGGTACGCCTTCCATCTAATGAAATTCGAAGCTCAACACCGGGCAATTCTGCAAGGGCATCGACTGCACGAACCTCAGTTGCACCGATATAAGTCGTAGTTAAAATCCGGAACCGCGTGCGAGGGAAACCCTGTGCATTTAGAGCAGTTGCAAGCTTTAGTACATCGATTATTTTACGTACCCCACTCCAAGTGATGAAGCTAACAAGGATATCTACACTATCCACTCCCCCGAGTTCTGCTCGCAATTCACCAATCAGTGACGGATCACTACGTGCTGAGGTAAATAGCCAAGGTCGCCGCAAACCAGTCAGTGGCAAGGAGGGTGGGGTATTCGGTGGATGAAGTGCGCGTAACACTTGCAGTGGATCAGCCAGAACACGCAATTCTGAATCGTCATTTGCAATTAAGCGTGCTTCGCGCAATAAATGTGCAATCAACTTTAATTCGGCACGGGATTGCTCCAAATTTCCCTCAGCCGAGTTAGTAACAATATCAAGAAGCTCTGGTAACCGAGACGTAATTTCATGGATCAAATGCTCGCGCCGTTGTATACGTGAAGGTTGGTCAATCAACGCGCAGTGTTCATCAGCTAGCGTCTTTAGATGTGCGGCTTCATCAGAGTAAATAAGACGATCATAAAGCCCTTGTGGCAACGTACTACTCATCTTTTCCCTTTAATTGGCTGGAGATTCATGTTTTTGATGCTAAGGTATTGAGCATTGCTCGCTCAAGTTTCTTTATCTGCCTTTTAAGACCTAAAGGAGTAAGAGATCGAAGATTATGAGGAACTCGAAAATCGACAGCCAATCCATTATGCGGTTTTTCAGTGACCAAATAACAAACCCGGTTGACGTAATGAATCCCCGGAGTAATCCATTGATCAGAATCACAACCACTCTCAACAACTGACCATACATAGTTTTCATCGAGAGTACGAACAAGATCAAAATCTTCTCCAAATGTCTCAAGCCCAATTCCTCCCCAAATATCGTGTCGGGCTTTTGGATGGTGGTAAGGTATAAAGAAGTCGTAAAAAGCATCCTCATGCAAAATAAGTGGGTATTTGGTCTCGATCATTATTATCCTATTATCGGCAATCAAGCATACTTCATTTCGTAAATTGAAAAACTATTGGGTCACAGTTTCACTACTTCATACTAGTCGTCATCAAAGTACCACTTGATTGCAAGCGTAATGCTACGTCCTCGATATGCTACTACTATGCAAATTGGCAATAAATCGTAACAGATTTCAACGTATAAATGGCCTTTACTCCAGCCACGCTCGCTCTATAACGTCCCGCGCTTTATCAATCCGATAGAACCAAGGCATACCAAAACAGATTTTGAACACTTTATCAGCCGCTCACTGCCATCTGCAGTTTTTGCGTAAAGGGCGAATCTCGATGGCTGGACATGATTAAGCTATCGGTTGCGCGCGTCATTGCAACATAGAGCAGGCGAACTTCATCTTCTATTGCAGCCTCTTCATCAGGCATATAGCCGACATCTGGTATCGCAACAAAAGGGAACTCCAATCCTTTGGATGAGTGCATGGTGATTAGCTTTACTGTGTCTTGATCTTCAGTGAATTTAACATCTTTTTTGCTGCTGTAGGGTATGCCGGCCACTTTGAGTCTATTTTCCATTGCTTGGCCTGCCGGATAAAAGCTGCGATACAAGATCGCCATGTCTCGCCACGCTGTGCCCTTGAGATTTTCTTGTTTCAGTTGATTGATCACCCATAAGGTTTCTTCATCCATCGAGTGCAGGTTTACCAATACGGGTTGAGTGCCGTGCCTGCCTGCGCTCATTGGCTGTACTGTTGGTACGCCGTCTTCTTCTGCTTCTTCAGCAGATAACAATTCCCTGGCAAAGGCGGCTGCCACGTGCAGTATCTCTTGTGTGTTTCTGTAGTTTATTTTGAGAATGGTTGTGCGGCCTTGTGCCTGTATGCCTAGGCTTTTAAAGCTGACTTTTTGTTTTTTGGCGTGCTCGTAGATTGATTGTGCATCGTCGTATAGCACCATCAGTGCATTGCTTCTGGGGTCTATCATCTGCACCACTAGCTTGAGCCACTCGGGGCGGAAGTCATGCCCCTCATCGATTAGAACCGCATCGTATTGGCCAGAGGGCACTTGCTTGCGGTCAACTGCCCGAATAAGCGTGTCTACCATGCTGCTGAAAAATGCATCATCGTTTCCTTCATTCTTGGGCGTATCAACGTTGTAAGCACGTAGCTGGCTACTGCACCAGGCATGAAATGAGTAGACGAGAATTTTGTCCCCCAAGCCCTTGTCAGCCATGATTCCACGCAGTTTCTTTGCAAGCGAGGTGTTGTAGCAAAGAATTAAAATCGGCTTGACACACGCTTGCGCCAAATGCATCGCTCGGTAGCCAAGTATCAATGTCTTGCCCGAACCTGCAACACCATGAATAACCCGGTGGCCCTCACCCAGGCTGCGTGCCAATTGCTCTTGCTGCAAATCCATGACACGTAGAATATCGGGTAGCTCCATTTCGCTTTGTGCTTGGCCTGCAAAGAGGCTTCCCGATTCAGGGGCTGCTATTCTTACCTCGGGAAACATGTGCCAGCGTATACGATCGAGCTGTGGCAGTGATAGCTTACCGGGAAATTTGTATGTGAACATATCCCAAAGTTGTTGCTGAAACATATCCACTTCAACACTTTCAAACATTTCATCCTGGCAGATTACTCTGCTGGGCTCTATGACTTCACCAAGGCCGGATGAGTTAAAGATACTGCGCATGATATTGGGTAATACCACCCCGTAGCTCCAGGGAAAAACAAGGTGGCCAGATTTTGCGCCGCTGTTAATGGTTAGCTGCGGATCTTTTTGCAACACGTTGCTCACTGCGTGTGCGTACTGCCTGGCCTGCTCCAGAGGGTTTATCACGGTCTTGATGCCAGTACTGAGCAACAGCTCGAAGGATTGCTTATTCGCACTGTGAATGGTGTCTTGCTTCCAGTCTTTTACTTCAAGAATAAGAATGCCGCGCTGCGGGTGAAGGATAATAAAATCTGGATGACTGTTGGTGGGGCCGACGGGTACGTCGTACCAAAGTAGATAATCTTCTTCCAGCTTGGCTTCGAGGCGTTGTGCAAAACGTCGCTCACCTCCAGTCATACGCGAGAGGCATGTATTTAGACTGGGAATGAGAATTGCCAAACCAAACCTCCGACAACGATACAGATGTGAATTTATAAGGTTAAAAACATAATAAAAATAGCACTAATACCACTGGTATTTAATTACACACGGCAAATGTCTCTTCTGACTCCGTTTAACTTTTACCTTCAATCATTTTATTCGTTTGGCTGCTGCCAGATAAATCGCGCTGTCTTCACGCTTGCCCACTGCCACCACAATGACGGTGACGGTTTTGTCTTCTGCCTGATACACCAGCCGTTAACCGGCTGCACGCAATTTTATTTTGTAGCAATCCGGCATTGAACTTAACCTTGCCGCTTCAACGTGGGGTTGGTCTAGTCGTTCAAGCAGTTTCTTTTTAAACTGTTCGCGCAGCGGTGAATCCAGTTTCTTCCATTCCTTCAGCGCGGAAGTTTTATTTCAAACTTATAGGTCATCCAGCGCAACTTTAACGGTTGCTTCGTTTTGCCGCTCCTTAACGAGCCTCGCCAGCACTTGGTCATCCAACAGGTTCATCATTGCCTCGTATGTCGCAACCGGAACCAGATACGCCGCAGGGCGATTATGGTTAAGTACGGCCACCGCAAATCCTTCCGCATTTTGAATAATGGCGGAAGGATTCTTCTTTAACTCGCTGATGCTCACTGATGTGCTGGCATAAAGCTGCTCCATAACACCCTCTAATTAACACCTACATATAACGCCGAATATTAACTTGATTCGATGCAATCGTTGCTGGTTTTTTCTGCTGTTAATACGCCACACAATGGTAATGCATTAATAAATTTAATTAAATAAAATCAAATAGATATAATATAGATTCCCGTTACCCTACTCTTCCATCTTCACCTTCAATTCACCCACCCGCTTGATAAATTCCTCCTTCGAAATCCCCTTCACCAGCAGCATGGCGGGCGGGCCTATGGTGCTGAGGTAGTTCATGCTGTCCATGTTGTTATCGTTACTGAGTTTGTCGTTGATGACATAGATGGCGGACAAGCACACGCTGACGAGGGTGACGATAACCACCAGGCGGGTGCGGCTGGCGCGGCTTATCAGGCGCATGTGCTGATAGAAGAAGAGGATCATGGCGGGGATGATGAGCAGGTTGAACAGGGTTTGCATCCAGTCTGCATCAAACATAAAGCCTGCGTAGCCCGCGGTGTTGGCGAGGAAAAACACCAGCCAAAAACCAAGATAGGCCACGGCGGCATGGGCGACGAAGTTGGCACGGCCGGTGTGCACGCGGCTGATCAGGGTCCATACACCCGCCCAGCCCAGCACAAATAAAATATCCTGGAAGAAAGATTTAAAGATGAGGTTGTAACTTTCGCTGCGATCAAAATCCAGCCACGAGCTTAACAGCGAGGTGCTTGCATACAGTGCTACGCCCAGCAGCAGGCCGCGCCAGGTGCGCAGCCAAGTGCTTTGCGGCACGCGGGTTTCGGCGGCCACGGCATAATTTAGCGGGCGGATTCTTATTTGCGTTTGGCCTATGCGCAGCACGTCGTCTGCGCTGATTTGCGCTTCTGATTGTATTAATCTGTTGTTTTTATTGAAGAATCCATTAATACTGCCCAAGTCCACGGCATGGTAGCTGCCATTGTCTGCGGGGCGAATTTCTACATGGTGGGCGGCGATGTGCGGGTCATCCAGCACGATGTCGTTAGTGTAAGCGCGGCCTATTTTTAGCGGCCAGGCATGCACGGGATGGCGGCTGCTGACATCGCCATGCCGGTCCAAAATTTCCAGCCAGGCTAGTCGTTCCATTTGATGGCCTCCATATAGTGGGCCAGCATGTGCAGGCCATCTTCATGGGTGACGCCGGTTAACAGCAGGCGGTAGACCACGGCATTTTTCTCGGTATCTTTTTTGTTTGTTGGGCGCAGGGTGGTGGCTCTGAAGCGGAAATCAAACAGGCCGGGGAATTTTTTATAGGCGCGCAGACACACCACGGCTTTTACCTTGAGGCCGCTCAGGTTGACGATGGATTCTTCACAGCTGTATTTGCTGTAGTGCTTGCGCTTGGTGTTGTCGTCCATGGTGTCTGCGGGTAATTCGTCTTTCTCCAGCACGCGGCCAAAGCGCATGGCATCCAGCGTGCTGCTTTGAAACAGCTTGGTGAGATACATCACGCGGCCGGTGGTAATGCCGTCGCCCACATACACCCGGGCATCGCCAAAGCAGACGTAGTTTTTTACTTTATAAAAATATTTCGCTTCGTTTTGTTCATTGCCCCAGCAGCTGATAAAGTCATCCGCCGCATCCGGCACGGTATATTTTTCACCGGGCTGGGTGGGCAGCGGTTTGCTGGTGAGGCGCGCCACGATGGCGGCGGAGTGTTCTTTTAACTGGCGCGTTATTTCTGGCGTGAAGGCAGCGGGGATTTCCGGTTTGGCATGCCAGCGTTGTATTAGCGCTTGCGCAAAATGCGCCGGCACCAGAAAGCCGCGCGACTCACCCATGGTGGCATCATTAACCCCCACCAACCTGCCCGCCAGATTAACCACGGGGCCGCCGCTCATGCCCGGGTTGATGGGGCCGGTAAAGTGTATGGCCTCGTAAAAAGAATGGTCGCGCAGACCGTTGTTGACGCCTTCGGTAATGGAAAGGCCGAGGTCGTTGGGGTTGCCGAGCGAATAAAGAATTTCTCCCTTGCCGGTGGGCACAACATTAAACTTGAGCCACGGCGCATGCCCGCCCTTGCGCTGCACCAGGGCCAGGTCATGCAGCACATCTACCGCCAATAAAGTTAACGGACCGCGCTCGCCATTTTTGCCGAGGTATTCCAGCGCGTAGGTTTGCGGCTCCAGGGCGTTATCAGACACGACGTGATAATTGGTGATGATAAGGCCATCGTCACTCACATAAAATCCCGAGCCCAGCCCTTTTTGCGATTGGCTGCCCTTGAGCAATACACGAATTTGCACGACGGCATCTTTGGTGGCCGCAAAGACAGATTGCGCGCGGCTATCCAGCGTTTCCGCTGCGGCATGGGCTGCAGTAACATAACTGAAGATGGCCAGCAGGCCGAAGGGGATGTGAAAAATGCTTCTGCGTGTTGCACGTGCCATATTTTTTGCGGCGCCTCTGTTGTTTAATATACTGCCGGGCTGATCTAACGCGTCATGTATACATTGTTACATGAAACCGGTGCTCATGATATTAGGTTGATATTGTTGCTCAAGGTGGGCAGGTACAAGACATATTATTGAGCTTTCCATAATTGAAGACAGAAGCTCGCCATTTAAAATGAACACGGTAATAAACAAACACCTCACCCTGTCATTCACGCGCAGGCGGGAATCCAGCGGATTTAAAGCAAAAATGCATTTGTATTTTGCTGGATCCCCGCCTGCGCGGGGATGACGGCAAGTGTGTCATGAATTAAGGGAATATCAATAATTGCAGGATTTTAGTTTCATTAGACCACTTCAGTTTAGTCAGTAATTGTTAAGGAAGTGCTGAATAAGTCACTTATGTCGTTCCCGCGAAGGCGGGAATCCAGTCAAATCAACAAGCTGGATCCCCGCCTTCGCGGG
>JBBQYH010000070.1:0-10838 GCA_038208855.1 Burkholderiales bacterium
CACTTTGTTACAGATTCTTTCGGTATCTGTTTTTGAGAAAACCCAGTTATCACAAGCCTTCTCAGGCAGTGTGCTGGTTCCAGAACAGACAAATTTTTATAACCAACTAAATTTGTTCGATTTTTAACCGGACACTAGTGACATGTAAGTTTCTCTCAATAATGAGATTTCTAATATCAGATCATTAAATACATTGACCCGTCTAGCAGTTCGATATAGGTCTGTAGTTCAACTATTGTAAGGCATCACCAATCCATTTAATTTTCATATTTATTTCAGATAAACTGTGAATGCAATGTATGCCCTCCAGTAATGCCTATTTCATCACCGCAGTGTGTACATCCATGGATCCCAGGATGAAGTGCAAATAGTGTGATGATTTAGTTGAATCGCCTGAAATAATAATCCTACAGAATCTGACATCAAATCCTGATTTGTAATATAGGCCAAATTATCTAGGCCAAAGTGTATAGTTAATCGTACTCAAGTATCTTTAGCGTATATTATAGTGAACCCCAAATTTGAGACAGTAGTTTAAGCTGTAGTCCGTAGAGCAAGGAAACGGGCGATGAGCGGAACAAAACGTAAAATATTTAGTGCAGAAATCAAGGCCATGGTTGGCTTGGAGGCAATTCAAGGTTTGAAGACCGTGAACTGAGCGGTGGTGTTGGCACAGAAGTTGGCCGTATTGGGTATGTTGCAAGTAAGCGTCCAGCCGCCCCACATTGAACCAACTTTCTCGATGTAGGAGCATAGTGTCCACCAATTATTAGTGGACACTATTATGACTACCGTTCTACCTGCACGCCATCGCCGCAACCATTCAATTGAATTCAAGACCGATCTGGTTGCTATGTGTTGGCGCTGGGTTTAAATTGACCACCCGTGCTGGTTTAAAATTGGCCAGGGTAATTGCATAATCAACAAACGTTTTATGCTTGGATTTCTGGTCAAACATAAACCAGCGAACTATCCTAAAACGGTCAAATATCAATCAGCGCCAACACGAAATAACTTATTTCATGGGGGAAAGAACCCAACCATTAAGCGAGACTGCTTCCTTGTTGAACATGCTTATCGAACCTTGGCGGTATTTATCGAAAATGAAATCAGCCAGAAGTAGCTGGATGAAGTAGGCTAACTAGTATTGGATATGACCGCACAATATATAGTGCGCTTGGGCGACAGTACATGAGAGCGTTTTCGTGCCGTCTGCTTCACTCCGCAGAGCGGACATTCTAGCGATCCATCGGAAACGGCCGCTCAGGCCGAACATCTGCCATAACAATAAAAAAAACCATCAATCCTCTAAAGGAGTCGATGGTTCATAATGAAACTTTTGTTCAAAACTTTATTATTTTAGTGTTTTGGCGTATTCAAGACTTTATTGTCATGTTCAAGACTTTATTGCCACGAAACAATTATTGCACTTACCAGCCAGATTCACGCTCCGGCGTTGCAGTAATCTTGTGTATGCTGAGATCCGCACCATTGAATTCTTCTTCTTCGCTAAGCCTTATCCCCAATGTTTTGCTTATCAGGAAATAAACGATATATCCGCCGATAAAAGCAATACTCAACCCCAGCAAGGTACCGATAAGCTGTGACATAAAACTCAGACCACCGATACCGCCAAGTGCAGTCATGCCGAATATGCCGGCGGCAATACCACCCCATGCACCGCATAATCCATGCAATGGCCAAACACCGAGTACATCATCAATTTTCCAGCGGTTTTGTGTGAGTATAAACATCCACACAAACAATCCGCCCGCAACTGCTCCAGTCACCAGCGCACCCAGTGGATGCATGACATCTGAGCCAGCACATATTGCTACCAGGCCTGCCAATGGGCCGTTATGCACAAAGCCCGGGTCATTCTTGCCCACCCACAGCGCAACGAGTGTCCCACCCACCATCGCCATCAATGAATTGACAGCAACCAGGCCGCTGATCTTGCCTATTTCCTGTGCGGACATCACATTGAATCCGAACCAGCCAACGGTGAGTATCCAGGCACCCAACGCCAGGAAAGGAATGCTGGACGGCGGATGTGCCGACATACGGCCATCCTTTGTATAGCGTCCACGCCTGGCGCCAAGCAGCAACACTGCTGCCAAAGCAATCCAGCCACCCACTGCATGCACCACTACCGAACCGGCAAAATCATGAAATTCTGCTCCAAAGTTCGTCGCTAGCCAGCCCTGTATGCCGAAGCGATGATTCCATGCAATGCCTTCAAAGAAGGGATAGATGAATCCCACCAGCATGAAGGTTGCAAGCAGCATGGGATTGAAGCGCGCACGTTCTGCAACACCGCCCGACACGATGGCTGGAATGGCGGCTGCGAATGTAAGGAGAAAGAAAAATTTGACCAGTTCAAAACCGTTTTTGTCAGCCAGATGTTCGGCGCCAGTAAAGAAATTCACGCCGTAAGCTATGCTGTAACCAATAAAAAAATATGCCAGTGTGGAGATGGCAAAGTCAGTGATGATTTTTACCAGGGCATTGACCTGGTTTTTCTTGCGCACGGTGCCCAGCTCAAGAAAGGCAAATCCGGCATGCATGGCAAGCACCATGATCGCGCCCAGCAATATAAATAAGGTATCACTGCCCACTTTAATTGAATTCATATATCACCTCAAAACAAGCTTATAAAATTATTAACTCTGCCAACCCTTAAGTACTTTCTCTAACCAGAACAATCCGACTATCGTTTTGCTGTCGTTGATTTTCCCCAGTCTTACCCAATCAATCGCATCTTCGATGCTTAGCTCAAACACCTCAAGAAATTCACCTTCATCCAGCTGGCTACCCTGATGGGTCAAACTGCGAGCAAGAAAATATTCCAGCTTCTCATCGGCATAACCGATACATGGCCATGCGGTTGTTAAATGCCTCCACTCCTTGGCCACATAACCGGTTTCTTCCAGCAGCTCACGCTGCGCGGTCAACAGGATGTCCTCGCCCTGATCAATCTTGCCTGCGGGGATTTCAATAAACTCCTGCCGCGGGGCATATCGGAACTGGCGCTCCATGATCAACTTGCCGTTATCCAGCAAGGCGAGTATTGCCACGGCACCTGGATGGGTGATGTATTCTCTTGAGCTGACACTACCATCCGGCATACGCGCTTTATCTTTACGCACCTTCAGAAAATCGCCGTCGTAGGATAGAGAGCTGTCCAGTTGAGTTTCTTTTAGATCCATATTATATTAAATATAATCATATTGTTATGATGGCGTACTGGCTTTGCGCATCAGGCAAAAAAATACTCCCGCCGCAGCGAGAGTATTAGTGTTTATTCTTGTAAAAAACATATCTATTGCAACAATGATTTCTGCACTGCGACAGCACAAGCGGTCATCAACCATCCGGGCATGATGCCCAGGGCAAGCACTGCCAAACTATTTAGTGAAATCAGCAAGCCGTTGTCAGCCTGAATACGAATGGGTTCATGACTTTCAGGCGCATCAAAATACATGAGTTTCACGATACGTAAATAATAGTAAGCGCCTATCAACGACAACAGGACTGCGATGATAGCAAGCTCGATATGTCCGGTGTTTACGATGGCCTCAAGCACGGAAAATTTTGCATAGAACCCTGCGGTAGGCGGGATACCCGCCATGGAGAACATCAGCAGCAGCATCATGAAGGCCAGCCAGGGCTTGCGCTGGTTCAAGCCCTTGAAGGCATCCAGCGTATCGGCCTCAAATCCCTCATGCGACAGCAATGTGATCATGCCGAATGCACCCAGGCTCATCAGCGCATAAATCACTATATAAAACATCGAGGCGCTATAACCACCAATGCCGCCACTAAGCACGCCAAGCAGGAAAAAACCAACATGGGCGATGCTTGAGTAAGCCAGCATGCGCTTGATATTGGTTTGTGCAATGGCGCTGACATTACCCAATGCCATCGACAGCACGGCAAGTATCACCAGCATGGCCGACCAATGGATCATCATGGGTTGCAGACCATCCACCAGTATGCGCATGACAAAGGCAAATGCCGCCAATTTCGGCGCAGTGCCTATCACCATGACCATTGCAGTGGGTGCACCCTGATACACATCGGGCACCCACATATGAAATGGCACAGCACCCAGCTTGAAAGCCAGTCCCGCCACGATGAATACCAGACCAAAGGCCAGCAGATTGGGATTGGGCACACCGTGTTGGATCGCTACGGAAACTGCATGCACATCCAGCGTACCCGTTGCACCATAAAGCATGGACATACCGTACAACAGCAAGCCTGAAGCGAGCGCGCCCAGGATAAAGTATTTCATTGCCGCTTCGGTTGCAGTTGCAGAATCACGCTGCAAGGCAACCATTGCATACAGGCTCAACGACATCAGTTCCAGACCGATATACATACTGAGAAAATGACTGGCGGAAATCATCACCATCATGCCCAGCAGCGAAAACAGGGTAAGCACCATGAATTCGCCGGTGAACAAGCCGCGCACCAGCAGGTAGTTACGCGAGTAAACCATCACCATGGAAATGGCGATATAGCTCAACATCTTCAGCACATCGGACATCTGGTCATCCACAAACATGTTGTTGAACAGGTGCTCCACACCTGTTCTATGAGTTGTAAAGGTAATCAGAAAGAGTCCCAACAGGGTCAACTGAACCAGGATGTATGTGAATGTTTTACGCTGGTTTGTTACAAACAAATCCACTATCAGTATGGTACAAGCCATCACCAGCAGAAACATTTCTGCATAAGCGGGCCACAGAGTGGACAAATAAGTCATGACTTCCTCACTAAATTTAGGCTCAATATAATTGAACTGGTTTTGCTTGAGATCAATTTACATTCACCGGTATCTTGCTGAAGCTGATATGGGCGAGCAGATCGTGCACGGACACATGCATCATGTCGCTGAATGGCAGCGGATATACACCCATGCCCAGCACACAAACGGCAAGAATGGAAAAAATCACTTTTTCGCGCAACGTGATGTCGCTCAGGTGCGCCACATGATCGTTGCTGATCACGCCGTAAAATACGCGCTTGACCATCCACAAGGTATAGGCAGCACCCGTAATCAACGTGGTGGCGGCAATCAAGGCGTACCAGAAATTGGCCTGTATCGCGCCCAATATAACGAGAAATTCTCCAACGAAACCACTGGTACCGGGCAAACCGCTGTTTGCCATCGCGAACAATACGAAGAACGCGGCAAATACCGGCATTTTGTGCGCCACACCGCCGTAGTCGGCAATTTGACGGGAATGCACACGGTCATACAGCACACCTATGCCAAGGAACAGTGCACCGGAAACAAAGCCGTGCGAAATCATTTGCAGCAGCCCGCCTTCTATTCCATAAGTGTTGAAGATAAAAAATCCCAGGGTCACAAAACCCATATGAGAAATGGATGAATAAGCCACCAGTTTTTTCATGTCGGATTGCATCAGGGCAACCAGGCCAATGTAAACCACAGCGATCAACGACAGCGCAATGATCACCCAGGCCAACTCGTGGCTGGCATCCGGCGCTATCGGGATGGAGAAACGCAGAAAACCGTAAGCGCCTACTTTCAGCATAATGGCTGCCAGCACCACAGAACCACCGGTTGGCGCTTCCACGTGTGCATCGGGCAACCAGGTATGCACCGGGAACATCGGCACTTTCACCGCAAACGCCATGAAGAACGCAACAAATATCAGAATTTGTTCCATCCTGGGGATAGGCAAGTCGTAGTAATCGAGTATCGCGAAACTGCCACCGGACTGCTTGTAAAGATAGATTAATGCAACCAGCATCAATAAAGAGCCGAGCAGGGTATACAGGAAAAACTTGACTGCTGCGTATACGCGATTGGGTCCGCCCCATACGCCGATGATCAGGAACATCGGAATCAGCATGGCTTCCCAGAACACATAAAACAGCATGGCATCCAGTGCGGCAAACACACCATTCACAATACCCGACATGATCAGGAAAGCAGCCATATACTGGGCCACACGCTTTTCAATCACCTTCCAGCCGGCCAATATAACCAACGGGGTAAAAAAGCTGTTCAGCAGGATAAACAATACCGAGATGCCGTCTATGCCCAAATGATAATGAATGTTGAAATGCCGAATCCAGTCAAAGTATTCAACAAACTGCATTGCGCTGGTAAGCCTGTCAAAACCGGCATACAGAGGCAGGGTGACGAGAAAACCCATTATCCCGCCGAGCAGTGCAATAACGCGGGCGACAGGCGCATTGCGGTCATTTCCGGTGGCAAGAACCAGCACACCAAAAAAAATCGGCAACCAGATGGCGACGCTTAAAAGTGGAAATCCAAAAATCATGCTTTATATCCCTAGGTTTTTATGACTGGCTGCTTACAGCCAGCGTCTTAGAGTGAGCAATACAAAAACGCCAATGATCATTGCAAATGCATAGTGATAAATGTAACCCGTTTGCAAGCGACGCAATACGCCTGCAAATTTTCCTATCATGTTTGCCGTGCCGTTTACAAAGAAGCCGTCGATAATTTTCACGTCGCCGAATTTCCACAGCGTGCGGCTAAGCAGGCGCGCGCCGCCGGCAAAGAACCAATCGTTGAAGCGGTCAAAGTAATATTTATTTTCCAGCACGGTATCAATAAAACTGAATTTTCTCTTGATCCAGGCCGGGATAGTCGGCATTTTCAGATAGAAGATCCAGGCGGTTACCACCCCTGCCAGCGCCAGCCAGAAAGGTGCTGAGGTCAGGGCATGCATTGCCATGGTGTATGAGCTGTGGAATTCGTGCTTCAACTCCTCCATCACCGGATGCGCTTCGATGTTTATAAAAATTGATTTGCCAAAATAATCGCCAAACAGCATGGGCTTGATCGTCAAATAACCGATCAGCACGGAAGGTATCGCCAGCGCAACCAGCGGTGCCCACACCACCCACGGTGTTTCGTGCGGTTTTTGTCCGGGCGCAAGACCGTGATGGTCGTGAGCATCATGATGTGCATGAGCTTTGCCGAATCTTTCATCGCCGTGGAATACCAGGAAGTACAAACGGAAAGAATAGAAGGCTGTCACAAACACACCTGCCACAACTGCAAAGTAGGCAAAGCCGGAGCCGGCCAGATGCGACATTCCTACCGCTTCAATAATACTGTCCTTGGAATAGAAGCCGGACAGGAAAGGTGTACCTATCAAGGCCAGCGAACCGATCAGGAAAGTCCAGTGCGTAATGCGCATGTATTTGCGCAAGCCGCCCATGTTGCGGATATCCTGATCATGGTGCATGCCGATGATCACGGAACCTGCTGCCAGAAACAGCAAGGCCTTGAAGAACGCATGCGTCATCAGGTGGAACACGGCAACCGAATAAGCCGAGGCACCGAGTGCAACCGTCATGTAACCCAGTTGCGACAGGGTCGAATACGCAATCACGCGCTTGATGTCGTTCTGGATAACGCCAAGGAAACCCATGAACAGGGCGGTAATCGCGCCGATCACCATCACGAAAGACAGGGCAGTATCGGACAGTTCAAACAAGGGCGACATGCGCGCCACCATGAAGATACCTGCGGTCACCATCGTCGCCGCGTGGATCAGGGCGGAAATAGGTGTCGGGCCTTCCATCGAATCCGGCAACCACACATGCAGCGGGAATTGCGCCGACTTGCCCATCGCACCGATGAACAACAGGATGCAGATTGCAGTCAGTGTATCCACATAGATGCCGGCGATAGGTGCCAGCACACCGGCATGCGTACTGGCTGCTGCAAAGACCGCTCTGTAATCCAGCGTGCCGAATACCATCAGGATCAGTCCGATACCGAGCAGGAAGCCGAAGTCGCCCACACGGTTGACGAGGAAGGCTTTCAGGTTTGCATAAATGGCCGTGGGGCGATCAAACCAGAATCCAATCAGCAAATAGGACACCAGTCCCACCGCTTCCCAGCCGAAAAACAGCTGCATGAAATTGTTTGCCATCACCAGCATCAGCATGGAGAAGGTAAACAGCGAAATATAACTGAAGAAACGCTGATAGCCCTTGTCTTCCGACATGTAACCAATGGTGTAGATATGCACCATCAGCGAAACGAAATTCACCACCAGCATCATCATCACGGTCAATTGGTCAATCAAGAAACCCACATCCATACTGACAGTGCCTGCAGTTATCCAGTGATAGACCGTACCGTTGTAAATATTACCCGCCATCACGTCTCTGAAAATGACCACCGAGGCCGCAAAGGACACAGCGACCAGCAATATGGTCACGCGATGTGTCCAGGTGCGACCTAATACATGTCCGAACAGACCGGCAATAATTGCACCCAGCAAAGGCGCAAGCGGAACCAGCAGATATAAATTGTGCATATTATTCATTAGCGAGCTTTAGCCTTTTAAACTTCCAAGATCGTCAACATTGATGGTACGCAGATTACGGAATAATACGATCAGGATTGCAAGGCCAATCGCTGACTCGGCCGCTGCCACGGTTAGTATGAAGAACACGAATATTTGACCGGACACATCATTCAAATAATGCGAGAAAGCGATGAAATTGGTATTGACTGCCAACAGCATCAGTTCAATGGCCATCAGCAGCACAATCAGGTTTTTGCGGTTTAGAAAAATGCCCACGATGCTGATGGTGAACATCACAGCACCCAGCACCAGATAATGAGACAAACTTAAGCTCAGCATACTTGACTCCTGAATTATTTCTTTATAGCGTCGGCACTGGATGCCGAGGCGATAGATACCAGCCTCACGCGGTCATTGCGTTTGACCTGCATTTGCTGCGACTGGTTTTGCGATTTGGTGCCCTGGCGATGACGCAAGGTCAGCGCGATAGCCGCCACGATGGCCACCAACAATATTACTGCGGCCAGTTCAAAAGCAAACACATAATCGGTGTAGATCAATCTGCCCAGTTCTTTGGTGTTGCTGTAATTGGCCGCATGGGCCGCAATCTGCGTACCGGTTGCGGCGGTTTGCCCGGAGCCCAGCACAAATACCATTTCCACCAGCAAAACAATAGCCAGTACCACGGCAAAGGGAAACCACTTCCAGAAACCGATGCGCAATTTCTCCATATTGATGTCCAGCATCATCACTACAAACAGGAACAGCACCATCACCGCACCGACATACACCAGCACCAGGGTGAGGGCCAGAAATTCCGCTTGCAGCAACATCCAGATCCCGGCCGTGCTGAAAAATGCAAGCACCAGAAACAAGGCGGCATGCACGGGGTTACGCGCGGTGATCACGCGCAAAGCCGCAAATATAGTCAATGCAGACAAGAGGTAAAACATCAGTGTTTCAAGATTCATGGCCATTTCTTAATATCCCTGAGTAGGCTCAATATTTAGCGGTACGGGGCATCATCTGCCCTGTCCCTGGCGATTTGCGCCTCGTATTTGTCACCCACTGCCAACAACATTTCTTTGGTGTAATACAGATCGCCGCGTTTTTCGCCGTGATATTCCAGAATGCGCGTTTCGACAATGGCATCTACCGGGCAGGCTTCTTCGCAGAAACCGCAGAAGATGCATTTCACCATATCTATGTCGTACTGCGTGGTACGGCGTGTACCGTCGCCACGCTCCTCGGTTTCAATCTTGATTGCCAGCGCCGGACACACCGCTTCACACAGCTTGCAACCGATGCAGCGCTCTTCTCCATTGGCATATCTGCGCTGCGCATGCAGGCCGCGGAAACGGAAGCCCTGCGGGGTTTTTTCTTCGGGGAAATGCACCGTGATATTGCGCGCAAACATATAGCGCCCGGTCAATGCCATGCCCTTGAGCAACTCCCAGAGGAATAAAGACTTAACTAAGTATTTGATTTTATTCATAATTTATCCTTGCACCGACGACCATACCCAGTATGGTGTTTGCATCCAGGCCGCCACCACTACCACCCAGATCAAGGTGAAGGGGATCAGTATCTTCCAGCCCAGACGCATCAACTGGTCATAGCGATAGCGCGGGAAAGTGGCACGGAACCACAGGAACACGAACAGAATGAAGAACATCTTGCCCAGCAGCCAGACCATGCCGGGGACCCACTCGGTCAATCCGCCCAGCACTGGCCAGCCGTGAAATGGATTCAGCCAGCCTCCGAGGAAGAACAATGAGGTCAACGCGGCAATCAAAATCATGTTGGCGTATTCGCCAAGGAAGAACAGCGCAAAGCCCATGCCTGAATATTCCACATGGAAGCCCGCCACGATTTCCGATTCGCCTTCGGCCACGTCAAACGGCGCGCGGTTGGTCTCGGCCACGCCCGCAATAAAATAGATGATGAACATCGGGAACAGCGGTACGAAATACCAGCCAAACAAACCGGCCTTGCTTTGCTGCCCGAGCACGATGTCGGTCAGGTTCATGCTCTGCGCCGCCATCAACACACATACCAGTGCAAAGCCCATCGGCAATTCATAGGAAACCATCTGCGCGGCAGAACGCATCGCACCGAGGAAAGCATATTTCGAGTTGGACGCCCAACCGGCAATGATCACGCCATACACACCTATGGACGTCATCGACAGTATGAACAACAAACCCGCGTTGATATTAGCCAGCACCATGCCGTCAGAAAAAGGCACCACAGCCCAGGCTGCAAGAGCTGGCCCCAACACCAGCGCCGGCGCAATCGCAAACAGGAATTTGTTTGCCTGCATTGGAATAATCAGTTCCTTGAACAGCAGTTTGATACCGTCCGCTATGGGTTGCAGCAAGCCGTAATAACCCACGCGATTCGGACCCACGCGCACTTGCATGTAAGCAAGTATTTTTCTTTCAGCATAGGTCAGATAAGCTACGCCTAGCATCAGCGGTACAACGATCACGATAATTTTGACCA
>JBBQYH010000071.1:0-10730 GCA_038208855.1 Burkholderiales bacterium
AGTTGACACAACAGCTGCCAGAATCAGCAACATGATTTTCTTGCTTAAAACTCATACCTTGGCGCAAACGCAGCATAGTTTTGCAAAGTCCTACGCGTTTGTCCCTGCAATAATCTTTACATTCAACTTCAAGCGCATTGCGACCCAATTGACATGATGTCCATTTACTCCAGACTTAAGCACCTCTGGCCTTTCACCATCAAGGCTTACGCTTTTATATTCATCGTCCTGATGTCGCTGACTTTCGGCTTACTTGGCTGGGGTATGCAATACAAGGTGGATTCCATCCGCAAGGAAGCGCACAAGCGCAACAGCCAGCTTGCACAAGAAGAGATACACTTTGCCATCGATCACATCTTGGACGAGGTAAACAGCGGAGTACATAACATTGTGCGGCAGAACGAGATCCGGCAACAATTTTTCAACCCGGTTGCCTACGCGTATTGGCGTGACAAGAACATGATAGCCGGCGCTGCACTGCCAAAATATTCCCAGTTTATCGAGCTTTATACAAACAATGGCAAATCGCTAATCGACGAAACCATAGGCGATATGCCCGAGGTGCTTACAAAACCTTATATCAGAAAATTCGTCATGCATCAGGACGATGGTTATTTTCTGTACGCCTTTTATCCTGTCACCTCCGTGGCTGGCAAGGCTCATTCCATTTTGGGTTATGCGGGATTAAAACTCGACATGCTCAAGGCGATTAAAAGCGAGCAACGTTACTATTTTATAAATATAAATACCCTGCAGCTAAATATTGCCGAGATGGAAAGTGTTCCGCTCGACCAGCTTTTCTCACGTATACAGTTCGAGTTGATACCCAACACGGAAAATATCGCGCTTACTACTTCAATAGAGCGCTTCCAGCGACAAATCCTGTTCAGCATGATAGCGCTGTACTTCCTTTTTTATCTTTTGCTTTCCTCTGTTTTATCCGCACCATTGCGCCGTTTGTCATTGCATATTGATGCCCTGCGCAAGGGACAGGGCGGACTTCTGGCCAAAAACTACACCAAGGGTCTGCCTTTGGCAGAGCTTGAAAAAGTGCGCAATTCGCTGAACGATTATCAGAACAAACTTGAAGAAATGCACTTTAGTCTGAACGAGAAAAATGACGAGTTATGGCAACTTGCCCATCATGATCCGTTAACGGGCGTCTATAACAGGCGCGGCTTCGAGGAAGACTGGAAACACATGCTTGCTGTTTCGTCAGGTCACCGCCTGGGCGTTGCCTTGATTTTATTTGATTGCGATCATTTCAAGGCTATCAACGATACTTATGGTCATCCGACAGGCGACCAGGTTATCAAAGCCATCACAGAAACACTGCAACAGACCCTGCGTCATGGCGACAGGCTCTATCGTCTGGGTGGTGATGAATTTGCAACACTGTTTCTGGATGTCGATGCAGCGCTTGCCTTGCAAACTGCGGAACGCTGTGTAGATGCGGTAAGCCAGTATGCCTTTACCAAACTGGATATAAAAGAGCCCGTACGGGTCAGTGCCGGCATGGCTTATGCCGTTGGCACCGATATTGAATCTCTGAGCAACTTGCCCAAACAGGCCGATGTCGCGATGTATCACGCGAAGCGCCCGGGCAAAAGCAAAATCGCGGTATACGACCTCTCCATGTCCGAGAATACCAACATTTTGTTTTCCAACAGCATCAACAATCTGGTATTCAATGTCATGGCGGATGACAAAACCATGGAAATGCACTACCAGCCCATAGTCAATCTGAGCACAGGAGAAGTTGATTATTACGAGGCACTGGTACGCATACGTGACGGCGACAATTTGATCATGCCCTATACCATTTTTCCTATCATTTCCGAACGTCGTCTCGAAGCTGAATTCGATATAGTTGTACTTGGCCGTATAAGCAAAGATATCAAGGCCGATAAAATACCTGCCGGCAAGGGAGTTGCTTTCAATGTATCCGGTCCCGGCGTAGTTAACCCCTTGGTGCTTGAAAAAATCAATGGGCTCGCACAATATCTTGACATATACAAATTGATCATCGAGATCACGGAAACCGCACTGATTACCCAGCTACATCTGGCATCCAGCATACTCAACAAACTGCGGCAAAAAGGTTTCAAGATAGCACTTGATGATTTTGGCAGCGGCTATTCTTCACTGAGTTATCTGTCCAATATGCCTGTAGACTGCGTCAAATTCGATATCACCCTGATACGCCAACTGTTTGCAGGCAATCGTCAAAGCCAGATCGTTGAAAACCTTGCCGACATGGTCATAAAGGCCGGCTATGATATTGTTGCCGAAGGCGTGGAAAGTGAAGACGTGCTGGAAAGAGTCGCACAACTCGGCTTCTCCCGCGGCCAGGGCTTCCTGTTTGGGCGGGGAGAAAATACCTGCCGCGATTCGGAAAAACTTTCATTTTTCAACAAATAACATGAATATCTACCCTCCGTCATGCTGATCCCTTGCACAGGTTTTCCTGAAGACGTTAATATTTTATTGCTGCAAAACTCTTTTATATTCCGTGCAAGTATCACGAATTGATTCATATGCTCGAATTTACCGAATACACAAAAATATTCATCAGCCTGTTCGCAATTCTGGACCCTATAGGCATGATCCCTGTCATCATTATGTTTACGGTGGGCATGTCTGCATCGCAACGCAATCGTACCGGACGTCTCGCTTCACTGACGGTGCTGCTTATATTGCTGACTGCCTTATTTATTGGCGAACCGGTACTATCATTTTTCGGTATCAGTATCAATGCTTTCAGGCTGGCGGGCGGCCTTTTGCTGATGATAATGGCGCTCAAAATGCTGAATGGAACCCTGAACGAGTTGCCCCCGGCTGACGCGGGTATATCAACAGAAGAGTCCAGATCCATGCTTGCAATAGTGCCCTTGTCTACCCCGCTACTGGCCGGGCCGGGCTCAATCAGCACCGTCATTCTGGATGCACACAAGGCTGCATCACTTATGCATTATTTGAGCATGAGCCTGATTATCCTGATGTTGAGTGTCAGTGTCTGGCTGACTTTTCTCATAGCACCCTGGGTGGAAGGTCGTATGGGCAGGACCGGCATCGACATTTTTACACGCCTGATGGGACTGATACTTGCCTCAATTGCCGTAGAATTCATCGCCGGCGGATTACGCGGCCTGTTTCCCGTGTTGGGCTAATGCCCTACTTTAATTTTAAAATATCACAGTAACATTCTTAGCCATGGAAAAAATTCGTCTCTCCAAACTTATGTCCGAGCAGGGCTTTTGCTCGCGTCGTGAAGCTGACTCATACATTGAACGTGGCCTTGTTCTGGTGGATGGTCAACCTGTCAACGAACTGGGTATCAAAATATATGCCACACAAAAAATCACGCTAAATCGCGTTGCCGCCGACCAGCAGCAAAGCCAGGTGACCATCTTGCTCAACAAACCCATTTCCTATGTTTCCGGCCAGGCTGAAGATGGCTATACGCCCGCGATAGCTCTGGTCAACGCCAACTCGCGCTGGACGGAAGATAAAACCCCACTGCGTTTCCATCCTGCACATCTAAAGGGCATAGCACCTGCCGGGCGACTGGACATAGATTCGCAGGGTTTGCTCATATTTACCCAGGATGGCCGGGTTGCCAAGCAATTGATAGGCGAAAATTCGGAAATCGACAAGGAATATCTGGTACGAGTCATCGGCAAACTGGCAGGTAACGGCCTCAACATGCTCTGCCACGGGCTCTCGCTGGACGGACAAAAACTCAAGCCTGCCAAGGTCAGCTGGCAGAACGAAGATCAGTTGAGGTTTATATTGCGTGAAGGGAAAAAACGCCAGATACGCCGCATGTGCGAACTGGTAGGCCTGAAAGTAACCGGTTTGAAGCGAGTACGGATAGGCAAGATCAAACTCGGCAAATTGCCGGTGGGGCAATGGCGCTACTTGCGCGACGACGAGCAGTTTTAAGTCAAAATCAGCAATACACCCTGCAGCTAATCAGACACTCTCGTCATTTGGCTGTTCTGGTTTGTGCTCAACCAGCAAGGCATACAAACGCCTGCTATCCACGCGCAACACGGTAAATATCATATTTTCAATTGTGAAATGTTCACCGCGTTTGGGCAACTGTCCCGCGGCCTTTAGTACCAAACCACCCACGGTATCGTATTCTTCATCGCTGAAATTGCAGCCCAGCACTTCGTTGAAGTCCTTAATCTCGGCAGCGGCCTTGACACGCCAGGTGCCTTTGCCGACTGATACGATATTGTCCTCGTCCTCGTTGAAATCATATTCATCCTTGATCTCGCCAACGATTTGTTCCAGTACATCCTCTATCGTCACCATACCGCATACGCCGCCGTATTCATCCACCACCAGCGCGATGTGATTGCGGTTGCTGCGGAAATCGCGCAACAGCACATTTAGACGCTTGGATTCAGGCACAAATACCGCAGGGCGCAACATGTCGCGCACTTCGAATTCCTCACCTGCGTAATAACGCAGCAAATCCTTGGCCAGCAGAATGCCGATAATATTGTCCTTGTTGCCGTCTATGACCGGAAAACGGGAATGTGCAGTTTCGATGACAAAAGGAATGAATTGTTCTGGAGGTTCGCTGATGTCGATCACATCCATCTGTGAACGCGGCAGCATGATTTCACGAACTTGCCGCTCTGATACCTGCACCGCGCCTTCCATCATGGCCAGCGCCTCGGCATCTAGCAGGTTACGCTCGTAGGCTGAATGCAGCAGAGCGATCAATTGATCACGATCTTCGGGTTCCCGCAGCAATAGCGAGGAGAGTCGTTCTAATAAGCCGGGTTTGTTACTTTCAGGTTCGTCCATTTACACTTCGTTAGTTACAGCATAGGGTGCAGGATACCTTAATTTGGCCATCAGCGCAGTCTCCAGCGCTTCCATTTCCCTGGCTTCAGTATTGTTTTGGTGGTCAAAACCCTGTAAATGCAGGATTCCGTGCACCGCAAGATGGGCGTAGTGTGCTACGGTTTCCTTGCCCTGTGCTGCGGCTTCACGCTCCACCACCGGCGCACAAAATACAATATCGCCCGACAGCGGCAGGCTATCGTCATAGACAAAAGTCAGCACGTTGGTTGCATAATCCTTGCCGCGAAAATCACGGTTCAACTTGCGCCCTTCAACTTCATCCACTATACGTATGGTGCAATGCAGATCCTGTTGCATCGCAACGCCTACCCAACGCCGCAATTGCTGACGTGTCGGCATGTTTGATACTTTACTGGCATATTGCACAGCAAGTGAAAGTTTATGCCCAATAGCCATATTCAACCAATTGATTATATTAAATAAAACTTAAACCGGGAATTGTATCACGCGCACATGAACTAGCCTGATTTGCTGCGCAACGCTGACGTATCCTGCAAAAAAAGCTGCCGGCTTTGCGTATCATCGATATGCGCCGCCAGAGCAAGGCAAAGACTATCCAGATCATTGACCTTGCGTGCTTCCTTTTTAATCAGTACCCGCGCCAGCGGGCCTATGATGCGTGCAAGTATGTTTTCCAGCTGTGCAATGACCTCTTGTGCAAGCCAGGGGTGCAGCGTCGTGCCGCTTTGCGACACCGGTGAAGACACGGAATCTTTTGCAGTTACCGCTGGTGAAGAGACAATCGTCTTTGAATTTACCGCGCCGGAATTTGACAACAACGAAGTATGAAGATGCGACATGTCCCTGGAGCGGCTTGCATGGCTATTGCGGAATCGTTCACGCTGCACAGGATCGACTATGCTTTGCGCCAGAAGCTCGCGTAGCTCCTGTTCGTTGCTGACCTTGCTGAGCGCCTTGCGGATGAGTACAGGCGCCAATGGACCGAGATGCTGGACCAGCTCCTTTTCAACATCCAGAAGAATTTCCTGGGGAATATCTGCAACCGGCTGCACAATCTGTTTCTTCAGATGAAGCGTACGATCATCAATATCACAAACATCCACCGTCTTGACTGAATACAAATCATGCACACGGCCATGCTTGTCCGCCTGCCCGCCTATATATTCAAAACTGAAAGCGGCCTCGTCGGACAAGCATGCCACCACATCATAAAAAGATCTTGAAACCAGCAGCGTATTCTCATCGGCAAAACTCATCACCCGTTGCGCGGCATTGATACCGTCGCCGATAACATTGCTGTGACCATTCATGTCATTGAGTATCCTTATCGGACCGATATGCAAACCCATGCGTACCTTCATGCGATCCTGGTCGTCCAGGGCGCGGCGAATATCCATCGCGCCATGCAACACCTCCTCCGGATCGCCCATAAAGCAAATGCCGGCACCATCCCCCGTGTCCAGCGTGATGCGCGAACTTTCGGCGATAGGCTTGAGCTTGGCAAGTATCAGCTGGTTGAAAAGAGTCTTGATCTCATACTGTTGTTGTACCGACACCTTGGAATACGCAATGATGTCGAGAAAAAGTACCGAACACACCATGTTTCCCTGGTGCGCAACCGTAGTCGCTTTTTGCTGTGGTTTCGCCGCCACCTTCACTGTTGCATCTTCCTCCCTGCCTGTTAGCGGCGGGACAGCTGCCGCAACCGTCAAATCAAAGTCTGTTTCGCCCAACAGGCAAGCCCGGAATTCAGCCACTGTCTGCGGGCGCGAGGTTTCCTCGGTATTCAAAGCCCAGTCGATGGCGCTCAAGACTGTTGCATTGATTGCTTTGGTGCGTCCGCATTGCAGCGCTGGGACCATGGTGTCTTTTTTTTGTCGGGACAATGACTCGGTGGGCTTGCTGCCTGAAACCAGCCAGTACATTACGGCTGCCAATGAATATAGATCCGTCCACGGCCCCTGCTTGCCCTGGGCATGATACTGCTCAAAGGGCGCAAAACCGGGGCTCACGATTGCGGTCAGATCATCATCTGTCGTACTGCGCCTGGCAGAACCAAAGTCGATCAGCACAGGGCTGCCATCCGCGCGTATATAGACATTATCGGGCTTGATATCGCGATGCAGAAAGCCGGCATCATGTATCAATTCCAGACCGTCAAGCAAAGGCAGAACAAGCTTCAGCAACAGCTTATTGTCAAAGCTTGTCTGCAGCGGATACCAGTGTTTAAGCGAATGGCCCGACTCGTATTCCATTACGATATAAGCAGTGCCATTGGCAATGAAATAACGCAACACCCTTACAATGTTGGGATGACGAAAAGCTGCCAGCGTGCGCGCCTCTTCTACAAACCTCTCCAGGCCCCACTGAAATCTTTCTTCATTTGAATCATCCAGTACCTGCACACTTCCATCTGCGGCACGGCAAACCAGGTCAGCAGGAAAGTATTCCTTTACCGCAACGGAAAGATTCAAATTCACATCACGAGCAAGATAGGTAACCCCGAATCCGCCTACGCCCAGGGACTCTATTATGGTGTACTCCTGCACAACTTCGCCATTCTTCAGGGCCAGAGAATTTTTTTGTGGTTCAGCCTTGGCAGTTTCGATGCTGATATTCATTACATTCAGTCGTCTATCATCTGCATTGCTTTTTCAAGGCTGCGGCGCATGCGATTGAACGAGCTGGACAGCACGGCAATTTCATCGCTACCTTTGGCCGGAAATTCCGGCTGGGTGAAATCGCCGGTGCTGATTTTGTCCGCAGCCGCGGACATCTTGCGTATAGGCTGAACGATCAACAGGCTCAGCATCACGTTGATAACCACAAATACAGCAGCAAACACCAACGCCAGGGAGTACATAAAGGTAACAAGAGAGTGATCCGCGTTGCGATTGGGCAATGACATCGGAACACTGACCACCTGCACGCCAACCACTTCGTTAAGTTTCCAGCCAAAACCATTGGCCGGTCCATAAACTTTGATCATAGCCGGCGGTGAAGTATCTGCGGAGGTATGACAATCCAGGCATGCGGCATTTGTAATGCGTATAGGCCGTGCCATATATAACTGCCTGCCGGTTGGCGTCTCACGCTCGCCCACAATTTCATCAGAATTGTCACCCTGACGGAAGCGATCCACGATGTCGGTTTCCCAGTCTGTCGCCCTATCCCGCGGATTTGTCGGATTAAGCACAGCTTCCTTGTAGGTGAATTCGGCAAAGTTTTTGTGCAAACCTGCAAACACTTCCGTTGCAGCATATGCCGGTACTGTCTGTGGCAAAAATACTGCACTCTGCAGCTTGGTCAGATTAGGCCTGACCTGATCAACCGTGTATTTGCGCACTGAAAGGGCTGATTCCATCATAAGCGACGCATTGGTCAAAACCTCTACTCGGGCATTTTGGTGTAATAGCTTATTGGAAACCATTCCGGCAGCTGCAAAACCAATTAAGAATACAATAATCAGTACAATATTAAATTTGAGCCTCAAACTCATCGTTTTTCCCTTTTTGACATCCAGTTTCTACTGAATTTATTTTAAAATAATTACTATTTTGTAAATTATAGCCTCAAATATCAATCAAAACATATACTTTAGCATTGGCCAATAGCAAGACATCCTGTGTACACAGCCCAATTAAGGTGCAAAGCTGGAACTGAAAACCACACTGAATACCTGACAATAAAAAAATTGGATTTACAAAGTTGTAAAAAATGAAAAAAAACCAGACGTATTAAGGTCTGGTTTTTTTGTATTGGTGGTGATAGGTGGATTTGAACCACCGACCTCAGCGTTATGAGTGCTGCGCTCTAACCACCTGAGCTATATCACCCAAAAAATCAAGATGCGAAATTGTTATCTGAAATCCGGCAGTTTTTGCCATCCGCACCTGAAGGAGGCCGCATTTTCCGGATTTACGCCATGCCTGTCAATCATCCGGACAATTTCAGTTTATTTGGAGCAGTCGATTTTCTTCAACTCACTGTTCACGAAATCTTTTTGTAACTTTGCCAGATGTGTGAAACTTCCGTCATCCAGCCCTTTAAATTCAAAAACAATGAATTTCAATGTCTGTTTGCGCTCGCCTATCTTTGCAGTTCGAAAGCCTTTTTTCCTGACAAATGCCAAAAATTGTCTGGCCGTTTCCTCGGATTTGAACATGCCCAGAGAAATTGCGTTACTGAAACCGCCACGATTCGTGAGTACATAATATTCCTCTAGCCCGGATGCCTTGATTTCGTCAATTTTTTTATGAATGGCAGCCTTGTTTGCAAGCGGTGGAATATAAACCCTGTATCCGGTCTTGTATTCGACCGTACGCTGTGCAAGACGTCCTCCCAATTGCATATTATCAAGCTCTTTCCTGGCCCTCTCCAAATACGGACCAGAAAACTCCCCCCACTCAGCACAGACTAATGCTATGGATTTCGGTGCCGGAACAGGCAACATAGTCAGTGGCACCTGCGTTACCGGTTTGGCTATTGGTGCAGACACAGGCACAGCTGACGATGCAGGAGCAATGCTTAGCGGCACAGTTGCGGCAGCTGCTGATTGTACGGCCAGGACAGGCAATACAGCCGAAGCCTTGACTGGCGGCATTTCCAGCAGTTTTATTTTTTCAGCATTCAGATTACCCAGCAATGTGCCGCTTTTAGAGGCCCCGGTCAGCATGCCACCCCACTGTAGATATGAAAACAACAGAATGCTCAAAAATAGCAGAAAACCAAATATCAACTTCATCATGCCACCGTTTCTATTTTTTTCATTGACTAACAGCCCTGTCCGATTATTTGCAAGCCTTTCAACACCAGATCATCCAGCACATCTGCCTGCAAGTCTAGATAGGGCTGGATAAGGTTTGCAGCACCGCCGCTCAATATGCACACTGCTTCATGCTGCGCTGTCAGCAATTTGTATTGGTGTTGTATGGCACCTATATTAGCCCACAATACACCGCTCGCAACAGCATCCGTGCTATTGCGCGGAAAATCCTGAATTTCACCATTTTGAAAATCAAGCTGCGCTGTTTTTTCAACTAGACTATGCCGCATCAAATCCATTCCCGGCAAAATCAAGCCGCCCAGAAACTCCCCGGTTGCCGACAAGGCATCCACCGTCGTTGCCGTGCCACAACTTACCACCAGGCAAGAGCCGTGATGCAGCGCCCATGCGGCAAGCAAAGCCGCCCAGCGGTCACTACCCAGCTGCGCGGCATTATCGTAGCCATTGTGCACGCCGCACTGCTCAGCCTTGGCGCTTATAAACTCCAGCGGGCATTGCCACATTCCACAAAGCTCACGCAAGCGTTGTTCCATCACAGGTCCGGCCACGTTAGACAGCAGAATTTTCTGCGGCGACGCTAAAGCGGAAAATTCTGCTCGCAATGTATGCCAGGCGTCATCATCCGCATTGTTGAGCACCCCCTGAAGTTTCCGGCTTCCGCCATCTATCCAGACCCATTTGCAGCGACTATTGCCCGCATCAAACAGCAGCATGTTAATGCCTCCTCAAACTGACTTCACCGGCATGAAACACGCGTATTTCTCGCCTACCGTCTGCGGTAACTTCAGTATCAAGCAATAGTGCACCTTCCTGGTTTACGCCGCGCACAATACCACTCGCGATTTTTTCATCCGGCAGCAATAGCTGCACTGCTTGATTCTGGTACAAATGATAATTTTCCCATTCCTGACGAAAATCGGCAAAGCCGGAATTCGCAAATTCACGTAGTACGATAGCCAGCTCCCGCAATACGGTTGCCAACAAAACATTTCTCGACGGCAACGCATCTGTAAGTTGCGACAAGTCACTGGCCGGTTGATCGATACGCTGCAATAATTCCTGCGGCAGTTGTATATTGATCCCGACGCCAATGACCACC
>JBBQYH010000072.1:0-10715 GCA_038208855.1 Burkholderiales bacterium
CCCAGGCTGCCCATCTGAAATCAACTGACCGCTTGCTCTTGCCATGGATACCATGAATGTAGGTATTGGCCGCACCTGCCCAACCATAGTTTGAAGTCTGATTGCCATCGTTAATCTCATTCGGTGTATGGCAGATGGCACAGGCGGTTGGATCATTGCGTTCGCCATTGTGGAACTCCGGACTGGTGCCCAGCTGCTCGTGGCAGCTATTGCACTTGGCCGCAGCTACAATGACTCGGCGTCCCGCATTTCCCGTAATCGTGGCAACAACGGTCTTCAGCATAGGCTTGATTTTCACCGTCACGGTATTTACCACTTGCTCGAACCGTCCAACCATCAGACCCGTGACCATTTTCGCACCTGATGGAATGGTGATAAGACCTGCGGCCGGACCCGTCAACGTCGCCGTGAAATATCCATTGGCATCCGTAGTGGTGATGGCGCCGGCACCAACAGTTCCTGTTATATTGCTGAAAGTACCTGCGTTGACTGCGCCACTGGTGAGAAGGTTGCTCAACGATGCACCGACACGGCCGTTGAAGTCAGCCGGGTTGGTAATACCATCTTGTGGTACTGCATATGCCACATACAAGCTGGGTCCTCTTGTCAGCCCAGTAATTGCCTCGAAGCTGCCAGGAACAGGGCTTGCTGTCGTTGTATTAAGTGCTGTTACCGGCACTCCATCCTTGTTGATGCGGAACTTGACCACCGGCTGATTGCTGACATTGAGGGTTACGCTTGCGAGGTCGTAAGTAATCGTGCTCACACCTGTCTTGACTACCGGGTTATTCAGTGTAGGAACAGTCGACTCGTGATAGAGAGCAATATTGGCTGGAGTATGGCAAGTATTGCACAGACTGTCGTTTGCCTGTACACCACCGCCATGACCCGTCTTTGTTGTTCCAACTGCTCGCGCTGCAGCAACATCAGCATCCCTGTCAGCCAAAGTTATCCCAAGTCCGGTAGTGAAGTTGATACCGTCGTGGCAAGCGCCACAGGCCAGACTGCTAGGTAATTTTTTCCAGTTGTCACCGTCTGCTGTTTTCTTGGTATTGACCGAGCCATCCGATTTTGTTGCCGAACCGTCATGACACTTGGTGCAGTTGTTTGGTATCTGCGGCAATTTCTTGTCATTGAACACGCCGGCAGCATCGTTGTTGAAGTTGTAATTCTGTTTGACCAGGTTTTCACCCATATGCATGTGGTGTATCAGGCTGGGGTAGTTACCCACTGCCTTGCCATCGACAATCGCATTCTTGGCGCGTTTTTCTGCAGTGGTTGTGCCTCCACCTGTGAAGGTTATGCCGTCTGCATTCATCGGCGCTTCGCCGTTATTGACAGCGAAGTTATCAAAAGAAAACTTGATCTGGTCGGTATGGCAGGTTACGCACAGTCTGGGATCGTTACGCCCGACTTGCCAGCCCATCACATTGGTACCGGCATGGCCGATACCCTTGCCGGCATGACAGTCTGAACAGGAATCCTTGGTCACGATATCGCGTGTAGTTGTTACGGCGCCTCCATTCGGAACAAAGTCATAGCCTACGTTGAGGTTATAGACCAGAGGAACGCCAAGTGTTAGCTGTACGGCATCCGGTGTATTGGTGCCGGTGCCGGGCATATTGCCATTCATGATAATGCCCAAACGGTGTGTCAGTGATCCATCATAGGACAAGTCACCCATATCGGACACTTGCGAGAGGCCGTCCGTAGAATTGGTGAATTGCGCCTTATAGCTAGCCGCCTTGGTTACATCACGATAGAAGGTGTACTGATAGGAACCGTCACCATTGTCGACTAGCGTACCTTCCCTGTCATATGTCGGGAATGTGCCAACCATAGCCTTGCCATCGATGGTCACAACATTGGTTGTTGTAGCAGTCGCTGTTGTTTGCGGCTTGGTCATCATATAGGTGACCCATTTGCTAGGGCCACCAACCACGGGCACCAACTTGGCCAAAGTAAACTGAAAGAGGTAATTTACGCGAGGACTACCGGGAATGGCAGCATTGGCTGTACTCTGGGATGAACCGCCCAGACCTAACAGTGGATTGCCATTGATATCGGTAACCTTGAACTTCACCACGGGCGTTCCACTGGCCATGCTGACAGAAATACTGGCCGTATCAATGGTGGGTTTGAGGGCTTGAAATTCAGTTGACGTCAAGTTACTAGTATTGACCAGGGTGCCCGTACCTGGCGTACCCGCCGCACCCGAGCTGCCACTACTGCCGCTACAACCGGCCAGTACAGAGATGATCAGAGTCAACATGCCAAGACGGATCATTATTGATTTCATTTTGTTACCCTCGCTTTCAAAATTGCAATGCATAAGCTACTGATTATATTTAATAAATTTTCCGCCCGGCAACATTCAGTTGCCGCTCCCCCCGTTTACCTGAACAGATAAACATATCTTGCACCAAGGAAATTCACGCTTTGGGTCGGCTGCATGGATACTGTCGTGTTATCGGAATAGGCGAATGGCGTTCCATTGCTACTCCATGTCCATTCGTCAAACTGCAGACTCTGATGTATCAGGTCCACACGAATAGTGGAATTTTTTTGCAATGCATACTTGCCATAAAGATCAAGCCTGGTCATGCGGTAATCAACATCCGGCAAACCGCCACCGACTATTGCAGCACCGGTGGCCATGCTCAGCTTGTAGCGGTTACTGTCATCCAGCATGGACAAATCACCACCCAACTCCAGCTTATCAATAGGCTTGCCAACTACACCCAGACCCACGCTGGTGCTGACATCTTCCAGTTCAGCCAGATAACCGACATTGTGGTCGATGTGCAGTGTCTGCCTGGACTGGTTCACATAAGCTGTAAGCTTCCAGTTTTCGGACACACCATAAGCAGCATCCACACCGTAGGAACTCATCCCGGTATCGCGCAAGCCTTTGCTGCTTGGGGTATCGTAGCTGTCCTTGCCGTTTTCAAGCATGAACTGCAGCGACAAATCATTGCTTGGCGTCCAGTCTGCGGATACTCTTACCTTGTTGCGCGTCCTGTCCGCCATTGTCATCGGGTAAGCACCGGTGGCATTGTAGGCACCAACATTTACCCAGCTGCTGCCATTGCGTTTGCTTTGCACATAAGCGATGGATGCATTGATGGTTTCGGACATTGAACGCTGCAACTCGGCGCGATAGCCCAACTCACGGGTATCTTCGCGCAAACCGGACAAGGGAGAAACCGCAGCATTCCAGAGTGCCGCCGTACTAACCGGAAGGTCACGGTGTACTGTTGAATAATCCATACCCAGCGTCGCCCGGTAGTTTTTCATCAGCTTGTAACTAGCCTCCAATTTTCCCTTCAGTTTTCTCGTCGAGTTCAAATCGTTTGTAGAGCTACCGTTGTAAAGTGCAAGAGGTGTTTTATCAGCTTTGTCCTCATAATGCATATTGGCCAGTAATGAAAGTTTCGTCAGCGGGCTTGCAGTCACGCCCAACTGAACGAGTGTGCTATCCAGAACGCCGCCAAGATTACTGACACCTGCCGGCGCACCGATAAGACCCATGCTGCCGAAGTCGGCATTCTGGGTGGCGTGGGTATAGGAGTATTTAAATGTTGCTCGAGTTGTATGTGTAAAAGAATAATTTCCATCCACATATAATTGCTGCGCCTGATTATCGGGCGGCAATGCAATCGACTGGCTCAAATATCCGGCAAGGGTGCTGCCAGGCGCAGCGCCAATATTGATTACAGTTCCATCCGGAGCATATAAATTGCCGCCTATCGTTGGATTTATGGAGCCGTTGGCATTAGTAAAAAAAGATCCGTAATAACCGCCGTTCAGCGCGAATTTGTCTCCCGAATAATTCAGCCTGGCTTCGAACTGCTTGGTGCTTGAGTTAATCGGCTCGGGCAACATCACCATCGCCGCAGCCGCACTAGAGCAAGGTATGAAAGTGAAACCAATCGGCATACAGGAAACACCAATTCCGGATAACCGCGCACCCTTGCGCTCTTCGTTTTTTACACTAGCTACAAACAAAAGACTCGGGGTGAGCCACTTTTCGGCACTCAGACTTGCAGCTTTGCGGCGAATATCGAGATTGATTTCCCGCCCGGATCCCGGCGTCGCAAGGCTGCTCACTACCGGTGTTGTTGTTGCGGCAAATACCAAACCTGTATTGATCGTGCGTGGATCCCGGCGAACCATTTCGTTATATTCAACCTGGTATTTCCAGTCACCCTGCTTGTTTTGTGAAAAGCGAAATTCGGGCGTATCCAGCCCGAGATTGCGTACCTCAAGATTTATCCATAAACCTTTTTCATCATCTCGCTTGACTACATTTGCATCCAGCAACAGCGCGGCACTATCCAGACGCCAGCCGTTGTATTGGCCGTAAATGGACCTGTCCTTCTCTCCACCTGATACGGCACCCGCGCCTATACTGACGGTGCTTTCCGGCGTAACAAGTTGCGCTACATCATCACTTTCAGCATGTGCCGAACCAATGGCAGCAAGCACTGCCAAAGTCAGCAGTTGCGGTTTAAAGTGAAACTGTTTTTTGGGCTTGATCATGATTATTTCCCCATTATCATTATTCTTAGCGGAACAGGTTCTGCGAAGCCGGATTTGCAAATCCCGGATTGTTGCTGCCATGCACCTGGCTATGGCAGTTCAAACATCCTCTACCCTGGGTGGCGGCAACACCGTTCCACCAACCCAGACTATTCAAGGAAGGCGTAGACTGACCGGCCAAAACCGGCTGTACAGGAGCATGCGGTGTATGGCAGGAATTGCACAGGAAAGGCGGCCGCATCTTCAACATACTTTCTGCAGTCGTACCGTGCGGATTATGGCAAGTTGAGCAATCCTCACTGACAGGTTCATGGTTGTGCACAAACGGACCGCGCTTTTCCATATGACAGGTGTAGCAGGTGTCGTTGACACTATCGCGCTTCATCAGTTTGGGCCCAACAGAACCGTGCGGATTATGGCAATCTGTGCAGGTCATTTTGCCTTCGGCGATAGGGTGATGCGAAGGCTTGTTGATCTGCGCACGCTGCTCTTTGTGGCAGGTAAAGCAAACTTCAGGTTGAGTAAGTTTTTCACGCACCTTGTCATGCGCTGCATGTATTTCATGGCATGCCACACAGGCCACATCGCGACGCTGGTGTATGCTTCCTTCCCAGTGCGAGCGATTTGCATCTCTGCGGTGACAGGAAAGGCAAGCTTCATTCTGAACCGTCACATCGCTGGGCGGGAAAGGCTCGGATGCCTTACTCTTGCTTCCGAAAACAACGTCCGGCGCAGCAAGGCTGGTTTGTCCGGGATCCATACGCAAGTGTTTGGCACTGTCACCATGACATGATTGACAGGCCGGAGTGCGTGGATCGGCCTTGACACCATGCTGTGTTTGATAAATGGCTAAAATCGGATCAGATGAGTTTTCATCATGACAACTTGTACATATCGCATCCTTGCTTGCTCTGCTGGGCGCTTCAAGTGGAGCTTGCGCGGCTAATACCGGTAGCGTTTCAGTTGCTGCTGGTACTGGAGCTGACGCCGGATTTTGTTGCATAACTGCCTGATTGCCATCTGGAGCCGGTGTCGGTACTGAAGTCGGTGCTGAAGTCGGTGCTGGTGTTGATGCTTCTGGCACAGCTTCCGTACTCCCCAGCTGTTGGTCAGAAACCTCCTGGGCAAAAGAGATTGTAGTCAAAGTTGAAGCAGCTAAAAGTAAACACAAGCCCAAACTTTTTATTATGGAATTCATTTTGCCACCATTTGTCTTGTTATTTTTTCAATGACAACGAATATATCTCGTAGCCTTGTTTACTTCACATACCAATTGATACAGTTCGTTAATCTCTGTGAATGGCAGAACATGCCATTAAGTAACTGTTTAAAAAAATTACTGAATTTACTAAACTGATTCAACTTATACTCTTTGTAAAATGCAATCACCTTGATACATATCAACCCGAACAGATTTAGTGCTAGTACCATATTGTTTCACTCGGTAATCGCCTGTTTCAATATTCAGGCAATAGCCAGACACTCAAACCAGCTATGCAATGCAACAAAAAGTTATACACACATTTGCAGAATAGTCTTTTTATATAGCATCGTATGTGTCCAAACGAACAGACGGATACTGTTGACCCATTGTGAATTCAGTCACAAATAAAAAGCTCCGCCATGTTTGACCCTTCCCGCTCATGCAGCGACATAGCATCACCTTAGAAAAAAAATAATTGCCTGATCCTTTCAGGCTTTGAGTAAATTTCCATAGTCACAGCAAGGTTGCATTTCCCTGAAAACTCTGCTGAAATTCATTCCCTACTGATTTACTCGATTTATACGCATGACAGTTGCTGCCATTGTTAACAATCCGGGCAGCACCACTCAAAAAGCCCTGTTAAACGGGCTTATTGCTTTATTATCAAGCTCAGAATAATTGTTAAATTCGATCCGCGTGAGCTGATGCTTACTGCGTGTTCCCTTATTGGCTTGCAGAATCATCAATGGCAAGGGCGAACTACCGACTGTCGACGGTCAGGTAATGAGTTGAGAGCGGTTGGGGTGCATTACGTCTGAAGGCAAGTGTACAAGTTAGCCCTAGCGGATTAGCAAATAGAATTACTGCATGTCAGCTTTAAATAAATACATTATAATCATATATTTAATAATAAATTCAACGAGTAACATTTCAATATCTGAAAGGAAGCACCATGGCAATCTCTTCATTTTATCCCCCGCAACGTACCCTGATGGGGCCAGGTCCCTCCGATGTCAGTCCGCGCGTGTTGGCTGCGATGGCACGACCCACTATTGGTCACCTGGATCCGATGTTCGTCAGCATGATGGATGAAATGAAGACTCTGTTGAAATACGCTTTCAAAACGGAAAACGAATTGACCATGCCCGTGTCCGCCCCCGGCTCTGCCGGCATGGAAACCTGCTTTGTGAATCTGGTTGAGCCGGGTGACAAGGTTATCGTGTGCCAGAACGGCGTGTTTGGCGGCCGCATGAAAGAAAACGTGGAGCGCTGCGGCGGAGTCGCCGTCATGGTGCAGGATGATTGGGGTCGTGCGGTTGATCCGCAAAAACTGGAAGACGCACTCAAAGCCAACAAGGATGCAAAGATCGTCGCCTTTGTGCACGCTGAAACATCCACCGGCGCAATCTCGGATGCCAAGACACTGGTCGCAATAGCACACAAATACAACTGCCTTGCCATCGTCGATGCGGTCACCTCGCTCGCCGGCTCTCCGCTCAAAGTGGACGAGTGGAAAATCGATGCAATTTATTCCGGCACACAAAAGTGTTTGTCCTGCACCCCCGGTCTGTCACCGGTCAGCTTCAGTGCCGATGCACTGGAGAAAATCAAAAACCGCAAAAGCAAAGTACAAAGCTGGTTCATGGATTTGAACCTGGTGATGGGTTACTGGGGCGGCGCCACCAAGCGCGCCTACCACCACACCGCGCCGATCAACGCGCTGTATGGCCTGCATGAATCCCTGGTGATTTTGCAGGAAGAAGGCCTGGAAAATTCCTGGGCACGCCACCAGAAAAACCACCTCGCCCTGCGCGCAGGCCTGGAAGCCATGGGACTGACCTTCATCGTGCCGGAAAAAGAACGCCTGCCGCAACTCAACGCCATCAGCATACCCGAAGGCGTGGATGAAGCTGCCGTGCGCAATATACTGCTTAACGACTATCAGCTGGAAATCGGTGCAGGTCTGGGAGCAATGGCCGGCAAGGTATGGCGTATCGGTTTGATGGGCCATGCCTCCAATCAGAAAAATATTCTGTTGTGCATCAATGCGCTGGAAGATTCTCTCAGCCGTGTAAAAGCACCCATCAAAAAAGGTGTTGCGGTCACAGCAGCGAACAAGTTATTTGCAGGCTAAGGTTCAAAATACTTTGCCAGGGATACGCTGAATAAGTCTCTTCCGTCGTTCCCGCGAAGGCGGGAAACCAGTCATATCAACAAGCTGGATCCCCGCCTGCGCGGGGATGACAACTTAATCAGTGTGTCCCTAACAAAAAACCCGCCTAGGCGGGTTTTTTTAATTTTCAAATTCCGCTATCGGCTTTCTCGCCAATATCAGTGTCAAACCATGTGCAAGCCGTAGTGACTGGCAACGTACGTTCACTTCACCGTCGTCCTCCCATACCTCAAACTCACGGCATGGCGTAGGCCGTTGCTCATATATAGTGCAGGCAACCTGTTCACCCAGAGTGCCGGACAAGGCAATGCAGCGCGGACTTTTCTGGCTGGTGCCTTTCATGCAGGCGCGCGACTCATTTAACTTCTCCACCAGATGTGCGGGCACAAAGCCCATGGGCATACCTTCAACTTCACCGTGATAAAAAGACACGCGAAAGTTGCTGCAGCACAGGCCGCAAGTAACACAGGGATTTTCTGCTTGGTTGGACAAGTCGTGCATAGTGTTATACATAGCGATTTAAATAGTCGCCGCATAAAGTGTGTTACATAGAGTGTAAATGATTTTATCCTGTAGGTCGTGTTAGGCCAAAGGCCGTAACCCGACAGCGAATTGTCGGGTTACGCTGCGCTAACCCGACCTACGTAAACGGCAATATATGTGTCGCTATGTTTAACAAACACAAAAGCTTGCAACAGGACTATGCGCTACTTCATCTACCTGAAAACAGTTGAGCGTCTTTGATTATTGCGCGCCCCCGACAGACCGGTTGGCACGGTAAATGAAATTGGGCTGCACAGCCTTGATGCGACTGTCCTGATGACGCAGCTCTTCCATTTTTTCCGGCCCCGGATCTGCACCCAGATCAATCTGGAATATTTCATTCCCCAGCTTTTTAATACTTTTTATATCAAGGCTGCCATAAACATCCGTAATGACTTTGACATCCGTATCTGCATCCAGCGTAAGCAAATATTCGCCCGGTACGCGGGTTTGATCAGCCCAGGAAGCGGGCGCAACTGCCAGATTGGTTGGTGGAGGGACAGGCATGGATTTAAACGGCTCCGTCGCTGGATGACCACAGGCCGTGGTTGACATTGCCATGGTCATTAGCAGTAAATTTGAAATAACTAAGCGCATGTTCATCTCCTAATTAACCACAGCTGCCAAGCCTGTTGGTGTGTTGATATAGGAAAGCGAGGACATCACATTAACAGCTTTTCCGGTTACGGTCTTGCCTGCAAGACTGGCAGTTGCTGTACCGGCATTCTTGATGCTGTTAACCACATCGGCATAAGTATAAGAAGGATTGTAAGCGCGCAACATGGTGGCCAAACCGGCAACGGCCGGGGATGCCATCGAGGTGCCGTTGATGGTGTTGTAACTGGTGGTATTTAGTGTCAGCGTATCGATGGAGAAAAAAGCCACTAACGGCCCCGAAGCGCCTGTACTGCCTGCTGCACTGACCAGGTTGAAGCCCAATGTACAGCCTGCCGTGTTACAAGCGCCAATGGCAAAGGAATTACTGAAAAACTGTGATGGACTGCTGAACGATCCGTTAACAAGATTGGTTCCTCCTGAAAAGGGATCACCTCCGCTAGATTTCATATTTACATTAAGCGAATCTCCCGAATTTACCACACCGGCAAGATAAAAATTCATAATTGCAGCATCTTTGCCACTCAGATTAAAGTTCTTGTAGGCGCGGTGGTTGGCATTCGCGGTGTAATTAGAGTCAAAAAGCGCTTTTTGACTTACGTTATTTCCGTCCAGAAACGTACCATAAGCCCAACCAGTACCGCCAGTAGCTGCACCACTAGCAATCCAACCTCCGGTAAGAGACTCGGAAATCGTCGTGGCTGTTCCTGCCCAGGTGCTCAGTATATTTGTACCCGGTGCGCCCACATCCACGCTGGTTGCACCATAGTTTGAAAAGCTGGCCAGCGCATAAGCCTGATCCAGGGCCGCGACACAGATCAGGTTGGGCTGTGAATAATTGCACGGATAAGTTGCGGTCGTTTCATTGTCACTATTTGAGTTTCCTGCAGCGACCACTACCACTACATCGCTGGTTTGCGCTGCGGTAATGGCATCGTAGAATGCCTGATCGAAGGTGCTGCCGCCCAAACTCATGTTGATGACCTTGGCACCATTCGTCACCGCATAATTAATACCTTGAATTATATGAGCTGTAGTACCGCTTCCGGTTGAGTCCATTACCCGCACGGCCATTATGTTGGCTTTCCAACAAACACCTGTCACAAGGCCAGCAACTGTCTTATTACCATCTGCACCAATAATACCGGCAACATGCGTGCCATGACCGGCATAATCCATCGGATCGGTGGCATCCCCTTCTCCAGAGAAGTTCGTGCCGTGCTTCGCATTTCCAGCCCACATATTGGTGGTCAAATCCGGATTGTTATAGTTCACGCCGGAATCAACCACAGCCACCACGACATTGCTACAGTCGCTGATGATGCCCCAGGCCGGCTCAATATTCATATCACTACCGCTAACCGCTCCTGCTCCCAACCCATTATGAGTGGCGGTTACAGCTGTTCCCGTGGGTTGTGTATAGGTATTTAAGATGGTCTGACCTGTATTTTTGAATGCCCATTGTTGAGCATATTTCGTGCTGTTTGGAACTGCAGAAACATGGTAAATGTAGTTGGGTTGAGCATATTCAACGCTTGAGTCGTTACTATAGCTTGCAAGAGTTTCAGCTACTGTTTTTCCTGCCCCCAGCTTTACCTGAACCACATTGCGGTTCAATTGTGCCTGCACAGAGCCACC
>JBBQYH010000073.1:0-10683 GCA_038208855.1 Burkholderiales bacterium
GGTCATGTTTTTTTCTTGGCACGCGGATGTGCGCTGTCGTAAATTTTGGACAAATATTGAAAATCTAAATGGGTATACACCTGCGTGGTGGAGATGCTCGCATGCCCCAGCATTTCCTGCACGGCACGCAGATCACCGCTGGATTGCAACACATGCGAAGCGAAAGAGTGACGCAACAAATGCGGGTGCACATTGCTGGAGATGCCTTGCTTGATGCCCCATTCCTTCATGCGCATTTGCACCGAGCGTGCGCCCAGGCGTCCGCCATTGCGGTTGATAAACAGTGCAGGTTCCGCTTCCTTCGCTATGCTGCCGCGTGCTGCAATCCACTGTTTTAGTGCCGTTATGGCGTGGCTGCCCAGCGGCACAATACGTGTCTTGTTTCCCTTGCCGGTGACGCGCACTGAGGCATCGGCCAGATCCAGTGCTTGCGGATCCAGCCCGACCAATTCTGCCAAACGTAAACCGGATGAGTAAAGCAGTTCGAACATTGCCTTGTCGCGCAAGGTCAGTAATTCATTGTCCGCAGGCAGGTCGACCATACGTACTGCTTCATCCGGCGACAGAGTATGCGGCAAATTACGTGCGGATTTCGGCGCACGCATTCCCAGACAGGGGTTGCTGCTGCCCAGGTTTTCACGGATCAGGTAAACATAAAAACCGCGCCAGGCTGACAGCATGCGCGCCAACGATTTTCCACCCAGGCCACCACCGTGCAATTGCGCGATATAACGGCGTATCTGATGGCTTTTAAGTTCGGTCAGATCAGATTCACCGGCGACATTGAACAATTGCGCTATATCGCGCGCATAATTTTTTATGGTAAGCGGGGAGTATTGCCGTTCATTGCCCAGATAGGCAAGAAATCCCTGTAATATTTCACGCCTTGAATCTGCCGCGTCAGAATTGTTCATTTCATTGTTGCGACAGCACCGCTTTGCTGACCATCTCGGCGATGCGCTGCAAAAACACAGTCCCCATCTCGGGATAGAAACGCTGCGCTTCTTCACTGGCCAATACCAGCATACCTATACTTTGTGTGGCATTGCGCAGGGGCAGATAGGCAAACGAACGTAGCTGCCCCGCTTCTTCGCCGAACCAGTTTTGTGTCTCATGCAACGCCTGATGAGCACAAACCGGTGCAACAAGTTGCTCGGCAAAAGTCATGATTTCAGTGCTGGGTGGTAGCGCCTTCCATATATGCATCACTGCATGCGGCACCAGGAAAATCTCCTTCAGTTTGCGTATGGCAACTTCCTGCAGCACAACCGGGTCATGCGTACCGAGCAGCTCCACAGCGTACAAGTGCACCTTGTGTTGTAGCGCCTCGTTTTCCCGGGCTATATCCATCCACTCGAATAATTGCTTTTCCAACTCCTTGTTGCGCTCACGTAACACCAGCATTTGCCGCTCCGACAATGAAATCGTACGGCCGCCATAAGGATGCTGCAGCACTATTTCAGTCAGCAACTCGGCATGTTCATTGAAAAATTCCGGGTTTTCCAGCAGGTATTCCGCGACGTTGTCAGCCTTCATATTCATTCAAACAGCCTTTATAGATTGATTTCACCTTCAAAAACGGTCATGGCAGGGCCGGTCATCATCACCGGCTTGTCCATGCCGGCCCAGGAAATAGTCAGCACGCCGCCATGCGTGGCAACCTGTACGCTGTTATCCAGCAAGCCGCGCTGTATACCACATACCACCGCAGCGCAGGCACCGGTTCCGCAGGACATGGTTTCACCCGCACCACGCTCATATACTCTCAGTTTGATATGCGAGCGGTCCACTACCTGCATGAAACCCGCATTGACGCGCTTGGGAAAACGCGGGTGATTTTCTATCAATGGCCCCAATATGGATACATCAGCCCGCTCCACATCGTCGACGACATACACTGCATGCGGATTGCCCATGGAAAGCGCGGTAATCTGCAACAACTTTCCGCCGATTTCCAGCTCTTGTATGCGTGCATTACTGTCAGTCTGGAACGGTATGCGTGCCGCTTCAAAAATGGGTGCGCCCATATTCACCTTCACACGCCCGTCATCTTCCAGGCTTGGTGAGATCAACCCGCTATTTGTTTCAACCACTATAGCCCGCTTGCTGGTCAATTTGTGGTCATGCACAAAGCGTACAAAACAGCGCGCACCATTCCCGCACTGTTCAACCTCGCCACCGTCGGCATTGAATATGCGATAGCGGAAATCCGCTTCTTCATTTTTTGAATTCTCAACCAGCAGTATCTGGTCGCAGCCCACGCCGAAATGCCTGTCGGCGATAAAGCGCAGCTGCTCCGGGGTCAGATACACTTCGTGGCGCACACCATCTATCACGACAAAGTCATTGCCTGCACCGTGCATTTTGGTAAATTTGAGTTTTATCATAGTTGTATGTGTCTGAAACAATCCGTGGTGTGGTCATTTACCATGCCGGTTGCCTGCATGAACGCATAACAAATCGTGGAACCGACAAACTTGAAACCGCGATGCTTCAACTCCTTGCTCATTGCTTCCGACGCCGGCGTAGAGGCGGGAACTTCTGCCAGTGTACGCCACTTGTTTTGTTGCGGCACTCCCTCCACAAAGCGCCAGATAAAGGCATTAAAACTGCCAAATTCATTTTGTACCTGCAGAAATTTCTGCGCATTGCTCACTGCTGACTGCAACTTAAGCCGGTTGCGCACTATGCCTTCATTTTGCAACAATTGCGCCAGCTTCTTGTCGTCATATCGCGCAATCCTGTCGGCATCGAACTGATCAAACGCGTCATGATAGGCTTGGCGCTTTCTCAATATGGTGATCCAGCTTAAGCCTGCCTGGGCACCTTCAAGTAACAAAAACTCAAACAACGCTCTGTCATCATGCAGCGGCACGCCCCATTCCAGATCGTGATATGCCTGATACAAAGAATCTGCCCCCGCCCAAGCGCAGCGTTTTACAGTAGTCTTCTGCATTCGCTCCTCAGACAACGCATTTGCCACAAGCAGCCCCGTCACGCCAGATGCACATATCCATCACCACCGTGATTCCTGCATCGCGTGCGCGTTGCACCGCCTCTTCATGGATTACACCATCCTGCAACCACAGATATTTAATGCCTAGCGTTATACACTGGTCCACGATTGCGGGCACGTGTACAGGCGCACGAAACACATTCACCAGGTCTATTTTGTGCGGCACCTGGCCGAGATCAGGATATGCCGTCTCGCCCAATACCATGCCAACTTTGGGGCGCACCGGAATAATGCGATAGCCCAGCCCCTGCATACCCTGTGCCACATGAAAACTCGGGCGCTCAGCATTGGGCGACAAACCCACAACGGCTATGCTGTGAACATGGTGCAGAATATCGCAAATTTCTGCATGATTCGGTTTTGAAATGCTCATGAAACGTAAGATAACATTTTTCTGCACAATTGGCGCGCGCGTAATTAAGTAAAAAACGTTATACTTCGCGCCCTTGAAGCGCTCGTAGCTCAGCTGGATAGAGTATTGGTTTCCGAAGCCAAGGGTCGTGGGTTCGACTCCCGCCGAGCGCACCATTGCAAAGTTTGCCATTTCAAAATCTGTCAGTCCTGCCTTTTTCTTTATCTATTTACATACCTATTGCTTAAGCACCTTATTTCAGCCTCATCCTGCAAAATCCGGCGCCCGAATAATTTATATTATTTAATATAATCAAGGTAATACAACAAAATTAACCTGCAACTCCTATTGATCCACGTACATCAGAAAACTCTAATGTATTTAATTACGATTTATGAGTAATTTTCCATATCAACATACGAGTTCAAACATATGCATTAGTTACTTTTTAAATTTCCCGGGTTTATATTTGCCACAAATCGTGATCAAAAAGTCGTCCGAAAGCCTTGAGCGACGCCATGCCTGAATGGATAGAAATGGTTATCCGACTGACTCCTCGTTTCGTGAAGGGAAAAAATAGCAAACAAAATAATTTCCGATAAAAAAATCCCCGAATATCACGGGGATTTTTTTGCTTCGTTTATACATAGCCAATGCTCAAGAATTTTATTCCACTGATCTATCCGCCTGCTTCAAGTCAGAAGTATCGTCCCCGGGATATGGTAAGCGCACATGTCCATAACGTATCAAAAATACCGCTATAGTCAACATCATGATAGATGCAGTCACTGCCACCATACGCCAGTCATCCATGGATTTCATATCCAGAATAAGATAACGCGCCAAAGCCACCATGGCGATATACAGAGGAAAGCGTACTGGCAATTTACCTGATTGGTAGTACAAGCCCACCATGGCAAACACCTCAAGATAGAGGAAGAGCAGCAGCAAATCGCTCAGGGTGACCTGCATCGCGCGCATCATGTTCAGCACTTCCGTTGCCATTGCAAATACCGTGGCGACGGCAATTACCAGCAGACCTATGTTCTCAACCAAATTAAGCAACCTATGATTGAACCCGCGTATACCCTGTTTTTTCAATTTCATACCCTCAAAGTTATTATTCGCCTGGCAAGATAGCAGCTTTTTATGAATTTTTAATTGCTGCTTGCATTTTTTATGCTTGATGCGACCCTGCTTGTTGTTTAAGGTGTTAATGCATTCCCCGACAATGGCACCAGGCTCTTCTTTTCTGCATCGTATCCCAATAGTTCGCCCTGAGCCAAATCGAAATACCATCCATGCAGGAACAGCGTACCGTTATTTACCCGCTGTGCAATCCACGGAAAAGATAAAAGATTCTCCATAGACAGCAATATGGCAGCCTGTTCGCATGCGCGCGCCTGCAGATCAAACGATTTGTGCGGAAGGTCCTTGCGTACCTTGTCGCGCGCGGCTGACGCAATATTCATCCATTGTGCGACAAATCCGTCTTCACCCGAACCATAGTCACCTTCCATCAGAGCACGGATGCCGCCACATTGCGAGTGCCCCAGCACGATGATGTGAGCAACCCCCAGGCTGCATACGCCAAACTCCAGCGCAGCGCTGATACCATGATGTCCGCCGCCAGACTCGCAAGGTGGCACCAGATTGGCCACATTGCGCACCACAAAAAGATCGCCGGGTTCACTTTCCGTGAGTATCGCCGGATCCACTCTGGAATCGCAGCATGAAATAATCAATGTACGCGGTTGCTGGCGTTGTTTCAGCATATCGAAAAGCTCGCGATTTGCACCAAAATAGCTGCGCTGAAATTGTTTGAATCCGGTGATGAATTTTTCTATTTCGTGCATGGTTATCGATTCGTGAATTTATTTCAATGTCAGGGAAACTTTTTATGTGTTCAGATTGCCTATATTATATTCATGCATATTATTTCAGTTGCAGTATCGCTATACTACGATGCAAGTACACCCTGCAAGGAGACCTCCTGATGGAAATCACCTGTTATCGTGATACCGAAGTATCCAGAGAGCACCGACAACTTACCGCCACAGTCTACAATCTTGCCTTGACCCAGCTTGCGCGCAGTGCAAGCGGCAACCTGTTCATTCCAATACGCTCCATGCAATATCTCGCGATTCTGGATAAAGAGGAACTGGTATTTCTGGATGGTGAGCGCAAATGCTGGATAGACATTGCATGGCGCAATTTCAAACCGCAGGCACGCTTATCGCTTGAGGATCCTGTGCAATATGAGGCGGTCTATTACCACCCGGATGCAGCCTTAATGATGTCACGTTTGCAGTCAGAACTGCCGCGTGCCCTGCAAGAGCTGGCAAAAAAATCCAGGGTTGAGGGCCCGGCACGTGTAATACAGTTTCCAGGTTCGGGTAGTATTGATAACAAAATTATTTAATCGTCATCGCCCAATTCCGGATCCCACCCATTCGCTTTCGCATCGCGAATCGCATCCTGATAAATCTTGGCATGGCGTTTTTTTAAATCTTCAGGTAGCAGGCTGGGCAGATTTGCATATTTTTCCCACTCGATACCAATTTTATCGTAAAGATTCTGCATTTGCCCGCTGTCCCAGCCGGTACAGTCTTCGGTGTCTGGTATCAGACCGAAGACCCAGGCATCTTTCACCATTTGCCCAAAATGGGTCATGCCGGAATTTTCATCGTTTTTAAGTCCAGCGTAAAGTAGTACCATTTTTAAGACCTCATTTGTTCAACATAGAGCTATAGTTAGCCCTGATTATTAGCGCATTAACCCTGCATACAACAGCGGGAGCTTTTAGTTACGGCCACCACTTCGTGGCTTAACTTGCCTAGGCAAGTTAGCCTGCACTGAAAGCTTCTACCTCGTTAAACCTGCATATAAAAGTGGAAGCTTTTAGTTACGGCCACCACTTCGTGGCTTAACTTGCCTAGGCAAGTTAGCCTGCACTGAAAGCTACTCTATCTTGTTAAACCCGCATACAAAAGTGGTAGCTTTTCAGGTAAGCGGGCAATCTGGTCTACTATCATATAGTTTTTTGCACCGAAGATTCTTGAAACATATTGATCGGCGCGCGGATCCAGTGTCATGCAAAAAGTTGAGATTCCTTTTCTGGAGGCATCTTCCACTGACTTTTTGGCATCGTAGCGTAAATACTGCGGATCACGCACATCGATGTCCGCCGGCTCTCCGTCTGTAATGACCATCAACAATTTCTTGCTGGTTTTCTGATTGTTCAAATAGTGCGTGGCATGTCGAATGGCTGCACCCATACGGGTAGAGAGTTGGCCAGTCATGCCTGCCAGTCTAGCTTTAGGCAACTCGTTGTAGGGTTGCTCGAAGTCCTTGAAACGATAGTACTCAACATCGTGCCGACCATCGGAACAAAAACCATGTATCGCAAAAGGGTCGCCGATTTTATTGATTGCATCGGACAGCAATACAGTAGCCTGGCGCGTCAGATCCAGCACAGATTGATCTTGCCCCAAAACTTTTTCATTGGTGGACTCGGACAAATCCAGCAATACCATCACCGAAATATCGCGCACCTTGCGTACCGAACGCATCATGATGCGTGGGTCAGGCTGCACACCCATGCGAAAATCGATCATGCTGCTGATCGCCGCATTGATGTCGATTTCATCACCGTCTTCCAGTTTACGGATGCGCTGTACGCCCTGCGGTTGCATTGCATCCAGCAAAAATTTCAAACGTGAAGCGATCTGTTTGTTATCAGCCGATATCTGATCAATCACTTGCAAATCACCAGACTTGGCGCGCTTCTCCATCACGGTCGCCCAGGCCGGACGTTCAAGCTGTATCTGATAATCCCACTCCGCATAATGGAATGGCTCTGCAACCGGCTCCCTGCCTTCCCGCTCGTTAAAACTCACGCCATTCTCTTGCGCTGCATCATATGGGAAAAATTCCTCTGACATTACCCATATTTCCTGCGCATCGTCGCCCGCAGTCTCAACCTCAAGCTCATTGGCGAATTCCATCACCGACACATGTTTGCGTACCTGCTTGACCGTTTCAAACCCTGCCGATTGTGATTTATTGAAATCGAATTCCTCAAACTCCCAGAAATAACGATTGTCATCCCGATAGGGCGCACTCAGCAAATCTGTGCGCGGATTGTATGAAAGACGCTTCTGCAATAAATCATGCGCCAGGGCCACGCCAATTTCCCAGGAAATCGTGTTGTTCGTCATATACTCGGCTTCTTGTGCGAACAATTTGCGGCCCTTGGCTATCCACGGATCATCGTCCTGAAAATCGCTGTCCAGCAAAGCACGCGCCAGACGGTTAAGGTAGTCGCCTGTCGTTTCAGCCTGCCCCTCTTGCACGGTATGCAGTCTGGCCCATATCTGCTTGAGTCCGGGAAAAGCCGCAATCGACAAGGCTTCAACGCGTGCATCCTCGATGACGCTGATCACGGCCATCTGCATGGGGTTAAGCCCTTCTGCCGATACCGGCACCCTGGTATATACCAGATGCGCGGCACAATGTGCTGCTGTGGCGCGGTACAACTCCAGACCGGGTACACCTTCGAAATCATCAAATGCATCCGGCAAGTGCATAAAATAATCCTCGATAAAAGGCTTGTATCCTTCACGCGCTTCAAAGTCGCCACTGGTGGGACGCATAAAGAAGTCACGCCCCCACAATGCGCGCAAATACATATTGATACGCCGTTGCACGTCTACAAACAACGTGCCTTTGCGCTCCTTCTGCAGCATTGCCAGTGACTCTTTGGACTTCAGACTAAAGTAACTGATCTGCTCCTCGAAGTTGGTTCTATGCGCATGTGCACCCCAGGTTGCCCAGCGCCGCAATCCACCCAGGGTCAGTTGTCCCAGCAGCACTTCGATATTTTCCATCATCGGGCGCAAACCGCGCGGAACCTGATTTAGCAGGGTATTGACCAATTGCAGATAAGAGCCAAACAGCGTCGCATCGCCCAGTCGCTTTGCCGCGGTTGGTGCTGAGGCAATAATGGCCTGCAACACCGCACCGCTGGTTTTGGAAGCCAGTGCCATCACCGTGTCAAGCAAATCCACCACCGAGTCTTCGCCGATTTCCTTGGCGATGCTGGGCGCACTTTCTATAAAGGTTATAACCAACTCGCTCCCGCGACCCAGACTTTTGAGCGAGCGCGCACCCTGCACGTAATTTTCCAAACCCTGCGGACCGAACACGCGCGTAGCCTCGTACCAGGATGACTGCAAAATCTCGGCAGCATGCGAACCCAAGTCCTCGAGTAACTCGGTATGGTGTTCCAAGGAGAGTGTCATATTGTTTTCCCAAATATTAAGTGTGATATAGGGCGTCTCTGATCAAGTCTATTTAGTCGTTCCCGCGAAGGCGGGAACCCAGTCATATCAACAAGCTGGATCCCCGCCTGCGCGGGGATGACGACTGAAGCAGAAACTCTTTAACCTGCAATCAGAAGAACGTCGTCACTGCTGCATCCAGTGCATCGCGCATATCCGGATCATCTGTAATCGGTCTCACCAGCGCTACACGGCAAGCTGCCTTGGCTTCAACACCTTTGGCAATCAGATTTCCCGCGTAAATCAGCATACGCGTGGAAATTCCTTCGTCCAGACCGTGGCCTTTAAGATTGCGTGCACGTTCGGCAATAGACACCAGCTTGCTTGCAATCTCCGCACTGATCTTGCTTTCATGCGCAACGATTTCTGTTTCCACATCATGGGCAGGGTAGTTGAAATCCAATGCGCCAAAACGTTGTTTGGTGGATTGCTTCAAATCCTTCATCAGGCTTTGATAGCCGGGATTGTACGAGATGACCAACTGGAAATCGGGATGTGCGTTAATCAGTTCACCCTTTTTTTCCAGCGGCAATACGCGTCGATTATCTGTCAGCGGATGGATCACAACGGTTGTATCCTGGCGTGCTTCAACCACTTCATCCAGATAGCAAATCGCACCTTCACGTGCCGCGATAGCCAAAGGGCCATCCTGCCAGCGCGTCCCTTGTGCATCGAGCAGGAAACGTCCTACCAGATCCGATGCGGTCATATCTTCGTTACACGCAACTGTAATGAGAGGTCTTTTCAGTTTCCACGCCATATATTCTACAAAACGTGTTTTTCCGCAACCCGTTGGCCCTTTAAGCATCATCGGCATACGTACCGAGTAAGCTGCTTCATACAGATCAACTTCATCAGCAACCGTTTTGTAATACGGCTCTTTTTCGATTTTGTATTGCTTCATCATATCGCTCATATCAGTTTCCTTTTTGTGAGTTCCCATAAAAAATCCCCGCCACCTTGCGGCAACGGGGATTCATTTCCGGATGCCCGTTTACGCTTAAACAGTCTTGCCGCGGAAAATTACCATGTTCGTACCCTGTGATTGCCTGAAGTTATCATAAGCAAGCAGGCGAATGTGGTTGTTAGGATTAGCTTTGCGGCACGCTTCAGCTTCTTTCATAATCACATCAACATCGGTTTCGCCAAACATGGGCAGTTTCCACATATACCAGTAGTTATCCATCAGGTGCTCAGGCTCTGTGTGCTCCAAACCCGGGTTCCAGCCTTTTTTAACGATGTATTCAATCTGTTTTCTGATTTGTGCATCAGTCATCACTGGCAGGTAAGAGAAAGTCTCGAACTTGCGGCTGGCTGGATCGCTTACACGTGATTTGTAATCTTGCATTTCGCTCATGATTAATTCCTTTAAATTTAATTTATTCTGGCATGGCGCATTTATATGCGCCACAGCTCACTGCTTACTTGTGTGCTACGTCCAGCTTGTCAACTGTATCGAATTCGAACTTGATTTCTTTCCAAGTTTCCATCGCGATTTTCAGTTCAGGGCTGCTGGCTGCTGCTTTAGTCAGAATGTCCTTGCCTTCTTTTTCCAGTTCACGGCCTGAGTTACGTGCTTCTACGCAAGCTTCCAGTGCCACGCGGTTAGCTGCTGCACCCGCTGCGTTACCCCATGGGTGACCCAGTGTACCGCCGCCAAACTGCAAGCAAGCATCGTCGCCGAAGATGTTAACCAGCGCTGGCATGTGCCAAACGTGAATACCACCAGAAGCAACTGGGAACACGCCTGGCATAGAACCCCAATCTTGGTCAAAGAAGATACCGCGAGCGCGGTCTTCCTTGATGAAGCTGTCACGCATCAAGTCAACAAAACCCAATGTTGGAGCGCGGTCACCTTCAAGTTTACCTACAACGGTACCCGAGTGCAGGTGGTCACCGCCGGACAGGCGCAGTGCCTTGGCCAAGACTCGGAAGTGAATACCATGGTGCGGGTTACGGTCGATAACACCGTG
>JBBQYH010000074.1:0-9906 GCA_038208855.1 Burkholderiales bacterium
CTGCTTGATGACATCCATATTCACCGGATCAAGCACGATTACACTGTCTTTTTCCATACGTAGCGTGGAAGCCGCATCTATCCAGTAACCCTTCCAACCCGCAGCACGCAATTTGGGGAAAATCTCGCTGGTATAATCACCCCCCTGGCAGGAGATGATTGCTTCCATTGCACTCAAGGCCGCAATGCTATTCGCATCTTGTAAGGCCGGCGCTTCGCGACCAATGTCGGGAGCCTTGCCGCCCACCTGAGAAGTCGTAAAGAAAACCGGCTCAATCAGGTCAAAATCGCGCTCCTCGCGCATACGCTGCATCAACACCGAACCCACCATGCCACGCCATCCAACCAGTCCTACTCGCATATCTCCACCTTTGAAAATTATAAACGGGTGAAATTTCTGCTTCCACCCTGCTACTAATTATTTTAGCGCCGCAACCACCGCGTCACCCATTGCATCTGTGCCAACCTTTTGCATGCCCGTTTCATGAATATCGCCAGTACGCAAGCCGCTCTGCAAAGTCTTGCGCACTGCTGCTTCTATGCGCTGTGCAACCTCTTCCCGCGCAAAGGTATAGCGCATCATCATCGCCACGGACAGTATGGTCGCCAGCGGATTGGCAATATTCTTGCCGGCAATATCAGGTGCTGAACCATGGCATGGTTCATACAGGCCTTTATTGTTTGCATCCAGTGAAGCGGATGGCAACATGCCGATTGAGCCGGTGAGCATGGATGCCTCATCTGACAGTATGTCACCGAAAATATTGCCGGTGACGATCACGTCAAATTGTTTGGGCGCGCGCACCAGCTGCATGGCAGCATTGTCCACATACATGTGCGACAACTCCACCTCGGGATAGTCTTTTGCTACTGCGGTAACGATTTCACGCCACAACATACTGGTATCCAGCACATTGGCCTTGTCTACCGAGCACACCTTCTTATTGCGTTTCATCGCAATCTGGAAACCCACATGCGCAATGCGGCGGATTTCGGATTCACTGTACAACATAGTATCGAAACCCTGGCGTTCGCCATTCTCCAGCGTGCGTATACCGCGTGGCTGACCAAAATAAATATCCCCGGTCAGTTCGCGCAGGATCATGATATCCAATCCTGACACATACTCAGGCTTCAAGGTCGACGCATTAGCCAGCTCCTCATACACAATTGCCGGGCGCAGATTGGCAAACAACTGCAAACCTTTGCGTATGCGCAACAAGCCCTGTTCCGGCCGCTGTGCACGCGGCAAATTATCGTACTGGTAACCACCCACCGCACCCAGCAAAACTGCATCTGCAGCCTGCGCCAGTTTAAGTGTTGCGTCAGGCAATGGATCTTTGGCCGCGTCATAACCGGCACCGCCGATATGCGCATATTCCATTTCGATTGCAAGCCCCTCACCGCGCAAGACTTCCAGCACCTTGGCGGCCTGGGCGACAATTTCGGGACCTATACCGTCGCCGGGTAAAACTGCTATTTTCATTATAAAATCTCTTTATGTTTCAAATAAATATTATGCAAATAACCAGGGAGCTTCAGACTTGCGGCGCAGCTCATAAGCCTTTATATCAGCTACATGCTGCATGGTCAGGCCGATATCATCAAGACCATTCAACAGGCAATGTTTGCGAAAAGCCTCAACCTCGAACGGATAAACCGTACCATCTGCTGCGGTTATTTTTTGCTGCTCAAGATCTAGTTTCAGATGAAAGCCGGGCATTTTGGCTTCCGCCTTGAACAGCTCATCAACTAACCCCGCATCCAGACGAATGGGCAACAAGCCATTCTTGAAGCAGTTGTTAAAAAAGATATCCGCATAACCGGGGGCAATAATCGCGCGAAAACCGAAGTCTTCAAGCGCCCACGGCGCGTGCTCGCGCGACGAACCGCAGCCGAAGTTTTCGCGCGTCAGCAGTATTTGCGCGCCTTTGTATTGCGCCTTGTTCAACACAAAATCGGGGTTAATCTTGCGTTTGGAATTATCCATGCCGGGCTCGCCGTGATCCAGGTAGCGCCACTCGTCAAACGCATTCGGGCCAAAGCCGGAACGCTTGATCGACTTCAGAAACTGCTTGGGAATAATCGCATCCGTGTCCACATTGGCCCGATCAAGCGGGGCCACCAGGCCGTCCAACAAAGTAAATTTTTGCATGTTATTTGCTCACATCCACAAAATGTCCCGCAATCGCCGCAGCCGCGGCCATGGCCGGGCTCACCAGATGGGTACGTCCACCCTGACCCTGACGGCCTTCAAAATTCCGGTTGGAGGTTGATGCGCAGCGTTCGCCCGGCTCAAGCTTGTCGTCATTCATTGCCAAACACATGGAACAACCCGGCTCGCGCCACTCAAATCCGGCAGCTAAAAATACCTGATCCAGACCTTCTTTTTCGGCCTGCTGTTTGACCAGTCCCGAGCCCGGCACCACCATCGCCAGCTTTACATTGGCCGCAACCTTCTTGCCGCGCGCCACATCTGCAGCAGCGCGCAAATCCTCAATACGCGAATTGGTACAGGAACCGATAAACACCTTGTCTATCTTGATATCGGTCATCGCGGTATTGGCCAGCAGACCCATATATTTCAGGGAGTGCTCCATGCTGTTGCGCTTGACCGCATCGCTCTCCCTGGCGGGATCAGGTACGCGACCATCCACCGCGACCACCATTTCCGGGGAAGTACCCCAAGTCACCTGCGGCCTGATTTCTGCGGCATCCAGCTTCACTATCTTGTCAAATCTTGCACCTTCATCTGTGTGCAGGGTGCGCCAGTAAGCCACCGCCTTGTCCCACAACTCACCCTGGGGTGCAAATGGACGCCCCTTGAAATATTCAATCGTCGTATCGTCAGCCGCGATCATGCCTGCACGCGCGCCGGCCTCAATCGCCATATTGCATACTGTCATGCGGCCTTCCATCGACAGCTTGCGCACAGCACTTCCGGCAAACTCTATCGAGTAACCCGTACCTCCGGCCGTGCCTATCTTGCCTATTACCGCCAGCACCAGATCCTTGGCCGTCACGCCGCGCCCCAAATCACCCTCAACCAGCACTTGCATGGATTTGGTCTTTTTCATCAGCAGACACTGTGTCGCCATCACATGCTCAACCTCTGACGTACCGATACCGAAGGCCAATGCGGCAAATGCGCCATGTGTACTGGTATGCGAATCACCGCACACCACGGTCATACCCGGCAAGGTGGAGCCTTGCTCCGGGCCGATCACATGCACAATTCCCTGGCGCAAATCGGACATTTTAAATTCCGTTATGCCTAGCTCGGCACAATTGTCGTCCAGTGTTTCTATCTGTATGCGCGAAACCGGATCGGCTATACCCTGTGCCCGACCTGTGGTCGGTACATTGTGATCCGCAACTGCCAGCATGGAATCAATACGCCAGGGCTTGCGCCCAGCCAGGCGCAAGCCCTCAAAGGCCTGCGGGCTGGTTACTTCATGCACCAGATGGCGGTCGATATATAGCAGTGCGGTACCGTCAGCCTCGCTGCGCACCACATGGGCGTTCCAAAGTTTGTCGTATAGCGTTTGCGAATTCATTTAATACCTCAACATAGCTGGTGATTATGCCATAGCAAGTAGTACGTACGCCACGGCAACAAAGTTGCAAAGCCCACAATAACAGTCATATCGGTCTTTACGTGCTCAATATTAATTGCGTGTTTATACCGGAACAAGACTGGTAAATATACTGGTATATTTACCACCAGTCTTGTACAAACTATCCGCCATGAACAACAACCTTGGTCAATTCATCAAAAATCATCGTGAACGCCTGCGACCGGAAGATGTCGGCCTCAAGCCTTTGGGACGCCGCCGCACGCCAGGTCTGCGCCGCGAAGAGTTGGCCCAGCTATGCTCCATAAGCTCAACCTGGATTACCTGGATAGAACAGGGTCGCCCTGTATCGGCTTCCGCTGCAATGCTGGATCGCCTGGCCAGCGCGCTGCAGCTTACCCCTTCGGAACGCAGATATCTTTTTACCCTTGCCGGGAAGTTGGATCCGCTGGGCGCAAACAGCCAAACCGATGGAATTGAAACAGTGCTTGAAACAGTTAACCATATAAGCACCCCTGCCTATATTCTGGACAGGCAGTGGAATGTGCTGACATGGAACAAGGCCGCAGCAGCATTGTTCGAGGGCTGGCTGGATAGTAAAAAATCATCTGCGCTCCCCAACCTGCTGCGCTTTACCTTTCTGGCGCCAGAGTCAAAATCACTTATAGATAACTGGCCCTACAGGGCGAAAAGGCTGGTTGCCGAGTTTCGTGCGGATTGTGGCCTGCATGTCGACGATCTCGAGGTGCGCAGCTTGATAGAGGAGTTATCTGTTGCCAGCCAGGAATTCGCCAGCTATTGGCAAGACTATAACGTCTTGGAAAGGGAGGGAGGTCTGCGTATTTTTCATCATGGCAAATACGGAAAACTTGGATTCAGGCAAACCACTTTTTATCCGGCTACCAGGCGCGACATGAAATTGGTAGTATTGTTGAATGAATAAATATTGAATTAAATCAAATAGATAAAGTATTTAGCAAAAAGCTTCAGCGCTTCGAAACGCAATGGTAGAAATCACTAGTCCGTGACTACGCAATTTCTTCCGGAGCTCTTGGCTTTATAAAGATTATTGTCGGCACGCCTGAGCAGGGATTCTTCAGTATCGCCAACGACATACTCTGTAGTGCCAAAACTGCAGGTAACAGTACCCACTTCGGCAAAATCAAATTCGGCAATAAGCTTCCTGAGTTTTTCAGCCAGGTTAACCGGGCTGTCCGTATCATCATGCGTGGCCAACACGGTGAATTCTTCTCCGCCCCAACGGGCAAACAGATCCGTGGCCCTGATGCTTTTGGCAACCAGCAATGCCAGCTTAATCAAAACCTGGTCACCAGCCTGATGCCCAAAAGTATCGTTGATAAGCTTGAAATGATCGATATCAAAAATGATCAGAATGAAAGTGGAGCCGTATCGTTTTGCGCGTGCCAGCTCATAATTCAATACCTCATTGAACCTGCGCCTGTTTAACGCACCCGTCAGCACATCCGTGCTGGCCAATTCCTTGAGATGTTCATCCGCCAGTTTTCTGACCGTGATATCCCGCACGATAGCCACGGCATGCCATTGATCTTTTAATTTTACAGACGAGATGGATATTTCAATGGGAAACTCAGAACCGTCATGCCTTTGTGCTTCAAGCTCGGTAACCTCTCCGATCAAGGCACCTTTTCCAGACTTGACAAATTTGGCAAAGCCCGCATTGTGTGCTTCCCTGTAACGTGCAGGCGCCAAGAGATTATGCAAATTAAGCCCTATCGCCTCAGCCGACGCATAGCCAAACATCTTTTCTGCTGCCGGATTCCAATGGCTGATATTGCCACTGCTGTTTATCATGATGACTGCATCCTGTGCCGCCTGAGTGATGCTATGCAGCACCTCTTCCCGCTCCACCAGTTCTTCAGTGCGTTCATGAACAAGCTTTTCCAGTTCCTCTTTTCCACGCTTGAGAACCAGTTCCGCTTGCTTGATGGCAGTAATTTCGGTGCGCACGGAAATATATTGATACGGCAAACCCGCATCATCCAGAAAGGGAAAAATTGTACTGTATACCCAGTACAGCTTTCCATTTTTGCTGCGGTTGCAAATCTCACCCTGCCATATTTTGCCGCTAGAAATTGTTAGCCACATGTCGTCGAAAAATACCTTCGGATGCGTACCGGAATTTATTATGCGGTGGTTTTTTCCCATCAACGCTTCACGTGGGTACCCGCTGACTTGGCAGAACAAGTCATTTACATACGTGATCCTGCCATGCACATCGGCAATACTGACTATGTCATGATGATCCATCACCAGCCTCAGTGACTCCAGTGTATGGTTGGCCTCCTGGATTTGATACGCGGATACTTCAACATCCTTTATCAGCCTGCGCATGCGGCGATTGACAAAACTTGCGATCAAACCGACAAACAGCGCAGATGCCACGCCGCCGGCAAACATTAAAAACTGGGTTTTCGATTTTTGCTTATGCAGTTTCTCAGCGGCTTCGTGTGACCTCTTAAATTCATAATCAATCAGATCGTTGATGGATACAAGAATATTGTTCTGTGCGGGCATGGCCTGCTTATTCAAGATCTCCTGAGCTTGCTGGAAGTGATTCAATGACAACTCATCAAGAACCTGATTTTGCAATTTTTGCGCAATTTCCGTTTCAACCAGCAATTGATTAGCCAGTCCAATTTCAACTTTATCCAGCTCCAGAGAGCTCAAGGTATTCCTGGCCAATACATAGTGACGACCCAATTTTCCATGCTGCGAAACTTTTTCGTCACGCTCAAAAGCATCCTTGGTTACAGATATACTGTACAACAACACAGAGCGATCGCGGGCAGCCTGCTGCATATCAAACAGCATTTCGATTGCCACCTGTTCATGCCCGACAATTTTATCCAGACTGTCATGAACCTTGTCCAGACGGTAAATGCCAAAAAATACGATAAAAAAAACTATCAGTATCACCACCGCGAAACCTATGCGGATGACTTGCTTTGAGCGCATTTCAAGCAGCAATGCCGCACCTTTAACAGAAAACATTTGCGACCTTTATAAGATTTTATTTTTAATGAATAACTCGCTCAAAGTTTGACAGATTAAATTGACAAACCAAACCCTTTTTAACATCAAATTCAGTGTATTGCAGTTAGCCCTTTGAATAAAAACTGGGCATCTGATCAAGTAATCTCCAAGTGCCTGAATTTCCACCACATCAATCCTAGCCCCAGCAATGCGGCCAATGAGCTGGCGGTATACATGACACTGGGGCCCCAATGTATCCACAAAGGTCCGCTTAACAAACCACCCAGCATACCACCGGCACCGTATGTCACACTGCCGAACAGCGCCTGACCGCGTGATTGATGGCGCCCGCGAAAGTAATGATGCACCAGCGCCACTGCAGCCGCATGAAATGAACCAAACGTTGCCGCATGCAAAATCTGCGCAAACAACAACAGCAATAACGTGTCAACCTGCCAGCCGATCAACAGAAACCTGACACTGGCCAGTGACAGGCTAGCCATTAAAATTTTCGGCAGTGAGAAGTGACGCATCAGCCAGGGCATTGCAAAGAATATCCCGATTTCGCAAACCACACCCAGTGTCCATAAACCACCGACCGCGCTTTTGGCATAGCCATGCTCGACCAGATAGATGGAAAAAAAGGTGTAATAGGGTCCATGCGCCAGCGCCATCAGAAAACACGCGCCAAACAATGCCAATACTTGCGGTTGCCTAACGATATGCAAAATGGAATGACTGTCGCTATGGTGTGCAAGCACTTCAGTAACCGGAATCTGCCGCGAAAAAACAAGAATTCCCAACTGAATACAAAGGCCCGCCCATAATATCCAGCTTATTTCAATATAATCAAACGCATACCCCAGACCGAGTACGACAACAATAAAGCCAAGCGAACCCCAGGAGCGTACGCGACCATAGCGTTCTGAATTTTTACCCAAATAAGTCAGCGTGGTAGCTTCCACAAGCGGCATGGACGCACTCCAGAAGAAGCTCATCAACGCCAATACCAGTAGCAAGCCGTAATAGTCCCGGGTGAAAAACACCCCCAGATAACTCAAAGCGCTGCCCAAGGCCGCAATCTGCACTACCAAGCGCCGGTTTCCCCAATGATCGGCCAGCCAACCCCACAATGCCGGCGCTAACATGCGCATCACCGGTTGCACCGACATCAGGATGCCTATCTGCAGCGCAGTAAACTCAATTGACTTGAGATACAAGCTCCAATAGGGGGAAAACATCCCCACAAAAGCAAAATAAAAGAAATAAAACCCGGCTATGCGCCAGTAATAATTAGGCTGACTGGAACTCATAATAAACACGTGTAATGGCTTCCACTTGGGTTAAAGCAGAACAAATTCAAAGAAAATGCATTATCTCATGTGAATATATTTATTTACCCCCACTTGAAGATGGTATTTTCATCCCCATTTATCGCTGCAACGTAAATCTGGAGGAAAGCATGGAAGAAACTAACGAAAATTCGCAAGATACAAGCAAAGAAGCGGAAATAATGCCCAGCATGGAAGAAATGCTGCAACAATCCGAGTTAAAAGCCAAAGAACATTATGATGCCTGGATGTATGCAAAAGCCGAAGGCGAAAACATACGCCGCCGTGCACAAGACGACATCAGCAAGGCACAAAAATTTGCCGTCGAGCGTTTTTCAAATGAAATGCTGGCGGTCATGGATAGCCTGCAGGCCGCACTGGCCGTGCAGAACTCGACTGTTGAAAGCTTCAAGGACGGCATGGATCTGACGCTCAAGCAACTGAATAGCGTATTTGAAAAATTCAATATCACCGAGATTAACCCGCTAGGCGAAAAATTTGATGCACACAGGCATCAGGCCATAGGCATGCTTGAAAGCGAGCAGGAGCCCAATACCGTGGTGAGTGTGATGCAAAAAGGTTACACCCTGAGCGATCGCGTATTGCGCCCCGCCCTGGTGATGGTTGCAAAGGGATAAAGCTATAGAACACTTGAAAAAAGAGATTGTTGCCCAAACATGGGTTGCAACGATTACACAACACACAAAACATTAAATTCGAAAGGAAGCATCATGGGAAAAATTATCGGTATTGACTTGGGCACCACAAACTCTTGCGTGGCCGTCATGGAAGGCGGAAAACCCAAAGTCATTGAAAACGCGGAAGGTGCTCGCACCACACCATCAATCATCGCCTACATGGAAGACGGCGAAGTACTGGTTGGTGCTCCCGCCAAACGTCAGGCCGTCACCAACCCGCAAAACACCCTGTACGGCGTAAAGCGTCTGATTGGTCGCCGCTTTGAAGAGCCCATGGTGCAAAAAGATATCGCCATGGTGCCGTACACCATTGTAAAAGCCAAGAACGGCGACGCCTGGATCAAGGTACGCGACAAGGAAATATCTGCTCCGGAAATTTCGGCACAGGTCTTGATGAAAATGAAAAAAACAGCCGAAGACTATCTCGGCGAGCCTGTTACGGAAGCAGTCATCACTGTTCCCGCCTACTTCAACGACAGCCAGCGCCAGGCCACCAAGGATGCCGGCCGTATCGCCGGTCTGGAAGTGAAACGCATCATCAACGAGCCTACCGCAGCCGCACTGGCTTTCGGTATGGACAAACAGGAAGGCGACCGCAAGATTGCCGTTTACGACCTCGGTGGCGGTACATTCGACATCTCCATTATCGACATCTCGGAAATCGAGGGTGAGCACCAGTTTGAAGTGCTTTCCACCAACGGCGACACTTTCCTCGGTGGTGAAGACTTCGACATGCGCGTGATCGAGTTCCTCGTGGATGAATTCAAGAAAGAAAGCGGCGTTGACCTGAAGAAAGACATGCTGGCTTTGCAACGCCTGAAAGATGCGGCTGAAAAGGCAAAGATCGAATTGTCCTCTGCACAGCAAACAGATGTAAACCTGCCCTACATCACAGCTGATGCAACAGGACCCAAGCACTTGGCCGTAAAGATCACCCGCGCCAAACTGGAAAGTCTGGTTGAAGACCTGATCGCCCGCACCATAGAGCCATGCAAAATTGCGATGAAAGACGCCGGCGTCAGCATCTCCGACATTTCCGACGTGATCCTTGTCGGCGGTCAGTCACGCATGCCAAAAGTACAGGAAAAGGTCAAAGATTTCTTCGGCAAGGAAGCACGCAAAGACGTGAATCCTGATGAAGCCGTGGCTGTTGGCGCTGCGATTCAGGGCGGTGTATTGCAAGGCGAAGTCAAGGACGTGTTGTTGCTGGACGTGACCCCGCTATCTCTGGGTATAGAAACCATGGGCGGCGTGATGACCAAGCTCATCAAGAAAAACACCACGATCC
>JBBQYH010000075.1:0-9884 GCA_038208855.1 Burkholderiales bacterium
ACCGGTCAGACGTATTTTGCTGACGCCATGGTCGACGAAAATTTGCGTGAGCCTGATGATTTCCTCAAAACTGAGCAGTGAAGCGCGCGGCAGAAAGGGATGATCTTTGTCAAAAATTGATCTGGGCATGCAGTATACGCAACGGAAATTGCAGCGATCCGTGAGCGAGATGCGCAGATCCTGCAGCGGACGGTTGCGAGTATCCACAAGCGAACCTGTTGCAGATTCCAGCACGGAAGGTACAGCAGTTGCGGCCTGCAGTTGCGAGGCGCTGAGTATCTTGATTACTTTTCTGGACATAGTGTCAATATTATAAACGTAACGGCTAGGCCTTGGTTTGATATTAAGTCCATGCCAATATATGGGCTATAGCCTGGTAAAGCGTGTTTAAACAGAACGAGTCCGGCATTGGGCAGGCTGAAAAAATAGTTTGAAGTTCCAATATTAGGTTAGCGCTAAACTAAGGTGCAAGAAACTGCTTATTAGGAATTGTTAGGAATTGTTAGGAATTGTTAGGAATTGTGTGGTGTTTGTATGAATCAATTCAATATTCAAGTCAAGACGTGATGGTATCAATTTTGGGACATGCGGTACCAAAGGGTCATATAATTGGCAAATTCCGTGCCCATTGGTTAGATACGCTTGGATGAATACGCATCAAATTTCAGTAACAACCGTCATATTGGCGGGTGGTTGGGGGATACGCATAGGTGGTAACAAAGGTTTGCGTATCCTGCACGGCAGAATGCTGATCACATGGGTGCGTGAGGCAATCAGTCGTGACAGTGTTGAGGTTTTAATCAGTGCAAATGATGCGACTGAAGATTATGCAAGCCTTGGCAGTCGCGTTATTGCAGATTTGCTGCCGGGCAGGGCGGGACCTCTGGCCGGTTTGCATGCGGCATTATATTATGGCACTACAGATTTTGTCATGACCGTTCCTTGCGATACGCCTTTTTTGCCGAAAAATTTGCTTGCCAGCCTTGATGCGGGTTTCAATCAACCGCAGGTGGAGGCCGTCGTCGCGGTGGCAGGAGGACACAGGCAGCCAACCATCGCAATGTATAGAAAAAATGTGTTGCCCAAGCTTGTAGCCTATCTGGAGAGCGGGGGGCGCAAGGTAAACGATTGGCTGGATACCTTGCTTTTGAACGAGGTGGTATTTGATAATGCTGACTGCTTTGAGAATATCAATACGGGCCAAGATTTGGCACGCGCTGAACAGTTCGTTTTGCAGCATAAATTGTAAGGATGGCGTGCATAAATTGAAGCGTGAATATAGAGCATGAGCACTCGGAACATTATCGGGTTTGCGGGTTTTTCCGGCAGTGGCAAAACAACGCTGTTGGAGAAGGTGATACCTCTACTAAGGGCGCGGGGCTTGCGGATTGCGGTGATCAAACATGCACACCACAAGTTTGATATCGACAAGCCGGGCAAGGATAGTTTTCGCCACAGGGAAGCTGGCGCGGCAGAGGTGCTGGTGGTTTCAGGATTCCGCTGGGCGTTGATGCATGAACTTGTGGATGAAGTAGAACCGAGTCTGGAAGAGTTATGTGGCAGATTGTCACCCAGTGATCTGGTGCTGGTCGAGGGATATAAATATTCCGGTATACCCAAAATTGAGGTGTATCGCTGCAGCACGGATCACCCGCATTTGTTCCAGGATGACAAAAATATTATTGCGATGGCAACAGATTGTATTAACGATATTTCCCTGCCGCAAATGGATATCAATATGCCGCAACAAGTTGCGAATTTTATACTTGAATATTTTTCATTGGACTAAACGCATCATGCAAATAAAAATTCTCTATTTTGGCAGACCCGCTGAAGCCCTGAAACTTGCTGATGAAACAGCCGAGGTGCCGGCTAACGTTGCTACTTTGGCTGAGCTGCTGGCATGGCTGCGTACACGCGGAGATGACTGGGCGCGGGAGCTTCTTGAAACGCGCTTGAAAGGTGCCATCAACCAGGAATTTTCCAGCTGGGATGCCAGTATCAAGGCAGGGGACGAGGTGGCTTTGTTCTCACCCATTTCTGGAGGATGATATGGATGTGCGTATACAAAAGGAAGATTTTGACGTTGCTGCTGAAATGAATGCATTGCGCGCAAGCAGCAACAATGTAGGTGCCCTGGTCAGTTTTGTTGGCCTGGTGCGCGATATGAGCCTGGACGAAAAAGTCGAGAATATAGTCGTCGAGCATTATCCGGGCATGAGTGAAAAAGCACTGCATAAAATTATAGCCGAAGCGAAAACGCGATGGGATTTGCTGGGTGTTCGCGTGATACATCGCGTGGGCATGCTTGGCCCGAATGAACAGATCGTATTGGTGGCTACCGCTTCGTCGCATCGCGGCCATGCCTTTTCCGGATGTGAATTCATTATCGATTACCTGAAGACTGATGCGCCTTTCTGGAAAAAAGAAGTCAAGCCGCAGGGCGGTGAGTGGGTGGTTACCAAAGACAGCGATGTGCAGCGCATGCAGCGCTGGCATGCCAGGTCTTGATGCATCGCCAGTAAAAAATAAAAGGGAAAGAGTTTTTATGGACAATGGATTAACGCACTTTAATAAACAAGGACAGGCGCATATGGTGGATGTGGGCGAGAAGGCAGAAACACGCCGCATCGCAAAAGCTGCAGGCCGTATTGAAATGAATTCAAGTACTCTGGGATTAATCGCTTCCGGCAATGCAAAAAAAGGCGATGTGCTGGGCATTGCGCGTATTGCGGCTATACAAGGCAGTAAACGGACTTCCGAATTGATACCCTTGTGTCACCCCTTGTATTTGACCAGTGTAGCAGTGGAATTCAATTTGGATACAAAAAATAGCGCGGTGGAATGCGTTGTGACCGCGGAAACTCTGGGTCGAACCGGTGTTGAAATGGAGGCGTTGACCGCAGTAAGTGTCGCCTTGCTGACAATATATGATATGTGCAAGGCAGTGGACAGGGGGATGAAGCTTGCTGAAATCAGATTGCTGGAAAAGCAGGGAGGACGCTCAGGGCATTGGCAGGCAGCGTGATGTTATTTCAGGTGGGGTTTGAATCGTGTTATATTTTTATATAAGATACAATCAAATAATACAGACCAACAAAAGGCTGAGCGGCATTGAATATGACTTTTGCCTGTTATTAGAATTTTGAAAAAATAAAAAAATTATCCCTGAGGGGGGAAATATGAAACTAGAGCTGAAAATGAATGAAGCGGTAATGTTGACTCTGGTTATATTGTCCAGCATTGCTGCGAATTTGCCGGATAGCCTGATAGGTCAATATTTGAATCAGGATATCTTGCTGAGCGTATTGGCTGCCATTGTGATTATCGCCTTGTTTCGTTATCTACGCTGGATGCTTTTTCTTATTGTTACCATTTTGGCAATGGGTGCGAACCTGCCAGAGCAACTTGCATCTGTTGTTAATGTAGATCCTATCGTGATGGTTGCTACACTGGTGGTGTTGGTATTTATTTCGCTGTTGAATCATATTTTCAAGTTGTTGCCGACTGAAGCCAATTCTAAAAGAACGGATAGCAGTCAGTCACGCAAGGCCGTACTGGAATCGATAAAAACCGGAAATTTAAACAAATTGAAACATTTGCTGAATATGCATGTGGAAGTTGATTTTCTTCAGGACGGTACTTCGCCCGCACATATTGTGGCCGAGCAGGGCAACAATGAATTGATGCAGGCATTGATCGAATACGGTGTGAACTTGAATGTAATAAACAAGGATGGCTTGACCCCTATGGAAATTGCGATGGCATTTGGTTTTAAACATACCGTTGAAATGCTTAGGGCTACTGGTGAAGTTGATCACAATCTGGCGTAATTTTAGATCTGCTAAATTCATAAGGCCTCACTATGAGGCCTTTTTATTTGCGCGCCCGGCAGGGCGCATTTACTAGGGAGTGAAAGTCCTCTACACACACAGCAAGGGTGTCGGGTGACTGCGAAACAGATATTTCAGTGGCTGATAAAAAGCTGTTAACTGACACGCAAACCTCGGGGGGCTTGCGACCCATCATATGCGGATGAAGTACTGACGCTTTGATTAATTATTTAATTTAATCAAATAGTTGAGATATTCTGTAAATAACTGTTTTTTTTAGAACATATCTCGCTTATTGTTATTTCGGTCTTTGCGCAGACTTGGGCCGGAAGGCGGTTACCACTGCCGTGTTGGTTTCAATATAGGGTCCGCCTATCAGGTCAATGCAATAGGGCACGGCGGCAAAGATGCCATCCAGCGTTTCCTTGATGGCCTTGGGTTGTCCTGGCAAATTAATGATCAGACAGCTGCCGCGTGTTACGCCAACTTGACGCGACAGAATCGCGGTGGGTACATACTTCAGACTGACTGCACGCATTTGCTCGCCGAAGCCAGGCAGTACCCTGTGCGCAACGGCCAGCGTTGCCTCGGGTGTAACATCGCGCGGTGAAGGACCTGTACCGCCTGTGGTAAGGATAAGATGGCAACCCTCGTCATCAGCCAGCTCTAACAGATTGGCTTCAATATGTGCCTGTTCATCCGGTATCAAACGTGTAATGGCTTGCCACGGGCTACTTAGTGCATTGCGCAGCCACTCCTCCAGTGTGGGCAGGCCTGCATCCTGATATACGCCAGAACTGGCCCTGTCGCTGATGGAGACCAGGCCTATGAGCAGTTTGTTGGATTGTTTTGTGTCGCTCATCATTCCGTCCTGATAAAAAATTAATGTTTAAAAAGTGTTTTGAATATTGAAGCATTCAAATAATGCATCGTCAATATCTACAACACCTTGCCCGGATTCATCAGTCCTTGCGGATCCAGCGTGTGTTTGATTGCGCACATCAGCTCCATCTCGATCGCACTTTTATAATGTGTGATTTCCTCGCGTTTAAGCTGGCCCAGACCGTGCTCGGCACTGATGCTGCCGGCCAATTTGCTGACAATTTCGTACACGATGTGATTGACTTCCTTGCTGCGTGCGAAGAACAGGGTGTTGTCCGCTGCGTCCGCCATTGAGGCATTGTAATGAATATTGCCATCGCCTATATGCCCAAAGGCGACTATGCGGATACCCGGAAATGCCTGCTGTAATGCGGCATCTGCCTGAGCAATAAAAGCGGGCACATTGCTGATAGGCACGGCGACATCATGCTTGATGCTGGCACCTTCGATTTTTTGCGCTTCAGAGATGTGTTTGCGCAAATTCCACCAGCTCTCCGCCTGCAGATTGTTTTTGCTTATCTGGTATTCAATAACGCCTTCTGCAAACTCCGTCAGCGCATTGTTCAGAACAACATTTAAAGGGGTGTTCAACACGTCGGCAAGCTCGGTGATAACCATCCACTGATGTGTTTGTTTGAACGGTTCGCTGTCTTCCGCGAAATGCTTTAATACCAGGTCCAGGCAGGGGCGAGAAACGATTTCAAAGGCATTGATGCGATCCCCGCAGCTTGCACGCAGATGGGCAAGCAGTGACACGGCTGTGGCCGGATTATGCAGCGCAACAATTGCCGTAACCTGTGTGAGTGGCCGCGGATACAGCTTCAAGACGGCGGCAGTAATTATTCCCAGCGTGCCTTCTGCGCCGATAAACAATTGCTTGAGGTCATAACCGGTATTGTCCTTGCGCAGACTGCGCAGACCGTTCCAGATGCGACCATCCGCCAGCACAACTTCGAGACCGAGTACCAGATCGCGCGTGTTGCCATAACGCAAAACGCCGGTCCCGCCGGCGTTGGTCGACAGGTTGCCGCCTATTTCGCAGCGTGCATCTACCGCGCTCAGGCTGAGCGGAAACAATCTGTCCTGCAGTGCTGCGGTTTCCCTGATTTTGGCGAGTGTGCATCCCGCCTCTACGGTCATGGTGTAATTAACAGCATCTATAGCAAGAACAGTATTCATGCGCGATAAATTGATGACCACAGTCGCACTGGCTTGCGCTGTTTCTGCAAGCGGCACCGAGGCGCCGCACAAACTGGTGTTGCCACCTTGTGGCACGATGGAAATATTGTTCGCTGCACAGAGGGAAACAACGGCACTGACCTGTTGTGTGTCTGCAGGAAAAACAATGGCCACAGCAGTGCCGCTGTAATTGCCGCGTTGATCCTTGCAATACGGGGCAGCAGCGATACCTGTGAGTACATGATCTGTACCTAGCAGCTCTAGAAATTGTTCAATCAGTTGGATGGATTGCACAGCAGTCATTGTAACAGTCAAATCGAAGCTGAATTATAAGACCGATAGCAGATATTTGCTTAAGCTTAGATCGAGTACAACAGGAAGTTCCATACTCCGGTATATGCAATGGAGTGTGGAATTGAATTTAATTACTTGTCTGTAACTGTCTTCTGCAGGGTATTTTTGATTGCTTCAGGACATTCCATGATATTCATGAAGCTGTTGCTGCCCATCATTTTCAAAGTCGGAAAGTTAATGGCAATACGGAAACGTGCATAGAGTGCGATCACTTTTTTGCCTGTCACCAGTATTTCATAGGGCAGATGTGCAGTAGATTTGATTTCGTTGAAGTCGATCACACTCATGATGTACTGGTCGGCCTCGGGTGCACCGGTCATCAAAGTGCCATACTGTTCATCCTGGCCCGGGGTAACTTCCTTGGTGATTTTTGTGGTGCCGGGTTTGCCCGTCATCGCAACGCCGAACAATGCTTCCTGCTTGCCGGGGATATCTATGCGATATACTTTGGAGACGCCTTCCTTCTTGGCAGTGAGATTGGCTTCAACCGCAGCAATGGCCTGTTCGTAACTGCCAAATTCAGCCAGTACACTGGGTTCGTCAAAATACTCCATGCCGAACATATAGTGATACTTGCGCATCTTCGCAGCTGTTGCGCCCTTGCCGCCGTATTCTTCCACTTTACCCAAGGCCTTTACCAGTTCTGCGTAAATATTTTTCAGATCGCCCTTCATACGATAGGCGTTGGCCATGTAAATTGGGTTAGTGAAAGTGGTTTGTATTTCGTTTTTGACCTTGGTTACGGCAACGCGCTGCGCAGCGCCAAAACCGCCATTGACTGATTCGGCGGCATTCTTTTTCAATTCGTCGTTGGTGACGATAAAGATAGTCGCATTGGGATAAGGTGAGTAAGTACCAACAATGGTAAAACCATTAGCAGTTAACGCTGTTTTGGTGGCATCAACTTTGGCGGCCAGCATGCCAGAATCCCTTGAAGCCAGCACAAATGGCTTGAGCAATTCATCATCGGCCATCGCCGTATTCAAACACAAGAAAGCAACTGCTGCCAGAAACAATGTTTTTATAATATACATTCTTATTCCCTCTCTTAGATAATTGTTGCACAAATGCTTTGCTTCAAGCGCCGCAGCCTGGCCAGCCATCTTTTTATATATTGATCTTACCTAATAATTAAACTGTTTTGCACTTTTTTAGCCATGTTGCCTTGATATGTTGTTTTAATGTTTAAACGCCAGGTTTGAACCATGTTAATTTGTCGCGCAAGCTGACCACACCGCCAATAATGATCAGAGTGGGTGCATGCAGGGTTTTGATTGCAGGATCGTCCGGCAAGGTGGCCAAGGTGCCGGTAATAACCCGTTGATTGGGCGTAGTTCCCTGTTGCACAATGGCGGCAGGGGTGCTGCCCGGTAGTCCATGTTTGATCAGTTGCGCGGCGAGCATATCCAGGCCCTGCAAACCCATGTAAACCACAATAGTTTGCTTGGGGCGTGCAAGCATTTCCCAATCCAGATCCATGCTGTTGTCTTTCAGGTGACCGGTGACAAACACACAGGACTGGGCATAGTCCCTGTGCGTAAGCGGAATACCTGCATAAGTGGAAACACCGGAGGCGGCAGTGATGCCGGGTACCACCTGGAAATTGATCTTGTGTTCGGCCAGTTTTTCTATTTCTTCGCCTCCGCGCCCAAAGATAAACGGATCGCCGCCCTTTAGGCGCAGTACGCGTTTGCCTTCCAGTGCAAGTCTAACCAGCAAATCGTTGATGCCTTCTTGCGGCAAAGTATGGTTGCCGCGCATCTTGCCGACAAAAATTCGCTCTGCATCGCGGCGCGTCATTTCCAGTATGGGCTTGGATACCAGATTGTCATACAACACGACATCGGCTTTTTGCATCAGCCTGAGCGCCTTGAAGGTAAGCAGGTCCGGATCACCGGGTCCGGCACCCACCAAAAATACTTCGCCCACACTGGATTGCTCGCCTTTGCTTTCGCTGTCTATCATCGCGTGCAGCATGGTTTCTGCAGCGGCTTCGTCGCCGGCAAAAACTTTTTCCGCAATCGGACCTTCAAACACATTTTCCCAGAAGATGCGTCTTCTGGCAGGATTGGTAACATGCTTTTTAACCGCAGCTCGGAAGCGCGCAGAAAAAGAAGCCAACTGGCTGTACGCCTGCGGAATCATGGTTTCCAGCGTGCCACGCAGCATTCTGATCAATACCGGCGAGGCGCCGCCGCTGGAGAAAGCGACCACGATAGGCGAACGGTCCAGAATGGAGGGAACAATAAAAGTGCACAGGCCGGGATTATCAACCACGTTAACCGGGAGATTGCGCTGCTTGGCATCTCTTGAAACCGTGACATTGGTTTCCTCTTCGTCGGTAGCAGCAATGACCAGAATATGATCGTCCAGATGGGATGCATTATAGCGTTCTGCTATATGCGTAGTGCCTGCAAGACCGGTCAAGGCAGGGCTTAACTCGGGAGATACTATAGTAACGATTGCGCCGGCCTGAACCAACATCGAAGTCTTGCGCAGTGATACTTCACCACCACCGATGACCAGACACTTCTTACCTTTTACATCTAAAAAAATTGGCAAATAATCCATGTTTTGATAATATATAACTAGTTGATTATATTTAATAAATTACAATTCGGAATGCAGCTTGTCCGCATTGCTAGCTTGTTTTATCTGGCGCGTAAAACGCACAAATCGTTCAGCCCAATGGCAGTTGCCCGCACTGCGCAGATGCGCATAAGACGCAAATAAATTATGCAGCAGATAGCCGTCGTTTTTGCCATCGATGCCATGACCGCGTGTGACGCGATAGGCGAACCTTGAATCGGCTGGCAAGTTCTCAAGGCTGGAATAATGAAATTCGTGTGCCCTGAAAGTTTTTTCATAGTCACTGACTGCGGGCCAGGGCGACAGCTGGTTTTCAGTCAAATGCACATAACCGCGGCCTACAGGTTTGTCATGCATCATGATATCACCCGGGATAGCGCCGACCATGGCATGTGTTTTCCCCTGGTAGGTGATTTGTCGCGTCAAATACATCAGGCCGCCGCATTCTGCGTAAACCGGCATGCCAGCATCAATAGCCTGTTTAATCTCCGTGCGCATAGAGGTATTGGCTTCCAGTTCGGCGGCCAATACCTCGGGAAATCCTCCGCCTATAAATAAGCCATCTACGGCGGGTAAATGCTTATCCCTGGTGGTATCAAAAGGCACAATCTCTGCACCGGCGTCTATCATCGCGTCGAAGTCGTCGGCATAATAAAAACCGAATGCGCGGTCACGCGCCACGCCTATGCGGATTTTTTCGGATGCAGGGTAGCTTGTTTCTGCCGGTTGCATGGGTTTGAAATTTGAGACAGACTTTGACAGGTCAAGCAGTTTGTTCAGATCAACCTGCTGTTCTATGGCATCGCCCAGTGCCGCGATACGCGCAGTGGATTCTTTGGACTCATTACTGGGCATCAAACCCAGATGTCTCTCTATTATTTTCAATCTTTCATCGTGCTGGATGGCGCCGATAACGGGTACATCCGTATAGTGCGCTATTACTTCGCGCAACTTGGATTCATGTCTGCTGCCACCCAGATTGTTCAGGATAACACCGGCAATTCTAATGTCCTTGTCGAAGGCCTGATAACCAAGGATCAACGGGGC
>JBBQYH010000076.1:0-9865 GCA_038208855.1 Burkholderiales bacterium
GGTGAAAAGTGGCATACCTTGATTACCCATGCACTTAAGGCAGGGAATCTTGAGTTGGACTACTACCCTGTGTTGAATAATTATGGTGTGATGCTGCATCACGAGGGCATGGTGCGCATGCGTGCAGAAAACAACAAGCCCTTGATCTTGGCTGGGGAATTTATGCCAGTCGTTGCGCATTTGGGGCTTACGTCGCTGGTTGATCTGGCAGTGATTAAAATAGCCATAAAAAAATTGTCCGGCATAGCAGAAAATATCGCAGTAAATATATCTGCAGCTTCCATAGCCAACTGGACATTTCGCAGTGAGCTGACCAAGCTATTGCGCGGGCATCCGGAAATTTGTTCGCGACTGTGGCTGGACGTAACAGAATACGGCGCATTTAAATATTTCGATGCTTTTAAAGATGTTTGTTTCGCCCTCAAGGGGCTTGGTTGTCATGTGGGCGTGGAACAGTTCGGACAACGTTTATCCGAGATCAAGAAAATTACCGAATTGGGTCTGGATTACGTCAAATTGCATTCCAGTCTGGTCGATGGCATAGAAAATAATGCGGGCAATCAGGAATTCATCAAGCGCTTTTGTGAAGTCGTGCATACCGTAGGCGTCAAGGTTATTGCAGTCGGCGTACATAGTGACGCCGAGTGGGAGATGATGAAAGTGCTGGGGGTTGATGCAGTAACAGGGCCGGCAATTGCCAGCAACAGGATAATAAATTAGCGACGTTACATTTTCTTCATTACACCCTAGGGGGCCTGGTTGCGCATATGATCAGCAAGCCCAGTTAAGGCAGTTAATAATTGCTGACGTAATTCAGCTTCATCAACCACTTCCGTCAATGCCATAGTCATGCACATTAACCATTGATCACGTTCGGCTATGCCGATGGCAAATGGCAGATGACGTTTGCGCAACATGGGATGCCCATATTCCTGGATATACAACTGCGGCCCACCCATCCAACCGGATAAATATTTAAACAGCTTGTCTTCGGAGTTTTGCAAATCGGCAGCATGCATCTTGCGAATGCCGTAGGACTCGGGCAGTTCGTCCATAATCTGGTAAAAGCGATGCACCAGGCTACGTACTTTTTCCGCTCCGCCTATGCGTTGATAGTGGGACAACTCTGTTTCGGTTTGCATATTGCAGTACCTGTAATTTATATCTATTTGTTTATATTTAAGTTTTTAGATCGATTTAACTGCAATCCTTGGCTAGCAGTTTAGGTGCACGGTCCAGACGATAAAGCACTATGACGAGCACAACGGTGGAAGCCAGCATGAAATGCGGGCCAAACAGCCAGAACACCAAGGGCACCACAGTATAGTAGGCGCGCATTCCTATGCTGTAGAACCTGCCGGCACGATTCAGATGTACGGCAACATGTGCAGGACAAATCATTTTGAAGTTTCTGGCGAGTGGCACATTGATCATATAACCCACATGATTAAACACGCGAATCGCCATGGAAAAACTAAAGAACGCCACAAACAAATCCAGCAGGATCAACAGTAGTTTAGTTAGCCACAGGTCTGCTTGCGTGGTACCTACTTTATTCAGTGTATGCCAGGCTCCTTCCATTTTGTCGCTCTGTCCGCTCAGCGTAAGTACACCGATGATAAGCAGAACTGCGGTGGAAGCAAGAAATGTGGCCGCCATAGTGGAGTTTCGCAGTGTCTGCACTCCAAGTACCTCTTTACCTTTTTCCTGCATGATGGTTTCTACCCATGCTGTGCGTGCAATGATGTTGACGGCCTGTACGGTATATGCCGGATTTTTTTTGATTTTATAATTAATGAACAATGTATAACTTGCAAGCATCAACACGCTCAGCACAAAACTAATTAGATCAAAGAGGTAAGGTTGGATTGAGTGAATTATCATGAGTAAAGCCGAAATTTATTGAAAATGGTTTGACTGGCAATTATATACCAGCTTGCCTGGCCAGTAAGGCCGCGCCAACTGCAGCCTCTGCATGAGCTGCCCTGCGGACAGGAACACTTAGCAGTCTTGCACGCATTTGTTGCCATGTTGCGTTGCTTGCGCCACCACCACATGTTGTTACGGAGGTAAGTGGTGTAGCACCCAACGCTAGCAGTTTGGCATAGCCGGCACTTTCAATGCGGCTCAAACCTTGCAATATGCCGTGCAGAAATGCGACATCATCTGCAGGCCGCGGGGTTAAACGTGGCTGCAGCTGTGCATCGCTGAGTGGGAAGCGCTCGCCCGTTCCTGGCAGGGGATAGTAGTCCAGCGGACTGTCTGTCGTTGCATCTATCTGTGTACTCAAATCTGCAAGTTGCACATCGGAAAAATACTTGCTCAAGACGCCGCCGCCTGCATTGGATGCGCCACCAGCCAGCCATAAATCGCCAAATTTATGGCTGTATACGCCATATTGCGCGGCTTCCACACGGGTTTTCGAGAGTAATTTCAATACCAAAGTTGTTCCCAGCGAGGTGACAGCTTCACCAGCCTGGCTGACACCTGCGGCAAAAAAGGCGGCAATACTATCGGTAGTGCCCGCATGTATGCTGCAGAGCGAATTGATCTTGTAACGCTGTGCCATTAGCGGGTTTATTACTGTAATCAGGCTGCCCGGGCTCTGCACATGCGGTAACAGATACGTGTTGGGCAGTTGCATGACCCATTCAGGCCAGCACATCAATTCCACGTCATAGCCGCTTTTCAATGCATTGTGATAGTCCGAAATGCCTCCATTGCCGGTTAGCAGCGCACTCAGCCAGTCAGCTTGATGCATGAAGTAACGTGCGGGTTCAAGCTTTATATTTTGTGTGAGCCAGAGAAACTTGCTTAAACCCGAGGTGACGCTGCTAGCGCAATGGCCTGCCGGTGCATGACGAGCGAGTTGCTCGGCCTGAATCAATGAACGCGCATCATTGTAGAGTAGAGCAGGTGAGACTGGCTGAAGTTCTGCATCGCACAACAGCACAGTGGCTGAGGTTGCATCCACCGCTATACGTTGCAAGCGCGAAGCGATATGTGACGGGAGGTTGCCCAGTAGCGCATGCATGGCCTCGCGCCAGTCGTGCGGATTTTGACCTGCTGCGTCGCGATAGGCTAGATGGTTTTCATGGACTATGTTGCCGACTTCGTCCAGTACGCATGCACGTGCGCCGCTAGTACCGAAATCCATGCCAAGAAACATGATGTGCTTGTGCGCTGTTGATTAACCGCGGATATTGGACTGTGTTTCGAAAGTGGCCAGGTCAACGCGGGTAGGGGGTTGCCATCCTGTTTTGCGGTGTTCGGCAATGACATTGGTAAATATACCGCCGCGTACATAAAACTTTGCCGTCAGCCGCATGAAACGCGGTTGGGTTGCCGCCACCAGATCGTCCAATATGCGGTTGGTCATATCTTCATGAAAATGGCCTTCGTCGCGGAATGACCACATATACAGCTTCAGGCTTTTAAGTTCTACGCAGGATGAATCTGCAATATAATCAAGAACTAATGTAGCAAAGTCCGGTTGACCGGTTTTCGGGCAAAGGCAGGTAAACTCCGGAATTTCCATATGAATATGGTAATCACGATCAGGTTTGGGGTTGGGGAAAGTCTCCAGATGCTTGCTGGGTTGAGTGGTCATTTTGAATTGTGCAGCGTGTCAGTTAGAATACGTCGATATTATATCGCTGCTGCCAAATTAAATCTCAGTACAGGTCAAATTGCGCTTATCCCACATCAATCTTGCCGGTTTCAAATCCTTCGTTGATCCCACTCATATTGCTCTGCCAGGGCAAATAGTCGGTATCGTCGGCCCCAATGGCTGCGGCAAATCCAATGTGATCGATGCGTTGCGCTGGGTGTTGGGAGAATCCAAAGCTTCCGCACTGCGCGGCGAATCGATGCAGGATGTCATCTTCAACGGCTCCGGCAATCGTAAACCTGTGGCGCGAGCCAGTGTAGAGCTTGTGTTCGACAATACGCTGGGCAAGGCTGTTGGGCAGTGGTCAAGTTATGCCGAGATTGCCATCAAACGTGTGTTGAAGCGCGATGGCGAGTCCAGTTATTACATTAATAATCAGCATGTTAGACGCAAGGATGTTACCGATATCTTCCTTGGCACAGGTCTGGGTGCGCGTGCATATGCGATTATCGAGCAGGGCATGATTTCACGCATTATTGAGGCTAAACCGGAAGAGTTGCGCGTGTTTCTGGAAGAAGCAGCAGGGGTATCCAAATATCGTGATCGCCGCCGTGAAACTGAATTGCGCATTGCAGATACGCGTGAAAACCTGTCGCGCGTGGGCGATATTCTGCATGAACTGGATAAACAATTACTGCACCTTACCGAACAGGCGGAAGTGGCAAAACGCTACCGCGAGCTGGAAGGACGCCGCTCCACCACCCAGCATATGTTGTGGTTGCTGAACAAGCAGGATGCTGCCAGTCGCCGCACACGCTTTGCACAGTCGGTCGAAAAAATAAAAAACGAACTGGAGTCTGAGATTGCACGTCTGCGCGAAGTTGAGAGCCTGTTGGAAGGCGCGCGCAGTGAGCATTACGCCCTGGCTGATGCCCTGCACAGCAAGCAGGGGGATTTGTATGCGGTGAATGCCGAAGTCTCACGTCTTGAGCAACAACTGACTTTCCTCGGTGAGCAACGCAATCGCTTGGCACAGCAGATTGCCAATGCCGAACGTCAAATAGAAGTACAGCGCACTCAGTTACAGGGTACCCAGGGCCTGCTCACGCATTGGCAGGAAGAACAGCAGGAGGCCGCTATACGCGTTGCAGAACGTGAAAATCAGGCTGAAGTTGAAGCACAAAAATTACCCCAGGTTGAGGATAGTGCACGTACTGTGCAAGAGCGCTATAACGAAGTTCAGCGCGAGTATTTGCAATTGCAGCAACAACTGCAATTGGCTGAGACACAGCAAACCCATTTGCAACGCAATCTTGCGCAACTACAAGCACGAAAACAGCGCCTGCAGCAGGAACAGGAGGGCTTGCCCAAGGCCGATACTGAAGCCGTCCAACTCGCACAGCAACAACTGGCTGAGCTTGCCGAGCAGCATGCTGAACATGAACAGCAATTGTCAGAACTTCAAACCCAACTGCCTGTTGCGGATGAGGCAAGACGTCATGCTCATATCGCCGCGCAGGAATCCGAGCGTCAATTGGCTCAGGTAGAGGCACGGCTGCACGCGCTTGAACAGTTACAGCAGCAAATCGATCAGGACAAAAATTTGAAAGTCTGGCTGGCAAAATATCAGCTGGATAAAGTACCGCGTTTATGGCAATCGATACGCATAGAGGCAGGCTGGGAAGATGCCCTGGAGGCGGTATTGCGCGAACGCCTGAACGCGATTGCTGTTGCAAGCCTGGAGGAGGTATCGAATTGGAGTGATGCTCCACCGTTAAAACTGGTTGTATATGCGGCTGAGGGCAGCGCGGACAATACGGCGGCAACTCACGGCAATCTGGTATCGCTGGCGCAATATGTCAATTGTCAGGATAGTTTGGCAGCTCCTGTAATGTCTGATTGGCTCAATAACGTATATGCAGCCACTGATTTGCACCAAGCGCTGACACACAGAAATAATTTGCCCGCAGGCGCATGGCTGGTAACTCCGCAGGGACATTTGGTCGGCGCGCACAGTGTCATGTTCCATGCGCCGGACAGCCAGGTTCATGGCGTACTGGCACGCCAGCGCGAAATAGAGAAGCTGCTGGAACAAACCAAACTGTTGCTGCTTAAGCTGGAACAAGACAAGCTTCTGGCCAAACAAACTGAAGATCAGTTTTACGCTATAGAAAAGCGTATCTCCCCGCTGCGAGAAATTGTAAGCGGCTTGCAACAACAGCAACACAATGTGCAGGTACAGATACTGAAACTGGCGCAATCCAATGAACGTAGCCAGGAACGTAATGCTCAAATAGTGCATGAACTGGAGGAGTTGGCTGAACATGCGGGCGCCGAGCAAGGACAGCAGGAGGAGTTGGACGAACGCATGGAGATTTTGCGCGAGAAGTTGCAAACCCAGCAAATGCACGTGGAAGAAATCCGCCTACAGGCTACAAGTCAGGAAGCAAGTCTGCGCCTACAGCGTGAACAGGCACAAAAAGCCCAACATGAATTGCAGGAAGCACGCTTCTTCAGCAAAACCTGTGCTGAAAAAATTACCGATCTTGAGCGCAATATACAACTTGCCAATGTGACGACGGCGCAACTTGACGAATCGCTGGCGCATGCCCGTAACGAATTGGCACAATTAAGCGACAGTATTGCACAAGAGCAATTACAGGAAACCCTGAAGCAAAAGCAGCTTAGGGAGCAGGCTTTGGCCGAGGCGCGCAATGTACTGGAGCAAGCAACCGAGACACTGAACAAGCTGGAGCAGGAAAGATTGTCCTGCGAACAGAAGCTGCATCCACTGCGTGACAAAGTTGGAGATCAGACCCTAAAGGAACAGGAAGCACGCCTGCAGTATGAACAATGGGCCGAGCATCTTCAGGGCGTAGACGAGGTAACACTGTTGCCGTTGATCGAGGGGGCCAAACAAAACGGATTGCAGACCGAGTTGAGTCGCATCAATGATGATATTACAGTTCTTGGCGCAGTCAATCTGGCAGCACTTGAAGAGTTGCAGGGAGCCCAGGAGCGTAAAACTTATCTGGATGCCCAAGCCAAGGATTTGAGCGATGCAATGGAAACACTGGAAGAAGCCATACGCAAAATAGACAAGGAGTCGCGTGATTTGCTAATGTCTACCTATGATCAGGTAAACCGCAATCTTGCCGAATTGTTCCCGGTGTTGTTTGGCGGCGGTGATGCACGCCTGGTCCTGACCGGTGAAGAAATTCTGGATAGCGGCGTACAAGTCATGGCGCATCCGCCCGGCAAGAAAAATGCTTCTATCCATTTATTATCCGGCGGTGAAAAAGCCCTGACGGCTATTGCACTGGTTTTTTCGCTGTTCCAGCTTAATCCTGCTCCTTTCTGTCTGCTTGATGAAGTAGATGCGCCGCTGGATGACACCAACACAGAACGCTTGTGCAAATTAATCAAGAAAATGGCGATGAATACCCAATTTGTCTTTATTAGTCACAACAAGATCACCATGGAACTTGCCCATCAGTTGATCGGTGTTACCATGCAGGAGCGCGGTGTATCCAAGGTGGTTTCGGTGGATATAGAAGAAGCGCTGCGATTGAATGACAATAAACCCCTGGCTGCCTGAAAAACCTGAGTTAAAAGCTTAATTGCAGTAGCTGCCGATGGCTTTTTGTGCCTCTGCTATCTGTTGTTGACGAGCACTTTCATCCAAAAATGATTTCTCACCTTTTTCGTTGTAAGTTACCATTCTTTGACTGTTCTCCAAAACGGCTAAGTTACTGCGTGCACCCGTGCAGTTTTTTTGTTTGATCGCAATATTTTGCTGATCTATAGCAGCTTTTTTATCTGCTTCTACCTTTTCCTTTTGCGATTTTTTCCATTCTCCTTCGCGCTCGGCCAGGGTTTTGGGAGCGTAAGCGCTACTGGCCGATGCAGCAGAATCAGGAGCAACCGAGCTCCTTAATGTTTGAACCTTGATATCCTCTGGGCGGGAGTCTGAATAATGCACCTTGCCTTCTGCATCGACCCATTTATTTAGCGCAGCATTAGCATTTAAACTGGTTAATAAAAAGCAGATAAACAAGAGCAACTTCATATACATCTCCTTAGATAGTCAAGAATCATAATTTAGCATACTAATGTAAGTCTGAATTGCGGCAAATTCAGATCTATCGGGGCATAACTTTACTGTTTTATGTAAATATAGCAAGATTGTGCAGGCTAAACTGAATTTTCTGATAAATATGATTTCATCATGTAAAATGAGCGGATTAGACAAGTAAAGCAATAATTACACCTAACAATTCAGAGCGCCCAAAAATTAATATGTCTCAAAAAAAAGAAGCTGTATTTGATCCTGCTTATTTGAATCCGAATAAAAATGAGGAAGCCGTATTAAAGCTTTTTAATACCTACTACCGCTCACACAATCATACAGGCAAAATTTATGAGGATATACCGGATTTGTTTTTGGTTAAGCCTGAAACTTTGTCGGTCAAAGATTTGGCTACCCGTAATTCGGACAAATTAATTCTGGAGGATTGCATACAGCGTGCCCACGCTAGAAATGGGTATATCAATGTAAGTAAATATTTCAATTCGAAACTTAAATATTACTGGCTGGAAATGAACGTTAGCCCGTTTATCCTGGGTGATGCTGTTATAGAAAGTAATAAGACCGAATTTTTTTATCTGCTTAGCCGTTTCGTTGAGTATATAAAAAATAATCCTAATATTTATGGCGATTTGACAGCCGAACTTGATTCGGACAAGGATTTGGCGTTAATGCTTAAGGAAATCAATAAGTTAGGCGATGCATTATTGCCTTTGCTGGCAATTTATCCCGAAGAAATATTAGTTGCCTTTAATCCGAAATGGCCGCCTACAGAAGTGAATAAATTGCTCATGGCTCTGAAAGGTAATGAATTAAGCTGGTGTGAAGTTTTCGCCGAATCCCTGATCTACGTCATGGGCAGAAAATCCTGATTTAGGCCAGTTTTTCTGAGCTGCACGTTTACCCTTGGCCTGTGCATGCGTATAATGCTCGTTTTGTCGAGGATGGTTTTCATGCGAATAACTCAAAAAGCACTTACCTTTGACGATGTCTTGCTGCTACCGGCACACTCAAATGTGCTACCACGTGATGTCAGTCTGCGTACCCAATTAACCCGCAATATCACCCTGAACATACCCTTGTTATCCGCTGCAATGGACACGGTAACCGAGGCGCGCTTGGCCATTGCACTGGCTCAGGAAGGTGGCATAGGCATCATACATAAAAATATGACTGCCAAGGCGCAGGCGCAGCAGGTATCCAAGGTCAAGCGTTTTGAAAGCGGCGTGGTAAAAGATCCCATCACGATAGCACCGGACATGACGGTGCGCGATGTGATTAACCTGACCCGCTTGCACAAGATTTCCGGATTGCCAGTAGTTGAAGGCAAAAAGGTAGTAGGTATTGTAACCAACCGCGATTTGCGCTTTGAAACTCGCCTAGATGTGCCGGTACGCAATATCATGACACCACGTGAAAAACTGATTACCGTGAAAGAATCTGCCAGTCGCGACGAGGCACGTACACTGATGCATGAGCACAGGTTAGAACGCGTGCTGGTCGTCAATGACGCATTTGAACTGCGCGGTTTGATAACCGTTAAAGATATTATGAAATCCAGCGAACACCCCAATGCGTGCAAAGATGATCTGGGACGCTTGCGTGCCGGTGCTGCAGTTGGCGTGGGCGAGGGCACCGAAGAGCGCATCACATTACTGGCTGAAGCCGGTGTTGACGTGATCGTTGTCGATACCGCACACGGCCATTCACAGGGTGTACTCGACAGGGTTAATTGGGTCAAGAAAAACTTCCCCAATGTAGATGTGATCGGCGGCAATATTGCCACGGCCAATGCTGCCAAGGCTTTGTTGGATCATGGAGCTGACGGGGTAAAAGTTGGCATAGGCCCCGGCTCCATCTGCACTACCCGTATGGTGGCTGGTGTAGGCGTACCGCAAATTAGTGCCATCGATAATGTAGCCAAGGCCTTGATGGGTACTGGCATACCGTTAATTGCCGATGGTGGTATACGCTTCTCCGGCGATATCTCCAAAGCAATAGCAGCCGGTGCACATGTAGTAATGCTGGGCGGTTTGTTTGCCGGCACGGAAGAGGCTCCTGGAGATATAGAACTGTTCCAGGGCCGTTCCTACAAATCCTATCGCGGTATGGGTTCGATTGGCGCGATGGCGGCAGGAGCGGCGGACCGTTATTTCCAGGATAGTTCG
>JBBQYH010000077.1:0-9794 GCA_038208855.1 Burkholderiales bacterium
TACACCGCAATATGTGAAATCGATGGACTCCGTATACATCTCGGTTGCCAAGGGTTTGTTTCCTGCAGGTGGTGGAGAATTGCGCACCTGGGGTGACATGGATACTGAGGTCAAGAAGCATTTGCGTATCCTGTGGACTTCAGAACCTTTGCCACCCTTTGCCTTTGTTGCCCATCCCCGCGTGCGCAAGAACGTAATGGAAAAAATTCAAAAAGCCATGGATGAGATGGATAGCGATCCACGCGGGCATGCACTACTCAAGGATAATAATTTCAAGGGAATAGAATCCGCTGATGATGCGGATTACAACGAGATGCGCAAGATGAATATCCAACCGGTGGTAGCTAAATAATGTCATTTCGCCTGAAAATAATTTTTGGTGTAGTCGTAATTCAGGCTACTTTTTTGATAATACTGGTCTGGAACGGATTGAACGTCCTCAAGGCCTCCAACGAAGAAGCACTAATCAGACGCGCTTCCACAACCGTAAAACTTTTTGTAAACATGAGTCAGCCAGCCGTGCTTGCGACAGATTTAGCTACGTTGCAAAGCTCGGTCAATGAGTTGCTGTCCAATCCCGGCATCGTATATGCGCGGGTGCGCGCGAAGCAGTTTGTATTGGCGGAAGCAGGCGAGCAAGAGATTCTGGCCAGAAAATTCACTGCCGATACAAGCCTGTCGAGCGCAGATAGCGATGGAGTATTTGATGCTTATGCGGTGATCAGTGTTGCGGGCGAACAATATGGCAGTGTGGAAATCGGATTTTCTACCACGGCGATTCAGCAACTGTTGTCGACCACACGCAGAAATGCATTGATACGCGGCATTATCAGTCTCTTGGTAATGGGTTTGTTTTCCTGGGGACTGGGACACTTTCTTTCTCGCGGATTGAATGCCTTGCAACTGGGCGCCAAGCAAATCGCTGCTGGTGATCTGGGTTATGCCATCGAGGTGCGAGGCAGGGACGAACTGTCACAGACCGCGCTGGCTTTCAATGATATGTCGAGTAAATTGAAACTACTGGACGATGAGCGCAAGAAGAAAGATACCGAGATACTGCAGCTTAATTATGCACTGGAGCAGCGCGTAATAGACCGTACCATGCAATTGCAGGACGTTAATAAGCAACTGGAACATCAGGCCATGCACGATGCATTGACCAAACTGCCGAATCGCGCCCTGTTCCATGACCGTTTGTGTAGTGTTATGTCAGCTGCGCACAGATCGGGTGAAGAGTTTGCGCTAGTCGGAATTGATCTGGATCTGTTCAAAGAAATCAACGACACTTTGGGGCATCATGCGGGTGATATGGTGTTACAGCATGTCGCCAACGCCTGCAACAAGGTACTGCGTGAAACCGATACCATGGCACGCATGGGCGGTGACGAGTTTGCCATCATCCTGCCCAAGGTGTCAGACCAGGACGGCGCATTGGAAGTCACGCAACGGGTGCTGGAGGCAATCAAGGAGCCGTTGCTCATAGATGGTCATCAGCTTGAGGTCAGTGCCAGTCTGGGTATTGCAATGTATCCGCAACATGGTGAGGATGAGCTGACATTGGTCACCCATAGTGATGCCGCAATGTATGAAGCAAAGCGGCATAAATCCGGTGTGGTGTTATATCTGACTGAAATGGGTGAAGGAAAATCCGAGGCGATCGCATTGAAAGGCGAATTGCGTCATGCGATCAACAATGGCGAAATGGTGCTGCATTTCCAACCCAAGATCGATATCAGCAACAATTCCATCAGCGGTGTCGAGGCGTTGGTGCGCTGGCAGCATCCGCGTCTGGGTTTGATATTCCCGGATACTTTCATAGGACTGGCTGAAATATCCGGCATGATCAAACCGTTGACCCTGGAAGTGCTGCGGCTGGCCATGAAGCAGATACATATCTGGGGCGAGCATGGTTATGCTTTTCCAGTGGCCGTTAATATTTCCGCGATCAATTTGCAGGACAGGGACTTTCCGGAAATTGTCGCCGCGATGATCACGGAATACCAGGTGCCACCGTATATGCTGGAGCTGGAGGTGACGGAATCCGCCATCATGAATGATCCGCTGATCGCAATCGAAAATATTCGCAAGTTGTCTGTGATGGGTATACAGATGTCGATAGACGATTTCGGCACAGGCTATTCATCGATGGCCTATATACAAAAATTGCTGGTTGCCAAGATCAAGATAGACAAGTCCTTCGTGATGGATATGGGCGCGCATGCCAATGATGCGGTGATCGTTCGCTCCACCATAGACCTCGCGCATAACCTGGGACTAAAGGCGGTAGCCGAAGGTGTGGAAAACCAGGAGGCCTGGGATAAATTATGCGAAATGGGTTGCGATTCCGCGCAGGGTTACTTCATGAGTAAACCATTGGCCTCTGAGCATTTCCTGGAGTGGGTGCAAAGTTCACCCTGGGGTGGGCAACTAGGCAATAAAAAAATTACAGCATGATATAAATATTCAATATAATCAATAACTTGATTATATTGAAGGATACGCGGGTAATGTTGCTCAAAGCGGTACCAGGATGATACCCGCGAGCGGGGGCAGTTCTATTTCGGCTGAAAAATCTTGCCCCATCCACGGCGTGTGTTCGGCGCGTATGCCTAAACCATTGCCCATGTTGCTGCCTCCGTAAAAACTTGAGTCGCTGTTAAACGCTTCACGGTATGCGCAGTCATAAGGCAGGCCGATGCGGTAGCGATTGCGCGGCACCGGGGTGAAGTTCAATGCAACAACGGCAACTTCGCCTTTGCTGCCGCGGCGCAGAAACGAGAGCAGCGTACGTTCCGCATCCTGACAATCCAGCCAGGCAAATCCAGCCTGTTCAAATTCAAGTTGATAAAGTGCCGCTGATTCACGGTAAAAATAATTCAAATCGCGTGCAAGGTTGTGGATGCCGCGATGCTGTTCGATGCCAAGTTGCCACCAGTCCAGTTCCCAGCCTGAATTCCATTCGCGCCCCTGGCCGAATTCATTGCCCATGAAATTGAGTTTTTTGCCGGGGCTGGTCATCTGGTAGGTGAGCAGCAGGCGCAGGTTGGCAAATTTCTGCCAAGTATCGCCTGGCATTTTATCCAGCAGCGAACCTTTGCCGTGTACGATTTCATCATGCGAAAACGGCAGCATGAAATTTTCGCTGTAGGCATAGAGCTGGCTGAAGGTAAGCTTGTTCAGTTCGTAGCGCCTGTGTACGGGGTCCTGGTGCATGAAGCTCAGCGTGTCGTTCATCCAGCCCATATTCCATTTCATTGAAAAGCCCAAACCGCCCAGGTAAACAGGACGTGACACGCCAGCCCAGGAGGTGGATTCTTCTGCCAGGGTGAGCGCACCGGGAAAGACTTCATGCACCATGATGTTCAACTCGCGCAGGAATTCGACGGCCTCCAGATTTTCATTGCCGCCGTATTTGTTCGGTAACCATTCGCCAGCCTTGCGCGAGTAGTCCAGGTGCAGCATTGAGGCGACCGCATCCACACGCAGGCCGTCGAAATGGAATTGCGACAGCCAATAATGCGCGCTGGAGAGCAGGAAGCTTTTTACCTCGTTACGGCCATAATTGAAGATATGCGTGCCCCAGTCCTGATGAAATCCCTGGCGCGGGTCCTCGTGTTCATACAGGGCGGTGCCGTCAAAATGTGCCAGGGCGAAACTGTCTTGCGGAAAGTGCGCGGGTACCCAGTCTATCAATACGCCCAGACCGGCCTGATGGCAGCAGTCGATAAAGTAACAGAGATCATCCGGCGTGCCAAAACGGCTGCTGGCGGCAAAATAGCCGGTTGTCTGATATCCCCAGGACTCATCCAGCGGATGTTCGGAAACCGGCATGAGTTCCACATGGGTGTAATTCATTTCCTGCAGATAGGGGACCAGGCTTGCAGCAAGTTCGCGATAGCTGTAGACCCGACCATCGGGATGGCGCTTCCAGGAGCCCACATGGATTTCGTAGATATTAAGCGGCTGATGCAGCCAGTCCCAATTCTTGCGCTTGGCCAGCCATTGCTCGTCTTGCCAGCTGTGCGTTACATGGATGCCTGCCAGCGCCGCGGTGTTGGGGCGCATTTCGAATGCATTGGCATAGGGATCCGTTTTGACCTGTAATTCACCGCTAACGCTGAGTATCTCGAATTTATACAGGGTTCCAAGAGGCAGATCGGGAATGAATAATTCCCACACGCCACTGTAACCGTGTGCACACATCAGGTGCGTGCGACCATCCCAGCGATTGAAGTCGCCCACCACGCTTACACGTTTTGCATTGGGTGCCCACACCGCAAAGCGTATGCCCTGCACGCCGTCCAACTGCATGCTGCGCGAGCCAAATATAGTGTAGCCCTGATGCAGCTTTCCCTCGTTGAACAAATGCAGGTCAAAGCCGGAAATATTTCTGGGGAAGGCATAACAATCATGCAATATTCGTTTATTACCATCCACTATCAGGTGTAGACTGTATGTGTGAGGTGGGGCTTCTTTGCCGCGCCACTCGAACAGGCCACCCTGGCACAAAGTTTGCATGGCTTCGATCGTATGCGTAGTTTCCACACTGACTGAGCTTGCATAGGGTTGAAATACGCGCAGGACAAAGTCTTTTCCTTCGCGGTGCAAACCGAGATAGGAAAAAGGATCGTCCAGCGTGCCTTTGAAAAGTGCATCAGCACGCGGGTCTGTTTGCTGTATGGGTTTTGTTTTCATGTGGTCCTGATTATAACCATAACGATGAGCATATCGTTGTTTCTGTCTACATGAATTTATTTTAATGCTTTTGGAGGATCAAATGCGGCAGCAGGAAAAAATTAAATTTGTAAGCCAGATGACTAAAAACACCTATGCCATGGTGCTGGCCGGAGGACGCGGTAGTCGTTTGCACCAGCTTACCGACTGGCGTTCCAAGCCTGCAGTGCCGATTGCGGGAAAATTTCGCATCATTGATTTCGTGCTGTCGAATTGTGTGAACTCCGGCATACGCAGGGTGGGTGTTGCCACGCAATACAAGTCTCACAGCCTGATTCAGCATATCCAGCGCGGTTGGCAATTCTTGAATGGCCAGTTTGGTGAATTCATTGATGTACTGCCCGCGCAACAGCGGGTTGAGGATAAATGGTATCAGGGTACTGCTGACGCGGTGTTTCAAAACCTGGACATCTTGCGTGAAACCGATCCCGAATATGTGTTGATATTGGCGGGTGATCATGTGTATAAAATGGATTACGGCGAGTTGATTGCCTTCCATGTCGAAAAACGCGCGGATATGACGGTTGCCTGCATAGAAGTGCCATTGGCGGATGCCAGCAGTTTTGGCGTGATGGATATCGACAAGGACTCTCGAGTAGTCTCCTTTATTGAAAAACCCAAGCAGCCAAAGCCGCTGGCCGATAATCCGGACAAAGCCTTGGCCAGCATGGGTGTGTATGTGTTCAATGCGCAATTTCTGTATGAGCAATTGCTGCGCGATGTGGATGATCCCGGCTCCACGCATGATTTCGGCAAGGATATCATTCCGCATTTGATCTCGGCAAAATATCGGGTCTATGCGCAAAGTTTCGATAGCAGCTGCGTAAAGCAAACCGAAGACGGCAAACCCTATTGGCGCGATGTAGGAACAGTGGATGCCTATTGGGAAGCCAATATGGAACTTACCAAAGTGGTACCCGATTTGAATATGTATGACCAGAATTGGCCTATCTGGACGTATCAGGAGCAATTGCCGCCGGCAAAATTTGTTTTCAATGATGATGAAAGACGCGGCATGGCTGTCGACTCGCTGGTTTCAGGCGGCTGTATTATCAGCGGCGCTACGGTACATAATTCCCTGCTGTTTTCCAATGTGCATGTGCAAAGTTATTCTGCCGTGGAAGAATCGGTGTTGCTGCCCAATGTCGAAGTTGGGCGTAACGTTGTTATCAGGCGCGCGGTGATAGACAAGTTGTGCATTATTCCTGACGGAATGAAGATAGGTGTAAACCTGGAAGACGACAAGAAACGTTTTTATGTCAGCGAGAACGGCATAGTACTTGTAACCCCGGATATGCTGGGCCAGAAGGTACACCGCATAAGATGATTTTATTTTGGGGTTGAAGCATGACTAAAAGGGTTGACCTGGTTATTCTGTGGCATATGCACCAGCCGGATTATCGCGATTATGCGAGCGGGGATTTTCTGTTGCCGTGGGTATATTTGCACGCCATCAAGGATTATTCAGACATGGCATATCATCTGGAGCAGCATCCCGGGATGAAAGCCGTGGTGAACTTTGTTCCAGTGCTACTGGACCAGTTGGAAGATTACCAGCAGCAATTTTCCACAAGGCAAATACGCGACCCGTTGTTGCGTTTGCTTGCACGTGAAAATCTCGATAATGCGAGCGACGAGGAACGCGATTTAATCATCGACAGCTGCTTCCGCAGTGATCACAATAAAATGGTTGCTCCTTACCCCTTTTATAAACGGCTGTTTGATATTTTCAAACTGGTAGAGCCGGGCGGTGTGGTGGCGGTTTCCTATTTGTCCGGCCAATATCTGGCTGATTTGCTGACCTGGTATCACCTTGCCTGGTGTGGGGAAAGTCTGCGGCGCGAGAGCAAGCTGGTAATAACGCTGATGAGCAAGGATGAAAACTTTACTTCTGAGGATCGCAAGGCCTTGTTTGAACTGATAGGCAGTACGATAAGCGGGATTATTCCACGCTATAGAAAGTTGGCCGAGAGCGGTCAAATCGAGCTTTCCAGCACACCGCACTATCATCCCTTGGCTCCGTTGCTGTTAGATCTGCACAGCGGCAGGGAAAGCCAACCCGAAAGCAGTGTGCCCCAGGCGCAGGCTTATGCGGGCGGCAAAGCGCGTGTGCAAGCACAACTCCAGCAGGCAATGCAAAGCCACAAGACCCGCTTTGGCCTGCAACCACAAGGTATCTGGCCCGCCGAAGGTGCGGTTTCAACCGAACTGATGCATGTATTTGCAGAACAGGGATGTCGTTGGACAGCAAGCGGCGAAGGTGTGCTGGTCAACAGTCTGCTGCATGCGAAAATGTCTGTGGAGGATAGGGCAAACTATCTTTATCGTCCCTATAGTCTGCAGGGATCTGCACACGCAATACACTGCTTTTTTCGTGATGACAGCCTTGCGGACATGATAGGTTTTGAATATTCAAACTGGAATGGGCAAGATGCAGCCCTGCATTTTGTAGCACAAATTGAGGCCATAGCTGAAAAGACTGTGGACGGCGCAAGACCGCTGGTTAGCGTAATTCTGGATGGAGAAAATGCCTGGGAATATTATCCCTATAATGGCTATCATTTCTTGAATGATTTGTATTCTGCACTTGAGACTAACGAGCAAATAAATTCCACAACTTATAGTATTTATCTTGATGTGCTGGAGTCTGCGGATAATAACGGCATGGTGCAGGTAGGCGAGTTGCCGGGATTAGTGGCGGGAAGCTGGGTGTACGGAACCTTTTCAACCTGGATAGGCTCGCCTGAAAAGAATCATGCCTGGGATTTGCTGTGTGCGGCAAAACTTAAATATGACATGGTGATGGCGGCCGGGCACTTGAATCAGGACGAGCGTAATGCAGCCGAGAAACAACTGTCCTCATGCGAAAGTTCCGACTGGTTCTGGTGGTTCGGCGATTACAATCCGTCACATGCGGTCGCAAGCTTTGACCGCCTCTACCGTCATAATCTGATACATCTCTACCAGCTGTTGAAACTTGCAGTACCCGAAAATCTGCATATCTCCATCAGCCATGGTGGGGGTGTAGCAGAGACCGGTGGCACGATGCGCCGCGGGTCATGAGTTCACGCCGCTGTATTGACTTGAACGCTGGAGTAACAATAACAAATTGAAAGGTAAAACCATGCGTTTCCCGCGTTGTAGCGGAATTCTGCTACACCCTACATCATTACCCGGTTCGTATGGTTCAGGCGATATGGGGGCAGGCGCATATCATTTTGTTGACTGGCTGGTTTCGGCAGGACAGAAAATGTGGCAGATACTCCCCCTGGGGGGTGTTGGTCCAGGCAATTCGCCCTACATGAGCAGCTCGGCATTTGCCGGTAATGTTTTGTTGATAGATCTGGACGATTTGCGTGCGCATGGCTGGCTTAGGGAAGAAGAATTGACCCTGGACGAGAACTTCAATGCGCAGAAGATAAATTACAGTCACGTAAATACTTATCGCATGAGCAAATTGCGCATGGCATCGCAACGTTTTTTCTCCGACCAGCAATTTTACCGCACAGAATTTGAGGTGTTTTGCAACGAGGAAAAATTCTGGCTGGATGACTTTGCGCTTTTCATGGCATTGGGAGATAAATTTTCCGACAGGAACTGGAGTCATTGGGATTCCGCACTGGCACATCGTGAAGAAAGTGCATTGCAGAAAGCCCGCGACGAACTGGCTGACGAGATAGCATTCTGGCGTTTCAGCCAATGGTGTTTTTTCGGGCAATGGAAGAATCTGAAGCGTTATGCCAATGATAGGGGCATACAAATTATCGGTGATATGCCCATCTTCATTGCCTATCAGAGTGCGGAAGTGTGGTCGCGCCAGGATTTGTTCGAACTGGGTGAAGATAGCCAACCCACCGTTGTTGCAGGCGTGCCACCGGATTATTTCAGTGCAACCGGGCAGCGCTGGGGCAATCCTATCTATCGCTGGAAGACGCATGAGCAGGAAAATTATGCATGGTGGATCAAGCGGCTAGGCAAGAAATTCGAGCTGGTTGATATCATGCGCCTTGATCATTTTCGCGGCTTCGCGGGATATTGGGAAATTCCCGCCGACGAGCCCACGGCGATCAACGGCAGATGGATGCCAGGTCCGGGTGAAAAGTTTTTCCATGCCATACAAAGTAAACTGGGCCGTCTGCCCATAATTGCCGAAGACCTGGGCGTGATTACACCCGATGTGGTCGCCTTGCTGGACAAGCTTGGGCTGCCCGGCATGCGTGTGCTGCAATTTGCCTTTGGTGACACGGCGTCCAACCCTTACCTGCCGCACAATTATGTCAACAACACGGTAGTGTATGGCGGCACACATGATAACGATACCTCCATAGGCTGGTTTAAATCCGCCAGCGAGCATGAGCGTGCATCAGTTTGCAAATATCTGCGCACCGATGGCAGTGAAATCAATTGGGACTTGATACATGCCGCTTCGCAATCGGTTGCGGATATTGCGATTCATACCATGCAGGATGTGCTGGGGCTGGGCACTGAGCACCGTATGAATATGCCGGGCAAGGCCGAAGGTTACTGGGAATGGCGTTTCAGCTGGGCACAGGTTGATGCCGCTCACACGGATAAATTGTATGAGGTCACGGCTCTGCACGGTCGATGTGCAGGGGATCGATTGAAATTTTAACCTTTTATTTGAGATAATCCAATCCAGCCGGTTTGACTGTTTTGGAAAGAGATGTTTTTGGGATAAAGCCTTTGGAGAGCGTTAATTCGGGATAATTAATCGATGTTTAACTTTTAAAGGGAAATGAAAATGTCTGCAATTAATACTGAAAGCATCAAAGAGACAACATTGGGAATTTTTCAAAAAAATCGCACACTAGTAATCGTCATAGTTGTATTTGTTGTGTTATTGGGTTGGGTTTATATCTCTAGTGGTATAAAAGTCCGCAATGCAGAAACAGCAGTTGCTGAAAAGCAGATGGATCTCGTGAAGAAGGCTGAAGAACGCCAGACTGAAATCGTGAAGCAGTCACTGGAAATTTTTTGCACGCCATTGGCTTGGGCGGTTCGTCGTGAAATGATCGATGGAAATATGGCCCAGGTAGATC
>JBBQYH010000078.1:0-9668 GCA_038208855.1 Burkholderiales bacterium
GGCGCAAAGCTCGGCTGCCTATATCCTTGTCATGTGTCACCATGATCAACGTTACGCCCTGCTCGGTCAGCTCTTCCAGCAGCCTGATTACTTCCTTACCGGTTATACTGTCCAGATTACCGGTGGGCTCATCGGCCAGCAACACCGTGGGACGCATGATGGTGGCACGTGCAATGGCCACACGTTGACGCTGGCCGCCGGAAAGCTGTTCCGGCCTGTGCCCGGCTCTATCTTTCAGGCCGTAACTATCAATCAATTTTGCAACGCGCTCTTTACGTTCTTCCACCTCCACCCCGCCGAGTATCATGGGTAGTTCGATATTCATCGCTGCTGTAAGGCGTGGCACCAGATGAAAGAACTGGAACACAAAACCAATTTTATTGCGACGTACCTGCGCCTGCGCCACATCATCGAGTTGGGTGACGTCCAGCCCATCCAGTTTGTAAACTCCGGAACTGGGTCTATCCAGCAATCCAATCAAATTCAACAGGGTTGATTTACCCGAACCGGAAGGCCCCATGATGGAAACATATTCACCCGCGCCTATAGACAGATCAATGTCGCGCAGGGCATGTACCTGCTGATCACCCACCATGAAATTGCGGCAAACTTTGCTGAAATCTATCATTTTGCCACTGCACCCTGTGCAGCTACAGGTTTGACTTTGGCACCTGCTTTAATGCCTGACCGATCAAGACTGCCAACGATCCTGTCACCATCCTGCAGGCCGGTTACAATTTCAGTGAAGTCCCAATTTGCCAGGCCTGTAGTGACTTTACGCTCTTCAAGCTTTCCATCCGGCTTGTACAACAAAACCTTGTTGCCCTCCATCAAATCCTGGGTAGGAATCCGAAGTACATTTTCTTTTACCTGATTCACAATTTCGATATCTGCACTGTATCCCACCAGAAGATTTACATCTTTGGGCATTTTACTAAAGGCGACCTCCACCTCCACAGTGCGTGCCTGCTTCTCCAGATCAACCACATAGGGCGCAATGCGACGCACCTTGCCTGGAAATTTCTCCCCCTTGATGGCATCCAGTGTAATGCGACTGAGTTGACCCACTTTCACCACGGAAGCATCCACCTCGTCGATTGGCGCACTGACATAAAGGCAACTGTCATCTATCAAATCTATCGCAGGCAGTGTAGGAATGCCAGGCGGCGAGGGGGTTGCATACTCACCCAACTCTCCACTGATGTCAGCAACAATACCGGCAAAAGGCGCGCGCAAAGTCATGCGATCCAGACTTGCCTGTGCCACATCAATGCGCGCTTCACCCTGATCAGTTTCTCCCTTTGCTGCCTCGCATGCATCCTTTTGTGCCTTGGCATCCGTAATGCTTTTGTCCAGCAACTGTGAAGAAATAAAACCCTGTGCTTTTAACTGCACAGCACGATCTGCTTCGCGCTGCGCTGCTGCAGCCATTGCGCAGACTTGACTGGCGCGACTGGCCGATGTTTTTAGCTGCTCGCGAGCCAAATTTTCCTGCGCATGAAGATCCTTGTGCCATAGCTCCAGCAAGATCTGACCCGCCACCACGCGTTCGCCTTTTTTGACTTGCAGTTTTGAAATTTGCCCGCCTGCCGGTGGCGACATCTTGGCGCGCCGGCAGGCTTTGACTGTACCCGCACGATTATTGCTGACTGTGGCTTCAACGATGCCACGCTCGACTGTATACAGCACTACCGGTAGCGGCTTGGCACGATTGAAAAAAAATATCGCTACAATCGCAACGACAATAACCCCAGCTACTATGTACCACTTATATTTACCCGGAAAACTTTTGTTTGGTTGTGCCATAGCCTTGCCATCTCCCTATATTTGATGAATATAGTACACCTCTTATTTGAATATAGGATCGGACAATAAAATCAAGGCTCAGAACGGCCAAATTCCATTCGTCCAAGGGCAAGTCGTTTGTAATTCCGCATCATGATGATAGTTTTCTTAATTACCGGCTCGTCTATTGCCGCAAGATCAAGACAGACTGTAAGAGGATATACGCCATTACTACCTTTTTTTATCTCCATAAACGGGCGTATACCCGAACCTGATTCACTTGGCGGAATTTCTTTTGCAAGCATGTCCCTATAGTGTTTCAACGTTGACAGAGTCAAGTTCCATAACACGGTTCGACCTTGAAATGGGCCCAGAAAAGATACGCATACCGATGCATCGGGCAAAGAGGTACTGCAGATAAAATCAGAGTCCAGTTTTTGCAAGTCGGCTCTGAACATTATTACTTTGGAGCATTCCTGATTCATCACGAAATTGCGGGTTCACTCGTCCATATCTGTTATTTTCATGACTTTGAAAATAACGTCCATGGAAAATCCCCGCGATTGCAGAAAACGCATCTGTTTGGCTTTTTCCTTCTGGTCTTGCGGGGGTGAGGAAAATTTTCGCTGCCACACTGCACGCGCTGCCTCAAGCTCACCATACTTTAACCCAGGTATTGCAGCACTAATGAGTTCTTCACTAATGCCTTTCTGCCTTAGTTCATGCGCAATACGCTGCGTGCCAAAACGGGTACTGCGTATACGCACAGTCTGGTCCAGTGCACGTGCATCAGATAGCCAACCGCGCTTTTCCAGATCATTCAATAACGCACTTAAATCATCTGCCTCGGTGACGTGACGCTTGAGCTTCGCCTCCAACTCGGCACGGCTTAGTTCACGCCTGGCCAAAGCCTGCAAGGCACGACCACGCAGGCTGAGCTCTGCCCTCGCTTTCGCCACACCGTTTACTCCTCAATAGGCTCTTCTATCTTGCCTGCTTCACTGGCCTTGGCCGCTTTACCTGCGCTGTTTTTGCCGCCTGTTTTCTTGGTGTCGGAGGATTCAGGGGTGCCATTTTTTGCCGCTACCCCTACAGCCTCGCGTACCTTGTTTTCAATTTCCGCCGCAACAGCAGGATTTGCTTTCAGATATTCTCTGGCATTGTCTTTACCCTGGCCGATTTTTTCACCTTTGTAGGCATACCAGGCTCCCGCCTTCTCAACAAACTTGTGCAGTACTCCCAGCTCCACAATTTCGCCTTCACGTGAAATGCCTTCACCATACAAAATGTCGAATTCAGCCTGTTTGAATGGCGGCGCAACCTTGTTTTTTACCACCTTGACGCGGGTCTCGGATCCTATCACTTCGTCGCCTTTTTTGATCGCGCCAGTGCGGCGTATATCCAGCCGCACTGAAGCGTAAAACTTTAGCGCATTACCGCCGGTTGTCGTTTCAGGGCTGCCAAACATCACGCCTATTTTCATGCGAATCTGGTTAATAAAAATAACGGTGGTGTTGGAACGCTTGATATTGCCCGTCAGCTTGCGCAAGGCTTGCGACATCAGACGAGCATGCAAACCCATTTGCGCATCACCCATCTCGCCTTCGATTTCCGCTTTGGGCGTCAATGCTGCTACCGAGTCCACAATAACGATATCAACGGCAGCCGAACGAACCAGCATGTCCACAATTTCCAATGCCTGCTCGCCATTGTCTGGTTGTGAAATCAGCAGTTCAGTAACATTTACTCCCAGTTTCTGTGCATACTGGGGGTCCAGTGCATGTTCCGCATCGACAAAAGCCGCGGTACCGCCCAGTTTTTGCATCTCTGCTATCACTTGCAGGGTCAAAGTTGTTTTACCGGATGACTCGGGACCGTAGATTTCGATTACGCGGCCGCGCGGCAAGCCGCCCACACCCAGCGCAATATCCAGACCCAACGAACCGGTGGAAACCACATCAATGTCGCGCTCGATATCATCATCGCCCAAACGCATGATGGAGCCTTTTCCAAATTGTTTTTCAATTTGGCTCAATGCCGCTGCGAGTGCCTTGCTTTTATTCTCATCCATCGTAAAACTCCCTTAAAAAATGTTGCCGAGATTATGGCATAGGAGTTCAGGCTTGCATAGTACGATCGTTCTAAATATTACAGGCATACAAACAAGTATTTGAATAAAAACGATTTAAATGTTTCATGGCTGGCCATACGCTTGAATTTAATGAAGTTTTATTTTTGCCTTGCGCCATGTCTGGATGCAGCGCTGAAAACCATAAGGAATAAAATAGGCTAACAATGCGTCTTACCTTAGCTGTCTTCTGAAAACAAATTCAATCATATCCGACCAGCTATCAGGAATATGCATGATTGAGTTTCGCTGTATAGATTTCAGTTTGTGCAATACAAACCTTGAATGACAAGAACATTAAGCTATTTGCCATAATTCTTAAAATTGTTGCTATCCGAAATGTTTCAAGTTGTTCATAGTGAACAAGTGTGCTTCCATTTAGTCAAACGATGGTCGAACATATACTAATAAAATCTCAGGGAAAGGAAATATAACCATGTCAGGATGTTTAAGAAAATTCACGATTGCAGGCATTGCAGTGGCATTGCTGGGCTTGGGCGGTTGTGCCTCGTCTGGTGGCTCCAAGGTTGCAAAATCCACCAATCCTATCAAGGTGGTTTATCACGTCAATGATTCTGCAGATGCAGTGAATGCGATGCGCAATGCCAATAACCATCTTGAGGCCGATCCAACAGTAAAAATCACTTTTGTTACCCACAGCAAGGGAATTGATTTCCTAATTGATGGCGCAACAGACAAGGATGGCAATCCCTACAATATAAATATTGAAAAGTTGATGGCCAAGGGCGTTACCTTTGATGTGTGCAACAACACGCTGGTAAAACGCAAGATTGACCCAAAAACTGTTATTGCTGGCGCCAAAATCGTACCGTCTGGCGTGGCAGAAGTAAGCAGGTTGCAAAGCGAAGAAGGTTACGTTTATATCAAACCCTAATAACACAACGAGGTGAGGAAAATGATGAAATTTACCAATTTAATAGCCGGCTTGATTTTGACTCTGGGCTTGAGCTCTGTAGCAATGGCTCAGACCAAAGTGGTTTACCATGTAAATGATGTTGCCGATGCAACCAATGCAATGCGTAATGCCAACAACCACCTGGAAGCAGATCCGACTGTAAAAATCACTTTTGTTACGCACAGTAAAGGAATTGATTTTCTGCTTGATGGTGCCAAGGATAAAGACGGCAATCCCTACAACATCAATGTGGAAAAATTAATGGAAAAAGGCGTGACTTTTGACGTTTGCAACAACACACTGGTCAAACGCAAGATCGATCCCAAGACAGTGCTTCCAGGTTCAAAAATTGTTCCGTCCGGTGTTGCTGAAGTAGCCAGGCTCCAAGCAGAAGAAGGTTACGTGTACATCAAGCCGTAAAATCGCCTCGTTTATCAGGCAAGAAAAAAGCAGCTTTACGGCTGCTTTTTTCTTGCCTGAGTTGTCTTCCAATATACAAACCCTGCTTTCAGTGCTACTTGGTATTAACCAAGTTTAAGTCGTATTGAAAATACGCTGTCGACATATGAGGCAGGCTTTGTCCAAATTTCAAGCATTCGCAGTTCTTTGAAGCAAAAAATCTAGCACTCCCTGCAGTGCAATGCGTACCGCCTGTTCGCGGATTTCAGAACGTCCTCCCTCAAGCTGATGCAGACGCGAAAATATCATGCCATCCTTAAGGCCCCAGGCAAACCACACCGTTCCCACCGGCTTATCCGACGTACCGCCTCCAGGTCCTGCAATACCGCTGACGGCCAGTGAAATGTGTGCCTGACTATGGCGCAAGGCTCCTGCCACCATCTCGCGCACGGTTGCTTCGCTCACGGCACCGTAACGCAAAAGCGTGGCCGGAGATACTCCCAACATATCCATCTTGGCCTGATTGGAGTAGGTCACAAAGCCGCGCTCAAACCATGCAGAACTGCCGGCAATGTCGGTCACGGCAGTGGCCACTCCGCCGCCGGTGCACGACTCGGCCGTCACCAGCATCATACCGTGAGATTTGAGGGCAGCACCCACCTCTGCGGCCAAGTCGTTCATTGCAATCCACGTGCCAGATCGTTCTGTATATCCTTCACCGCTTCTAACCCCACACCTAATCGTATGATTCCATCGGTGATACCTGCTGCCGCGCGTGCTTCCGGCGTAATGCGTGCATGGGTAGTGCTGGCCGGATGGGTGATGGTGGTGCGCGTATCACCCAGATTCGCCGTAATGGACAGCATCTTCGTATTGTCGATCACGCGCCACGCGGCATCCTTGCCCCCCTTGACTTCGAAAGCCACCATACCGCCTCCGCTTTTTTGCTGCTTCATCGCCAGCAGATGTTGCGGATGAGACGGCAGGCCGGGATAGTACACGCGCGACACATTGGGTTGTTTTTCCAGCCACTGTGCCAGTTGCAGCGCATTGGCACTGTGTGCGTCCATGCGTAATTTGAGTGTTTCCATGCCTTTGAGGAACACCCAGGCATTGAAGGCGCTCATGGTCGGACCTGCAATGCGCAAAAACTGAAAGACGCTTTCCATATTTTTCCTGCTACCCAGCACCGCTCCACCCAAAACACGGCCTTGTCCATCCAGATATTTGGTTGCTGAATGAATCACTATGTCGGCGCCAAAATCCAAAGGTCGTTGTAGTATCGGCGTGCAAAAACAGTTATCCACCACCAGCAGGGCAGCGCAACTTTTCGCAATGGCAGCTATCGCGGCCATATCGGCAACCTCGGTCAACGGGTTGGAGGGTGTTTCCAGAAAGAACATCCTTGTATTCGGTTTAACAGCCGTTTTCCATTCCGCAGCATTGGTTGCGGAAACATAGGTCGTTTCAACGCCAAATTTTTTGATCACGTTGTTGAACAAATTGATGATCGAGCCAAACACGCTCTGCGAAGCTACGATATGATCCCCCGCCTTGAGATGCCCCATCACACAGGCCAGTACTGCAGACATGCCGGAAGCCGTCGCCACGCACTGCTCGGCCCCTTCCAGGGCCGCCAGCCGCTCTTCAAACATGGTTACAGTAGGATTGGTAAAGCGCGAATAGGTATAACCCGGTTCTTGACCGATAAAGCGCGCCGCCGCCTGCGCTGCACTATCGAACACAAAGCTCGAGGTTAAAAATAAGGCTTCACTGTGCTCATTGAATTCAGATCGCTTGGTTCCAGCGCGTATCGCCAGGGTTTCAAGTTCGTAACTTTCATGCTGCTCAAGATTATTTGACATGAGTATTGTTCTCCTAAGTTTCTTTTCATTTGCGCTGCGACTTCACGGCTACTCTCGCTCGTCTGTGCTGCCAACTGGGCGATTACGCGTGTCTGATCTTCCCGCATTCGATTCTGGCTTAATTTGAACTTGCCTTCGATATTTATCAATTCAATCTCGAAGCCTACGATAGCACCCAGCAATTTTTCGCGCATTTCATCAGTCATCACAAGCTTCCAGGGCTGCGCAAAACTGCTTTCACTTTCCTCTACCAATTGATTCAAGGCTTGTTCAAGTTCGTACTGTTGCAAAATTCGGGCCTTGCCACTGGCATGCACAGCCATGTAATTCCACGTGGGCACGCTCATCGGTGTCGCTGCATACCACGATGGCGAAACATAAGCATGCGGACCATGAAACATCACCAGCACTTCACAGCCTTGCTGCATGGCTTGCCAATGCGGATTGGCGCGGGCCATATGTCCTATTAATGCTCCATGTGAACCCGTTTTTCTGTCCAAATACAAAGGTAAATGACTGGCAAATGGTTTCCCGTCCAACATCGTCACTACCGAGGCAAAGCTGTATGTTTGCATGAAATCATGCAGAGATGACAGCTCGTCTTGTCTAAATAAATTTGGAATATACACAATGCACACCCATAAAAAAACCCGGCAAGCTTGCGCTAAACCGGGTTTCCCACACTTTAGCTGTATTTATTATGCGCCCGCAAGCTGCTTTTCAAATCGGCGCAGACGAAAATTAACACCCGAGTTGCAAGTGTGTCAAGTTTGTTGACTGGTAAATGGTTGATGTTAGATTTTTCAATAATGCTATCTGGCCAGTTTCATCTCTCTTTGATCTTCAGTAAATTTCTTCATGGCCATGCATCGTGCTCGGCCCAAATATAAGCTGAGATGCTTTCCGTCACTTTGAGTAACCAGTATTTCTACTACGGTTCCACCGATCTTGATTTCATCTGTTTTTATTTCGCCTAATATTCTGCTGATACTATCCAGAGATTCTTTCGGAGTATCTGTTAATTGTGAACACACAATTACCTGCGTGCTTATTATCATTTGGTACCATTTGGTATCATCCCCTACTTGCTTGTCAATTGCAGTGGAGTTATGAATTTTATCAAAAGCAAGTATTCTGGCGTTGATGTCTGTAGTCACATCGACATGAGGTTTAATTGAGAGAGTAACCTGCTCACTTTTTGCAATGGTTGCGCTGGCTTTTGCTTTTTCTTCTTTGGCCTTTTCTTCCCTGGCTTTTTCTTCTTCGGCTTTTGCATGGGCTTTGTCAGCAGCAGCTTTTACCCTGGCTTTAACTTCTTCAGTTTTAGCCAGGGCATCTGCCGCTTGTTTGTTCAGCTTTGCTCGGTATACAGTTGGTCCCAACTTGACTTTCTTGCCTTCCTGCTCGTCAACAAGAAATTGAATAATCACCGCACTATTATTTTCACCTGGATAAACAAGCTTCTTCTTTCTATCAACTGCGTTGTTGTAGTCCTGTTCGGTATTCACCCCCAAGGATTTCAGTTTTGCAAGTTCCACGGGGGTTGCAACTATTTTTGTGGCAAGCATTAAGTCAGTATAAGTATCAAATCCTTTTGCCTTGGCTTCATTCAACTCGCTTAAATCAGACTGGTGTATTTCTTCATCTATCTGTTTGATGATGTCGGCGGGATACAGTTCGGAATTTGCAAGGTTGTTGTCCTGAACAGATGATTTTTTATACCAGAGTTTTGCCAGTTTCTTGTCTACAGGAACACCATTGCCATAGTAGTAAATATATCCCAAGTAAGTTTGAGCCTGTTGATGTCCTTGTATTGCAGCTTTACTAAACCACTCTGTTGCCAGCTTGGCGTTTTTACCCGGGCCTTCACCATAGCGGGATTCACCTTTGTAATACATATAACCAAGCCGGTATTGTGCGTATGCATGTCCTTGTTCAGCCAGTTTCAGATATATTTTGAATGCGGAATTATCCAGACCAGAAGAATGCTCGAACTCTGCTTCTTGGAATAATTTTTCTGTAGCGTCATCTGCATGAGAAATTCGGCTGGTAATCGTAAATAGCAAGAATATAAGTGCGAGGAGGATTTTTAATTTTTTCACTTTGACAGACCTTTAATGTATCAATTTTATAATATATAAACAACAAGCTGCAGATTGATAGCTAAGGTACATATAGCTCTAACCGGTAAGCAGGTATTCCAATCAATTGGGGCATTGCTAATTTATAGCATGTAATTTTAATTATCTCGTTTTAAAAATAGTTGCCATATTATGTCATTTTCCTCACACATGGTGAATTCACATTTCAACCGCACCATCATCAGTGTCAGATACTGTCTTGAATAGTAGATTTCTACCATATTTCAGTCCAGCGCAGCCCAAATACATTAAGGAACCTCTGATTAAGTCCCACTTGGCCGCACATGTGTTTAGCGGACCAGCCCACAGGGCGCAGGATGAGCCGAGGGCGAACAATGGGATGCAAGAAAGACGAGGCAGCAAATGGTTGATCCCCTTTGCAACGATGCCGTTTTCTTGTCTGACTTGGCGTAACAGACCGCCCGCAAAACACG
>JBBQYH010000079.1:0-9539 GCA_038208855.1 Burkholderiales bacterium
TACCCAGCCATGGACCGCCCATTGCAACAAATACAGATGCCACCGCCAAACTTGCGGCCAATATCGCGGCAATGGTGATCGTGGTAACAGGTGCTGCTGAAAAGAAAGATTTTCTGGAAATCATGGTCTGCATGCTAATCAATTCCTGCTGATTGTAATCATTTGCATCGTTTTTGCCATTTTAAATATGGCGGGATATTGAACCACATGAATTCGCGCCCAAGCACTTCAAAAATAATTAAATAAAATCAATTAATTAGAAATTATCAAAAAAGACAATTTGGATCTCACAAATTGCTTTTTAAAAACAAATGGGGCCATCGCTTGTTTACATTTCAGAAACAAGAAAACGCTGAAAACAAACATACTAAAAATGATTCTGTACAGCAAGCAATATACATTCAAACAGAAAATGTATAATCAAAAAAAATAGCGGATACCTCATGCATTCCATCTTCAAAAAAATTCTGGGAATTTACCTGCTGATTCTTGCGCTGGGCGTGACACTGTCAATTCTGATTTACACAAATGGCAGCTCTGTCTCAACCGCAATCAATGCCCTGATTAGCGACAACCTCCCCCGCCTTGAATCCATTTCAAAACTGCGCGCGTCCATCTTTGCGCAAAAGCCGCTGCTCTATGAATACTATGCCAGCACTGACCGGGTAAAATTCATAAAAGACTTCGAGTTGAACCAGCGCGATATCGAAGCCAACTTTTATACGATACATACAATCAGTACAGGCAATGATCTGCTGAAGGAAATCAACTTCTATACTGATCATATCAATCTGAATGCGAGCCAGCTGGATAAAACCTTGTCGGCGCCAACTGTTGACTGGGATCGGGCACGCAATATTCTGGCTGATGTAAGCGCAACAGAAGATAAACTATCGCCCATCATTGACGCCCTGGTCAGATTGAATCAGCAACAGGTGTTTCTGGGCGGTGAGAATGCGCAGTCCAGAACCGACTTCATGATCCGCCTGGTGATCGGTTTCAGCATTACCATTTCCATCATCGCCATTCTGATCGGCTATCAGGTCAATGCATACCTTTCTGAAAATATCGAACGCAAGCGTCTTGCCATGTTCCCCGAACGCAACCCCAACCCCGTACTGCGCGCCACCTGGGATGGCAAAGTGGCTTATTCAAACCCTGCCACCCAAGCCTTGTTGGCGCAACTTGATCTGGATGAGCCACTGCAGCTGATGCCGGAAAACTTCATACAAAGTTTCTCCGCCATTCACGCTTCCGGACAGGACCGATTGGAAAAAGAATACCGTATCAAAGATCGCGTAATAAATTGCGAAGTGCATATGCTGGAAGATTTGCAAATCAGCCACATTTACATCACAGATATCACCAAACGAAAACAGGCAGAAGAAGAACTCCTGACGCAGGCTTATCACGATGCACTTACCGGCTTGCCTAACCGTCGCATGGTCAATGAACAGTTGATTGAACTTATTCAGGAATCCAGCACAGAAAACCACAGGATCGCCGTACTATTGATACGTATAGACAGGATAAAACTGGTGCTGGAAAGTCGCGGTTATGAAGCAAGCGACAATCTGATGTCTGCACTTGCGCTAAGACTTGATGAACTGCTGCGTGAAAATTTCGAACATTCCAGACGTCCTTTCCTGTTTCGTTTTGAAGGGGCCACGTTCGGCATGCTGTTGCGCGATTTTACCGACGACAAACAACTGCTAATACTTGCCGAAAAAATGCAGGAAAGCATGTCCGCGCCACTCAAGGCCATCAACCAGGAACTGTATTTTACTTTGAGCTTGGGTGCCAGCATCTACCCTGTGGATGGTCAGGATAGCGAAAGCCTGATCAGAAATGCCGAGGTTGCCGTCAACAAGGTCATCGCTGCAGGCGGAAATAACTTCCAGTTTTATACCCAGGACATGAATGAAATGGCCGAACGCTGGCTTGCTATGGAAAATGATTTGCGCAGGGCGCTGGAACGCAACGAATTGGTTCTGCATTATCAGCCGCAAATAAATATCGGAAGCGGTAAAGCCATCGGTGCGGAAGCACTGTTACGCTGGAATCGAAACGGTGAAGGGCTGGTTTCACCGGTGGAGTTCATTCCTCTCGCCGAGGAAACCGGGCTTATCATATCGATAGGCGAATGGGTGCTGCGCACAGCTTGTCTGCAGGCACAACAACTTCACCAGCAAGGTTTTGTAGACTTTATTATGGCCGTCAATATCTCGGCCCGCCAATTCCAGCACCCGGAATTTATCCGGCTGGTTGCCGCCATACTCAAAGAAACCGGTCTTGAAGCCACCAGACTGGAACTGGAAATAACTGAAAGCCTGGCCATGACGCATGCAGAAAAAAATATAGCCACGATGAATGAACTGAGAGATCTGGGAATACAGCTCTCTATAGACGATTTCGGTACCGGCTATTCGTCATTAAGCTATCTGAAACGTTTCCCAATCAACAAGCTCAAGGTTGACCAGTCCTTTGTGCGCAACATGACCGATAACAGCAATGATGCCTCTATCGCCAAATCTGTCATCCTGCTCGGGCAAAGCCTGAATCTGACCGTAATTGCAGAGGGTGTGGAAACCAAAGATCAATTGGCTATGCTGGAGCAATACGGTTGCGATGAGGTGCAGGGTTATCTGTTCAGCAAGCCTGTACCCAAGGAAAATCTTGAGCTGTTTCTCCAGCATCGAGCATAACTTTTTTGACTTCAAGCCTGCCACACACCGAAACCCGCTTCACGCAAACTGATACCCAGCTCGATTTCCATATCAACAGCCTCGTCGTACTTCATCGGGTTATAAGCTTCGTAAAGATCCGGCCATAAGCGCAACCCGAATTGTTTGACGTATCGGTTAAACTGGATACCGGCCTTGTGTTTATCGAAGCGCACATCCGGATCCAGACCGGTCATGCCAACATAAACACAGGGCTTACCAATGATGTAATCCGGATTGCGCTTCTTGAACTTGCCTTCGTACAGCACATCCTTGGATAACTCGATCACATACACGTTATAGTGCTTACCCCGCCGCATCATGCAGATCTGCGAACACTACATACCATGCGCACTCAACCAGGTCTGCAGGCGTTTCCAGCCGTCTTCGGCCGCTTCCTTGCGGTAATTGGGACGGTAATCGGCAAAGAAAGCGTGCGGTGCATAGTCATAAACATGAATGGCAGATTTGCTTGCACCCGAAGCAAGCAGGGTTTGCATGCGCTCTATTGTTTCCAGCGGAATGCTCTGATCCTTGCCGCCATAAAGCCCCAATACCGGCACCTTGAGTTGGCTTGCAATATCCTGCGGATGTTTGGGCTGCAAGACGCTTACCGGTGCAGTCAGTTTGCCATACCAGGCAATACCCGCTTTTACTTTTGGATTATGTGCGCAATACAACCACACGATGCGCCCGCCCCAGCAAAAGCCGGTAATGGCCAAACGCGTTGTATCGCCTTTGCCTTGTTTGCTTACAAAGGCCACCGTTGCATCAAGATCGGACAACACCTGCGCATCCGGCACCTTGCTCACCACCCTGCTGATAATTTCGCTTGCCTCGCTTATCGTCGAGACATCACCCTGGCGCACATACAACTCCGGGGCCACGGCAAGATAACCAAGCTTGGCCAGCCTGCGGCAGACATCCTTGATATGCTCGTGCACCCCGAAAATTTCCTGCACGACCAGCACCACCGGAAAATCCCTGCCTTTAGACGGATACGCCATATAAGCCGGAACAACCGTGTCGCCATTCTTGACCTGCACCATCTCGTCAACAATCCCGGCACTATCCGTCATCACCAGCGTCTGCGCCTGCACCGGATGCACCGCCATGGCATACCCCGTGGTAATGGCTGAAACAAGAAACTCCCTGCGGCTCAATCCCGAATTTTTATCTTCCATAAATTTGCGCTCCTCAGTTTAATTATTGGGCATTCCCCAATTGATGACGCCTTTAGACCACCCTCTCTCGCAAGCGGGAGAGGGGCAGGGGAGAGGGTGTTTATTATTTTCATTTTGCATGTCACGTATAACGAAAAGATCAATAGAGCAAATCAAATTCGCTTTTTACACAGCCGTATCAACTCATTCACTTTGCGGATAAAGTAGATCATGTTCCTCTCGCCGTTGCCTTGTATGTTGCAAAATGATAGTTCGCTCCTGATTATCGGCCTCAGTCCAACGTGCAACCTCTTCCAAAGAACGAAAGCAACCCAGGCAAACATCATCATCGTTCAGACAACAGTTTCGCACGCAGGGAGACTCAACAATATATTCGTCAATAATCACTTAAACACCACCTTGAAAATTTTACACAGATTCTAAATTCTTGTGCACTGCAGGTACATACGTAGATATCTACAGTTGATGTCATATCCAGTTGCTCAAACAATGCTTCTCCTTACCTGCAGCACAAAATTTGCGCCCAAAGTCCAAAAAAATTACAAGGAGCTGAAATATTTTGAAAAATCATAAATGCAAAAGGATGAACCGGATTGAATCAGGCCTTCTTGACGATACCAATGACAAACAACAATGCAACAGCGCCAACCGTTGCCATAATTAACGTGCCCAGAAAACCGCTCGCATAAAGGCCTAAGAATCTGAATATATAACCGCCCAATACGGCGCCGACAATACCCACCACGATATTACCCACAACCCCCAGCCCTCTTCTTTTCATGATGTAGCCAGCAAGCCAACCGGCGAGTGCACCTATGAGCAAAATGACAAGCAGATTACTGATATCCATGACGCCTCCGGCTTATTTTTTAGCTGCAAGAAATAGTCCACCAACAAAACTGGCCCCGCCAATAATGTAGTACCACATTACCCTGTCCGTATATGAACCCGTAACTGCTAAAGTTAATTGTGAACCGACAGAACCCGACAATTGATATCCCCAAAATGCCATACCAACACCCAGACCCACCAAAGCGATACCGATGATTTTCATTGTCAATTTTTAACCTTTACTTGTTTAATCATAAGTGCATGATTATATTTAATAAATTAAAATATACACTTCGCATTTGAAACAAACTGATGTGCAGTTTTTCAGATAGGGCCGATTGGCTGAACGGATTAGAGCTTACCATTTTTGACGGCAAGCTTTGCATCAAATTTTTCCTTGTTGATCACAAAGCGCTCGTGCCGCCCTTTCGAAATCAACTCGATGCCATCGTGCGCTTCCACCGCAAAAACCAGCCGCCTACCCTCAACCTCGATCAACTCCACAGTAGCCGTCACTTCCAGGCCGGGTGGCGTGGCCGCTACGTGGCTGACATCAATGTGGGTACCCACCGTTTGTTCCTGCGGCCAGTCCAGATGCGGATTGATAGCCTTGATACAGGCCCACTCAAGAAAACCCACCAGAAAACCGGTGGCAAAAACTTCCGGCATGAGCAGAAATTCGTCGGACTCGGGATACAGCGCCGGTACTGTTTTCGATTTGGGGATGGTGAACTTGTGCTCATAGCGAATGCCGGGTTTTAAGGTGTCTTTCATTTTTTTTCTTCAACATATTTCAATTTTATAAAATTCAATTGTGACTGGGACTATAGATTTTACGTATGATGATAGCATGTTGAATTTAACATTTGTTACTGCAAAACTTGACATCAGATTTTCGACAAGTGTAATTAACAAGAGCTTAGCCTGAGATTTCTGCAAACTATTTAGAAAATGCAATAAGCCATTTTGAAAGATCAGCATACCCTTTTAGGCCTAATCTATATTGCGAACTTTGTGCACATGTTTGTGCATCACGAGTAAAACTTGATGTCGTTACGATGACTCCTTGAGTTGCGCGGTGCTGTTCAACAACTCCGAGCATTCGCTGAACAATGCCAATGCCTACCTTGTATTCGGGTGAATATCTTTTACACTCAACAATATTCAATATACTCCCGCCAAAACCATCCTTCTGGACAGCAAATATATCGACACCACCATCACGAGTTTCAGGAGTGAGCTCTACATTGAAGCCGTTATTCCGAAATATTGTGGCGATAAGTTCCTCAAATTTTCTAGGCGGGAGCGAGTGAAGAAGTTCAGGATGCCGCCCGAAATAGTCAAGTACTTCAAGCTCTATGCTAGAAAACAAGATGGGTGATGAAACTGCAAGAGCAAATTTTGATTGTTTATAAAGTTCACTTGCTTGGTGTACTCTATCCGAACTTAAATACTCCTCAGAAGGCTTCATAAATTCTGAATTTAGGAGAGCATCGAGTTCATCGTCCGTCAATACCTCATCCAAAAACAGCTTCTTCATTGCAATATTCGCTTGCTCAATTTGGTCAAATATCTGATGTACTGCAGGTGGCGACTTCCGTTTTTTTCGTTCGAGTTGTAACACGCGTTTAACATGTTTGTACGGATTTGTTTCATTCCGTAGTTCTCGCAAAGCTTTATTATCTTTTTTCATTATTAATCGGTTCAGACAATTAAAGGAACCAAGCTCAAAAATTTTTTCATAACCCCTAAACCCTACAAAAATTCACAAAAACTTGCACAGACTACTCACCCGCACGCCCCAATCGCCCCGCAAGATGTACAAAAATCACAGCCATCCTTTTTGATCACCGTACGGTTGCCACACTCTTCGCATTTCTTGCCGGCCATCAGTTGCACATCGGATTGCCTGCGTCGTTCAGCGCGCGGATGTTTACCCTTGGGGGTGGACAAAATACCGCTTTCCGTCAGCGGATAACCTTCTTCGGTGAGCAGGCCCAGCATCGCATAACGGTGGATCACCAGCCTTGCCACATACGCCACCGTAGAGGGCCAGGTCTGTGATTTTTCGCTGCCGGGAATACGTGCCATGAAATCACCCAGTGGTTCGGCGAAGTTCAGCAGCTTGCGCAGCTTCATGCCTATCCACGCGGGGTCGATCACGCGCATATCCAAACTCAGCAGTTTGCACAGGCCGTCGAGTGCACGCGGATATTCGCCCGACAGCCATAGCGAATAAGGCCTGCGCTGGCCATCGGGCAGCACCAGTTCTTTTAACCCCAGCACAAAGTCATCGCCCGCCGCCGCGTTCAGCACATCTACCGTCCAGCTCATGGTGCCGTCGGGGCTGGCTTTGGGTTCCTTGCGCGAGAACATGGCATCCAGCACGGGTGTGGGCTCGCCTTCCTGCATGCTCAGCGCATCGAGTTGCTCGCAGCGGTAACGCACGATTTTTGCAAAGCCCGACACCAGGCTGGGCATGCGGATTTTATCGCCGCTGGGCGGGAAAGGCATCATGAAGGCGTCGTCGCCGGAGGTCTTTTCCAGCACGGCCAGTTTTGTGTTGAGCCAGCCGCGGTCATCCGCGCGCATGTCCATCGACAATGTTTTGGCCACCGCACCCAGGCCGCGCGGCTGCTCGGCGCCGTTGACCCACACTTCAAACGGTCGTGCGTTGCCGTTCTGAATATGACTGATAAATACGGAGAAATCTCCATGCTGATGTTCGATCATGTACACCCAGCCCTCGCTTCCCAGCGGCTGCTCGGGTCTGCCTGGCCAACGCAGGCTGGCGAGTGCGGGGGTGGGCACTTGATCCAGCACCACGCGTCTGTCCTGATCGTTTTGATCCAGATCCTGCGGCGCTTCCTTGCTGGGCGTGATGGGGGTCACTTCCAGCACCGCACCCAGCACGCTGTTGGGACGATAGGTGGTGATGCCCTTGAGGCCGTGTTTCCACGCTTCCATGTAGAGATTTTCAAAAGCCTCGAAGGGATAGTCTACCGGCACATTTACAGTCTTGCTGATGGCGGTGTCCACAAACGGCTGCACCGCCGCCGACATCGCCATGTGGTCGATGGCGGACATTTCCAGCGCGGTAACAAAATAATCCGGCAACTTGCTCATGTCTCCACCCAGATGGCGGTACATGCGCCACGCGTGATCTTCCACCTGAATGGCTTTTTTGCTGCCGTCCGGCATGCGCTTGTTGCGGTTGTAGAACCACGAGAACGGCGGTTCGATGCCGTTGCTGGCATTGTCGGCAAAGGCGAGGCTGATGGTGCCGGTGGGCGCAATCGACAGCAGATGGCTGTTGCGCAGACCGTGCTGCTTGATGCGCTCCTTTATTTTTTCCGGCAGGCGCGAGGCGAAACTCGGCGCGTGCAAATATTGCATTTTATCCAGTAGCGGAAAGGCGCCCTTCTCCATCGCCAGATCAACCGAAGCGTTATACGCCGCGTCGCGCATCGCCTCGGCAATTTTTGCCGCCATTTTCCTGCCTGCGTCGCTGTTGTATTTCAGACACAGCATGATCAGCGCATCGCCCAGACCTGTAAAGCCGATGCCGATGCGCCGCTTGGCCTGCGCCTCGGCCTGCTGTTCGGGCAGCGGCCACACGGTTACATCGAGCACATTGTCGAGCATGCGCGTGGCCAGCGCGGTTACTTTTTCAAAACTGATGTAATCAAACTCCGCTTCCGTGGTAAAAGGATTCAACACAAAGCTGTTGAGGTTGATGCTGCCGAGGTCGCAGCAGCCGTAGCTGGGCAGTGGCTGCTCACCGCAATTGTGCACATACAAACCGTTGGCATCGAAGGCATTGATGCCGGGCACCTGTACATCGAACACCGCTTCCATACCCTCTTCGCAAATGCTTTCCACTTCCACCACAAAGCGTTCGCGGTTGGGCATGCGCCGGTAATTGGAAATCAATGCAGTAAGTTTGTGTTGTTTTTCAGAGTCGGCAAAGCCGATATGGTCGGCGTAGCGCACCAGGTTGTCATTGGCGATCACCAACTCATGCTGCGCCTTGACCAGATAATCTTTCAACCCGCCTTTTCCGTCCGGCAGGGCTTTCATTTGTTCATCGCGACGATGCAGATACAGCGTGGAGATAATTCCCATGCGTGCCAGCATGCGCTGCACTGCTTCCAGCGTCGCAATATTGGATTGCGCCAGATGCACGCTGACGCCTTTTTCCTGCGTGCCTTGTATGGAGCCGTCCGCATCAAAAAAGCCGCGCAAAAAACCGCGATAAAATTCATACGAAGCTTGCTCGATGTCAGTGGTCACTGCTTTCGCATCATCAATACCGAACTGCGCTGCCAATGCGCACAGGCTGGTTGATTTAGACCCGTATTTTTCCATAGGCTCAAACCCCCTCCAACTCCCCCTTGCACCCGCAAGGGGTATGCCGGTGGGTGCCCCGTTGCTGCGCAACGACCCTCTCTCTAACAGGGGGAGAGTAGAATCCGCTCCTCCCCTGTGAAGGGGAGGTTGGGAAGGGTTTGTTTCCACCAATTCCGCAGTTTCCGCCTTAAGTACGCCATCGCCTAGCAACAAGCCAAGTAAATAACCTTGCTCGCTTGTACCCTCGCCTGTCCAGCCGGAAAGCTCGCGGTGGTTATTCAGCACCAGTAAATCTCCCGCTTGCAATTCACCTGCCTTGACCCAGGCAGTCTCGCGCGCATGGCGACTTACTTTCGCCTTGAGTACCAGATGATTTTCAGTCAAGCGAATGGCAAAGCCTTCTTTGCTGCGCACCTTGAGCACACGCTTGTCGCCGGTTTTGAAAAACCCG
>JBBQYH010000080.1:0-9407 GCA_038208855.1 Burkholderiales bacterium
GGCTTGGTTGTCGCACCCAAAAGTGGGCGGCCAAATTTATCCATACGCTCGCGTTCCACCACAACACCGGTGGCAGGACCCTGGAAGGTTTTGAGATAAGCAACCGGGATGCGCATGTCTTCCAAACGCAATGCCTTTACAGCCTTGAAGCCGAAAACATTACCAATGATGGAGGCAGTGAGGTTGGCAATTGAACCTGGCTCGAACAAGTCCAGGTCATAGGCGATGTAGGCGAAATATTGCGCTTCGTTCTTGGTGCCTGGACCTGTATTGGGAACGAGTTCGCTTTTAAAAGCTTTAGCGCGATACAGTTCGCAGGCAGTCAGCCGGTCGGTCCAGACCACGGTCCAGGTTGCAGTTGAAGATTCGCCCGCTACTGCGGCGGCAGCCTCTTCATGATCTACACCGGGTTGCGGTGTAATGCGGAACAGGGCGACCACATCGGTTTCCTTGACCTTGTAATCAGGTTCCCAGTAACCCATTTTCTTGTACGGTAATACGCCGGATTTGTAACGTTCTTTCCCCTCTTTCAATGTTTCAGATGCCATGATTATCTCCAGAAATTATAAAAACCCCGCGCTGCCACCCCGACCGGTATAGGCTGCTGCATATTTTTAAACCGAACAGATTCATGAATCAGCGCGTTGACACAATCATGCTAAAAATTTAGTATAAATAACAATCGATTTTTTCTATATCAAGTATAGATTTTATCTATACCTAAGGGGAGATGGGTAATGCGAAAAAGCACCTTGCGTCAACTGGAGTTATTCGAAGCCATAGCCCGACTGGGAAGTTTTTCGCGGGCTGCCGAAGAGATGTTTCTGACTCAGCCTACCGTATCCATGCAAATTAAAAAATTAGCCGATACTGTAGGGTTGCCGCTTTTAGAGCAGGTGGGCAAGAAAATATATCTCACCGATATCGGACATGAGCTTTACAAAACCTGCCGCGGCATATCCGAACATATTGCAAACTTTGAAATGATCGCCGCGGAAATGAAAGGCCTTAAAACCGGCAAATTCAGGCTGGCAGTTGTGACTACTGCAAAATATTTTGCACCGCGCATGCTGGGCACATTCAGTCAGAAGTATCCCGGTGTTGAAGTGTCATTGATGGTGACGAATCGCGAACGCATATTGGAACGCCTGAAAAATAACCTCGATGATATTTACATACTGGGGCTGCCACCTGTAGATGCTGATGTCGTAAAAGAAGCTTTTCTGGAAAATTATCTGGTGGTGGTTGCACCGGCGGATCACCCACTCGCAAAAAAGAAAAATATTCCACTTGAACTGTTATCAATGGAGCCAATATTGTTGCGGGAATCGGGTTCTGGTACGCGTATTGCGACCGAGCGTCTATTTTCGGAAGCCGGTCTGCCATTGAATATTCGCATGGAACTGGGTAGTAACGAAGCGATCAAGCAATCCGTGATGGGTGGTTTGGGTGTCTCGGTATTGTCAAGACATACACTTGAGCTAGACTCGAAGGACAAGCAATACGTGATTCTGGATGTACAGGGATTTCCTATTTTGCGTCACTGGTATTTTGCATATTCTGCGGGTAAACAATTGTCCGTCATATCACGCGCTTTTATTGATCACCTCAGACATGCCAGCCAGGCAACACACAACAAGTCAAAGTTTGTAAAAACAAGAGTCAAGAAAAGAACCGCATAGCCTCCACATGCTTATCCTAACCGCGATGGATATAAATTAAAGCACGCCTTGTACTGTTTCATCCAACTGATATTGGTGCATGCATTATGCGTTACAGAGATAGCAGTGCTTGAAGCAATATATGAATATTTTTTCTGTTCATAACAATCTGTCCGCCTTTATTACATATACCGACCCGCCTGAAATCTCGCTGCAAAAAAACTGTATTAATTTGGTGACATGTTGAAATCAAGCGGGAAAGACAGATAATTGGGAATGTAAAAACCAGTATATTTCCACTCAGGATTTAACCGGTTCCAGACTGAGTTTAACTAAACCAGCCATATCATCGTAGCCATTCGTCCTGTCTCGCCGTCGCGCCTGTAGGAATAAAAACGTTCGGGATTGCTGTAGGTACACATTCCACCACCATAAATGCGGGTGATACCCAATGCATGCAAGCGCAGTGTTGCAAGCTGAAAAATATCGGCCAGCCATTTGCCGTTTGGCGCGGGCACAAAGGCTGCCGCAGCTGATGCGTGCTGCCCAATAAAGGCCGCACGCACTTCCGCCCCCACTTCAAAAGCCATAGGGCCAATGGCCGGTCCCAACCAGACCATTAATGATGAGGTGGGCACTTTCATTTCAGCCACGGCCGCTTCGATCACGCCGTCACACAGCCCGCGCCAACCGGCATGAACTGCACCGACCACACTACCCTTGTCATCGCACAACAAAATAGGCAGGCAATCCGCGGTCATCACCGCACACACAGCACCGCGATGCGTGGACACACTGGCATCCGCTTCGGGCAAACAACTGGTATGGCCTGCATCCACAACGGTTACTCCATGCACCTGTTGCAGCCATACCGGCTCGCTGGGAAGCAGCGGCTCAAGCAGCATGCGGTTGCGCTCCACTTGCAGCGGATTGTCCTGTACATGGCTACCCAGATTGAAGCTGTCATAAGGCGGTTTGCTTGAGCCGCCTCTGCGTGTGGTTTGCAACGCTTTGACATTGGCCGGGGCCGGCCACTCGGGAATGATGCAATGCTCCAGCAAGCTCATGCTGTTTCCCCTCAAATGGAAGCAGCAACGTGCCGAATATCTTCCAGCAGAGTTTGCATATCCTGCGGCATGTCGACTTGCCACTCCATAAACTCGCCGGTTGCGGGATGTTCCAGTCCCAGGCGCTCTGCATGCAGCGCCTGCCTTGGGAAGGTACCGAGTGTGTCGCGCATGGCCATAGGGCATTTCTGCGCACCCTTGATGTAGATGTGGTCGCCCACCAGCGGATGGCGTATCGAGGCCATATGTACGCGTATCTGGTGGGTACGCCCGGTTTCCAGTTTGCAACGCAACAGGGTGCAGCCGGGAAAAGATTCGACCATTGTGTAATGTGTGACAGCGGGCTTGCCGCCTTCGACCACTGCCATTTTCGTGCGTTGCGAGGGATGACGGTCTATCGGCGCATCAACTTTGCCTGCACGTATCACTTCACCATGCACCAGCGCGAGATATTCGCGGCTGACCGTGCGTGCCTGCAGTTGGCGCACCAGATCGGTTTGCGCCACCAATGTTTTCGCTACTACCAGCAGGCCGCTGGTGTCCTTGTCCAGCCGGTGCACGATGCCTGCACGCGGCACGGTGGCCAAATGTGGGTCGTGATGCAGTAACGCATTGAGCAAAGTACCCTGCCAGTTGCCGTTGCCGGGATGCACAACCAGTCCTACAGGCTTGTTTATAATGAGTATATGTTCGTCTTCAAAAATAATATCCAGTTGGATATCTTCTGCCAGATAGGGTTGCTCGGCCGGATCGCTTTGCGGTATCAAGACAATGGCTTCCCCGCCCCAGACTTTTTGTTTGATGGTGGCCGTAGCGCCATTCAGCGTGACCTGCCCTTGTGTCACCCACTCTTGCAAGCGGCTGCGCGAATATTCCGGCAACAGCTTGGCCAGCGCCTGATCCAGCCTTAAACCACCGTGTGCGTGGGGGACTTTGAAGTGCAGCGGAGCAAGCGCCTCCGGCTCCAAGGGCTCAATATCGGCGGCGTCCGTGTCAAGAGAGCTTATGTCTAGCGTGCTTGTGTCTGAGCCTAGGGTGTTTGCGGTATAATTCGGCAATATTTTTTTGGTTTCTGTCATGCGCGCTATTTTATCCGTTTTCCTGCTGTTCACGTTAATCTCTTGCAGTACGACACCCAAACAGGATTTGCGTCCGGCTAACGAACTGTACGCAGAAGCGAATGCAAAGATGCTGGATGAAAATTATGAACAGGCAGCCAAACTGCTTGAAACCCTGCAAGCGCGCTATCCCTACGGTCGTTACGCACAACAGGCACTGATGGAAATAGCCTATGCCAACTACAAGCAGAACGAACCCGAAGCTGCCCTTTCCGCTGCAGACCGTTTTATCAAGCAATTCCCGAACGCGCCCAATCTGGACTACATCTACTATCTGAAGGGTATGATCAACTTCAACGACAATGCCGGGTTTTTCAGCAAGCTTTCACACCAGGACCCCGCCGAACGCGACCCGCAGACGCTGCGTGACTCCTTCGACAATTTCAGGGAGCTGGTGACACGTTTCCCCAACAGTCGTTATACAGAAGACGCCAAACTGCGCATGCAGTTTTTAATCAATACGCTGTCTCGTTCCGACATCAGCATCGCCAGCTACTATCTGCGCCGCGGCGCTTATATTGCTGCTATCAGCCGTGCCAACAACGTGCTGCAAGAGTTCCCGCAAACCAGACAAACGCGTGATGCCCTGCAAATCATGATCCTGGCCTACAACGCCCTGGGGCAAAACGACTTGCGTGATGATACGCAACGCGTACTTGATTTGAATATTGCCAAAGACGGCATCAAACCAAGTATATCGCCCGAATTGAAGCAAAGCGGCAGCTGGTGGCGATTTTGGATGTAAGCGCTGTGTATTCCACGCAAAGGAGAAGCGCATGAAATTCTGTCCTGACTGTGGAGCGCCCGTCGAATTGCGGCTACCGCCCGACGACAACCGCGAGCGGCATGTTTGTATAGCCTGCGCCACCATACATTATCAAAACCCGAAAATGATCGTCGGTGCTATCCCCGAATGGGAAGACGGCAGAATTCTGCTGTGCCGCAGGGCGATAGAGCCGCGCCACGGCCTGTGGACATTACCGGCCGGCTTTATGGAAAACGGTGAAACCACTCCAGAAGCTGCTGCCCGCGAGACACTGGAAGAAGCCAATGCGCAGGTGCAGATTGGTGACCTGTATTCCATTTACAATATCCCATACATTAACCAGGTGTACCTGCTGTTCCGCGCTAAATTATTGAACCTGGATTTTTCACCGGGGGTGGAAAGCCTGGAAGTTCAGCTCTTTCACGAGCGCGATATTCCATGGGATACTCTTGCCTTCCGTGCGGTCAGCCTTACTCTAAAAGATTACTATGCGGATCGTCAGGCTGGAAGCTATCAAATGCACATTGGTGACCTGCACAAACCGCTAAGCAACGTTTAAATATACTGGTGACAAAATGAAACTATCCAATTTGATCGCACAAAACGAGCTGGAAGCGCCGCTGAGTATCTCATTGAATTTCTCCCTGAATTCAGGCTTTGAAATCGGTTTTTATATGGATGTGGAAATGGTGGCTACAATGATGGCAGCCCTTCCGCCTGAAGCAGCATGACCACTGGACAAGTAGGCGAGATTTATTCGTCAAATCACAGCGAATATAGCGAAACAACCCAGTATTGCTACTATAACGGCATGCATGATCTGGCACTGTTCTGGTCGCAGCCGACGCTCAAGGAACTCAACGGTTTTCTCAGGCAGCCGGTGGAACTTGCGCTGCATGTAGAACAATCTGTACTTTTCATGCTGTATCGCATCGTTGATATTTGCGAGTGGTCTGATGTGGCCTTCAATATCCATCAATTGCGTGTCGAACAACGCGAGATTCCAATGGAAACACCAGGCAAGCCGGCGCAACTTCAGATGACGCTGGTCAATGCGGATAACGGCATCATTGTTGCCAAGCGCATGTTAAGCATCGGTTCAGCCATGACTCAGGCGATACGCCATACCTTGCAGGAACAATTGGCATTACCCTGCTCACGCCTGGAATACGAAGCGCAGGTCAAACAGGCATATACTCGCTATCCCGATACCGACGCATTGCTAAAAAATGCATGGATGATGGAAACCGCCGGCCCGGGTATAGTCTCGCTTTAAAACAAATACGCTAGAATTTGTTGCATAGCCCCACAAGTATTGGAACGACTCTTAGTGTTGCGATAAAAACTTGATTTGAAAGAATAAAATATGTCAACCCATGATCAGGAACCGAGCAGACTGGAACTTTACAAGGCAGGTAAAATTGAAGAACGGCGCTCGGCTCGTGCGCCTCATGTTCCACTTCAAGAAGCGCTAGAAGTCAAAGAGAATTCGGAGAGCATCAAATTACTGCGTCCGGAACTCATCGCTATTGGATTGATGGTGTTGCTTTTGGTTGTGCTGGCACTGGCGGGAATGTAAGCGGTTAAAACCGATATTGCACCCAATACAGGGTATCAGATTTGCGGTATCAGGTTTTCTAGTCCGGCCCCGCAATGCCAGCACAACTGAAAATTGCGCGGATTTTCTTCCCCGCAGGAATTGCAAACTACTATGCCGGTATCTATCGGTGCCTGTTCATACTGACTGGTCACCGCTTTGCCACGTTCAGCGTCATCATCATTGATCACCCATATGTCCGGATAAGCATTTGCAAACGGAATTTCTCCTACCGCACCCTGCGCATTTTCATTGAATAATCGGGCATTGATGCCCGCATGGCGCAGCAGATCCAGGATGATATGCGCTTCCATCAAATTGGCCGCCGAATAGATTCTTTTCATTAAAAAGTTACAAGTTGTTAATCGATATCATGCATTTTTCAGTGGCTATTGCTGCGGCAGATCTGCACCTGCTTTACGCAGGCAGGCTATCAATGTAACGCTTCTGTCTGCAAGGTGCTATAGTTTTTCACCAGTTTTTCACCATCACATATTCGTTGCCTAACATATTGAAATAGCTATCAATCCCTTGCGTCCTGCATACTCACGAAACTCGCGATCACTTTTCACTGTATGCAATAGCAGTTCCATCGCTCCGGCGTAGTCATTTTGCATCAGTTTGATGCGTGCTCAATTGATACCGCGCTACCGTTTTTTCCTGCTCTGCCACAGCATCACGTTCCAGAATCTCATGCTCGGCCGTTTCCTGTGCTACGCGCAAGAAGCAGCATGAACCAACAACGTTGCATCGCAGCGTTAATCCATCGTGTAATTTAATTCGGAATTCTTAAGCTGCAAAAGTGAGGCTGCCTGATCCCTTCCATACATGCCGCCGATAGCACCCTGTAAAAACACGAATTTAGCTTTAAATTAAAAGCTTTACAGCCATAAAAACAATCGAGTAGGATACAACAAACACGGGGAAAACTTAATGGCCAGCAAAACAACAATATCGACCATCGTAGCGCTAGCAATACTGCTTATCACCATAGCCGGATACAGGCAGGGATTTTTTGAAAAGCCCGAATACTTTTTTCAAGATGCTCAAGCCAGATTGCTGCGCTCAAACAAGGTTGCCGATCCAAAAATAAAAATAATCCTGGTAGACGAAGCCTCACTCAAAGCGATGGACAACGTTGCTGGCAGATGGCCGTGGCCCAGGGCAATATGGGGAGATTTGCTCGACTATCTTTCGATGGGTGGTGCGCGTGCCGTTGTTTTCGATATTCTGTTTATAGAGCAAGACAAAAACAATGCAACGAATGACCAAGTGCTTAAAGCAGCCACTAGAGAATCAAAAAATGTCTATCACAGCATGCTGTTAAGACATGAAGGAATGGACGATGGATACGCCTCTAAAACTCCCCCGTTACCCAAAGATTTTGTAAATCGCTTTGCCCTCAAAAATGTTACCGGCTCCTTGAAAAGCAGAGCAGGAACAGAAAACAATGAATATGCATTACCCATTCCACACTTGCCTGAAGTATCTAAAGGTGTGGCTGTAGTCGAATTCAAGCCCGATAGTGACGGTGTCATGCGCAGAACAAAACCCTTGCGCGATTACCAGGGTAAATATTTTCCGGTATTGGGGCTGGCCGCCTTTATCGATACCCAGTCTCCCATCACCATTCGTGACAGCTCGATTACCATCAACGACAGGACAATTCCATTAGATGAAAATGGCAACAGCATTATAAATATGTATGGCATTGATAATATTGAAAAATATTCAATGAGCGGCGTATTCCAGACGCTGCAAAAGATCAGGCAGGGTGATGTCGAGCATCTGCTGTTGTCACCGGAAATTTTCAAGGACAGTATCGTGTATATAGGTGCAAGCGCCATCGGTGTAGCGGATCTCAAAGATATACCGATGAAGTCACAGGCCCCGGGAGTATTGCTGCATGCATTCCAGGCCAGCAACTATTTGCAGAACGACTTTATGAAACCGGCCAGCAAGGCGCAGACATATTTCTCCGTGCTGTTGGGCATAGTCCTTACATTATGGGCGGTAATGCACACCAAACGGCTCTCGCTCAGCATTATTGGTCCGCTCTCGATACTGGCTATTTACATCGCATATGCCTTTATCTCTTTCAGTTTCAACAAGCAGGTTGAGCTGGCGCCTTTCATCTTCTCGACCATTACAACAGCTTTTATTGCCTTCGCTTACATCACGTTTACCGAGGGTGCGGAAAAACGCAAGGTTGCGCATCTTTTTACCCAATATGTTTCCAAGGATGTACTGGATGAAGTAATGAACAATTACCAGGAATACCTGAAATCCAGCACAGGTCAGAAAGTCGAAATTACAGTGCTATTTTCAGACATCAGGGGATTCACAACCATGTCGGAGACTTCTGATCCGGAACAGATCGTTGAAATGCTGAATGTACATTTTACTGTCATGGCTGATATTATCCTGAAGCACAATGGCACTATAGACAAGTACATAGGCGATGCCATCATGGCTTTCTGGGGCGCACCCGTCAAGACGGATAATCATGCAGAGCAGGCAGTGCTGGCCGGATTGGAAATGCTGGAAGGCCTGAAAGAAGTGAATCGCATACTCAAGGAACGCGGATTCATGCATGAAATCAATATCGGCATAGGTATCAATACAGGCACGGCTACTATAGGCAACATAGGATCCGAAAAGAAAAAGAATTACACTATCGTTGGAGACGCAGTGAACTTGTCATCCCGGCTGGAAAGCATTACCAAGGAATACAAGACACCCCTGCTTTTTTCAGAGTACACTTATCATCAAATAAATGACAAAATAGACTGCAAATTAATCGGCAATGTTAAGGTCAAGGGCAGAGAGCAGTCCGTGGATATATATACCGCAGGGTAATCCAAACAAGCAGTTTTAACCACTTGTGCCTGATTGCTTTGTTTACTTGCTTTTGTTTTTTTATATTAAAGGAGAAAATCATGAAGAAGCAATTTTTGATGGTATTGATGTTGTCAGCCACCGCTTTTTATACAACCCTGGCTAGCGCAGCCGAGACTGTTTATTACGTACAAAGTACCAATGCCAGCATACTAGCGGCACCCAAGTTCGGCTCCAAGGTAATCTCCAAAGCCGCAAAAGGCGATACACTCAAATCAATATCACAAGAAGGTCGCTGGGTGAAAGTAAAAGTTGACGATAAAATCGGCTATATTTCATCTTTCCTGGTCTCAAACCACC
>JBBQYH010000081.1:0-9096 GCA_038208855.1 Burkholderiales bacterium
GGTGCCTCGGCAGGTGGTCTGGAAGCTTTTACCAGATTGCTCAAAGCGCTGGCCGTAGATACCGGCATGGCTTTTGTGCTGGTACAGCATCTTGATCCCAAGCATGTCAGCCTGCTCCCCGATTTACTCAAGCGAACCACGCTGATGCCGGTGTTTGAGATCAGCGATGGTATGTATGTCACCCCCAACTGTGTTTATGTGATGCCGCCCAATCACAGTCTGGCGATTTTGCATGGTGTGCTGCATCTGATGCCGCGTCCGGACGCACAGGGTAAACATTTGCCTATTGATGATTTTTTCCGCACTCTGGCAGAGGACTGCGAAAGCAATGCGATAGGCGTGATACTTTCCGGTACAGCCTCGGACGGAACCTCCGGACTGCAGGCGATCAAGGCGAACAGCGGCATTACCTTTGCACAGAGCGAGAATACTGCCGAATTTAGCGGCATGCCGCACAGTGCGATCGCTGCCGGCCATGTGGACTTCATTGTCTCACCGGAGGAGATCGCCAAGGAGCTGGAGCGCATAGCCAAATACCCCAGTCTTTTGCATGATATGCTCAGTGTGCACGAGGAAATTTCCACCAAAGGCAGTGACATGCTCAACAAGATTTTTGTATTGTTGCGCTCACGCACCGGTAATGACTTTACCTATTACAAGCACACCACCATACGACGCCGCACCAAACGCCGCATGGCGTTGCATCAGATAGACCGCATGGAAGACTACGTTAAATTGCTACAGCAGCAGCCGGGAGAAGTGGATGCGCTGTTTCATGACATATTGATCAATTTCACCAGTTTTTTTCGTGATCCGGAAACATTTGAGGGTCTCAAGACGGAAGTTTTTCCTCATTTTCTTGAGAGCGGAGATTGCGATCAGGTTATACGTATCTGGGTACCTGGATGCTCGACAGGGGAAGAAGTTTATTCTGTAGCGATTGCGTTGTTCGAGTTTCTGGGTGAACGTAGTGTAGGCAGGCGCATCCAGATCTTTGCTTCCGATATCGACGACAAGGCGGTAGAACGTGCACGCCAGGGTATCTATCCGGTAGATATACGCGATGATGTCTCGCCGGCACGTTTGCAGCGTTTTTTTCACAAGACATCGGCCGGTTACCAGATCAGCAAAACAATTCGCGACGTGTGTGTCTTCGCGCTGCAGAATGTCATCAAAGATCCGCCATTTTCCCGTTTGAACTTGATCTGCTGCCGCAATCTGATGATTTATTTAGGCACAGTGTTGCAGAAAAAAGTGCTGCAAACATTTCATTACGCCCTGCACCCGGGCAGCTACCTGATGCTGGGTACTTCTGAAACGATAGGCAGTTCAGCTGATCTGTTTTCTCTGGTGGACAAGAAAAACAAGATTTATCTAAAGAAATCCGTGGCTCACCGCTTGGGTTTTGATTCTACTGCCGCCCCCAATATTGCCCAAACCTTTACGGGTGAATATGCCCTGGCAGGTCATCCAGCTAGCGTGTTCAATTTGCAGCATGAGGCCGAAAATCTGATATTGAGCAATTATGGCCCCCCCGGGGTCATCGTAAATCAGGACTTGCAGATCCAGAGTTTTCGCGGCCAGACCGGTCCTTATATAGAGCCTTCTGCCGGAAGTGCCAGCTTGAATCTGTTGAAAATGGCGCGTCAGGATCTGGTCATGGCTCTGCGTACCGCGGTATATGAAGCGATCAAGGAGCATCGTCCCGTGCGCAAGGAAGGCGTGCGTATTACGCATGACGGTGGCTATCGCAGGGTAAACCTGCAGGTGTTGCCCATAACCGCTATGGAGGTGGCTGAGCCGTTTTATATGGTGTTGTTTGAAGCGGCCGGAGAGGAAGTTGTCAAACCAGGCAATGATGCGGCTGCCAGGAAGACAATCAGCGCGAGGGGCAAAAATCTGGGTGCCAAAGCAAAGCAGGTCCGGGAGCTGGAACTGGATTTGCTGAACAACCGTGAATATATGCAGTCGATAATCGTAGAACACGAGGCGACCAACGAAGAGTTACAGTCCGCCAACGAGGAATTGCAAAGCACTAATGAGGAGCTGGAAACTGCCAAGGAAGAGTTGCAGTCGACCAACGAAGAGCTGGCTACTATCAATGAGGAGCATGAAACACGCAATCGGGAATTGAATCATGTCAACAACGATCTCAGCAATTTGCTGGCAAGCGTAGAACTGGCCATTGTCATACTGCGCGAAGACATGAGTATCCGGCGTTTTACACCCTCAGCCAAAGCACTGCTCAATCTGATTGATTCCGACATCGGCCGTCCGCTGGGCAATATTCGCCCCAATGTCAATATTCCTGAACTTGAACAACGCGTGCATCTGGTGATGGACACGATGACATCGCAGTCGCTTGAAGTGCAGGACCGTGAAGGTAACTGGTATGTGTTGCGGTTGCGTCCCTACAGGACACTGGATAATCGCATTGAAGGCGTGGTGATGACATTTGTTGACATAGGCAACGTCAAGGATGCCGAAAGTCTGCGGCTGACTTTGCTGCTGGAACAAAGATTGACAGCGGTTGTTCGCGATTCAGGTGATGCGATATTTGTGCAGAATTTTTCCGGCCATATACTTGCATGGAATAGACGCGCAGCCGAGATGTACGGCTATAGCGAGCAAGAAGCACTAAAACTCAATGCCGACGTGTTGATTGCATACAGGGCTCGCGACGAAATGCACACATTATATGAAAGCATGAAACAGGGACGGGTAACGTCACCATTAGAAAGCTGGCGCGTTGCCATGGATGGTCACGAATTTAAAGTCTGGCTGACTACCTCTACGTTGTTTGATGTAAGCGGCAAACCCCATGCTGTTGCCGTTACCGAGAAAGAAATAGTATGAGCGACAAGCTGAATAAAGACAGGAGGGATGATGACGATGAACTTAGCTATCGTCAGATTAAGGATGAGCTTGAGCGCAACGATTATCTGGCGGCAACGAATATCGGCCATCTCGTGCATGAATTGCAGGTGCATCAGACCGAACTGGAAGCGCAAAATTTTGAACTCAGGCAAACACATCAGCAGCTTGAGGAAACGCGCGACAGATATGCGGACTTGTATGACTTTGCTCCGGTGGGTTATCTCACCCTTGAAGATAATGGACGCATACTGGAAATCAACCTGACCGGCGCTGCCATGCTGGGTTGGGAACGGCAGAATATAGTTGATCAGCCATTTCAGTATTTTTTGCACTTGAAGGAAATTCAGCCTTTTTTAAAACATATGCAGCACGCTTGTTCGACCAAAGGCAATGTCAGTGCTGAATTGAAACTGAAGACCTATGACGGCAAGCTGCGCATCGTCAGACTGGAAAGCATGGCGGTGCTGATGTCCCATACTTGTCGCTCGGTAATGATAGATATTACCCAGGAATATATCGCAGAAGAAGCCTTGCAGCGCAATCTTGCAGCGCAGGAAGCATTGCTGCAGGCAGTCCCTGCGCTGGTGTTCTACCTGGATATGAACTTGAAATTTGTTGCAGTCAGTGAGCTTTTTGCGGACCTGTGCGGCCATACGATAACCGATATCATCGGGAAATCTCCAAGCGAAATCATGCCGCAAAAATTGGGAGAATACTTTAAACGTTCCGGCAAGGAGGTTCTCGATAGTGGCCAGGTTTTCGTCACGCCGGAATTTGAAATGCGCGATGCCAATGGCAAGCAGGTTTTTATTTCCATGGTACGTACACCTTATCGCGATGCAAAAGGGAATATACTCGGCATGGTGGGGGCAGGCGTGGATATTACCCCGCAAAAAAATGCAGCAAATCTCAAAGAAGAAATCTTGTCCGAGAATCGCAGACTGACGCGCGCCCTGTTTGAAATGCAGGAGAAGGAACGCCGGCATATTGCACGTGAACTGCATGACGAATTGGGCCAGTGGTTGACTGCCATACAGGCTGAAGCACAGGCTATATGTAATATCAGCGATTTCGAGTCGAAGATACACTTAAGTGCTAAAGCAATCAGTGCCAGTGCCAGTGCCACGCACGAAGTGGTGCGCGGTATGCTGCGTAATTTGCGCCCCAGCTTGCTGGATGAACTGGGTTTGGCAGATAGTTTGCACGAATTGCAGCGGCAGTGGTGCAGGAGTCACCCCGATCTGACATGCGAATTGAATTTGTATACATCATTTTCAGGATTGGATGAAAACATCATAATTACGATATACAGGCTTATACAAGAAGCACTCAGCAATATTTCTAACCATGCCGGGGCTAGCAAAGTTGGCGTGTCTGTCAAACGTATATCGCCGAGTGAATATGATCCGCAGGGCTTGTTGATTACAGTGGATGATGATGGTGTGGGTTTCGATATGCATCTTCCCAGAATTGGCATGGGCTTGCTGGGTATGCGTGAACGTGTCATCGCAGCGGGGGGGCATTTTGTGGTGTTAAGTGCGCCGGGTAAAGGCACGCATATCGAAGCCAATATTCCTATAAATGAGGATGCAAAATGATGGAAAATAAAGCGATTTCAGTGCTTTTGGTGGATGACCACCCGGTGGTACGAGATGGTTTTAAACGCTTGCTGGAGCAGGCACCGAATATCAAGGTTGTGGCGGAAGCCGGCGACGGTGAATCCGCTTTTGAGCATTTCAAGTTATTAGCTCCCGATGTAATGGTACTTGATCTCAACATGCCGGGTATAGGCGGCCTTGAAACCATACGCCGCATCAAGGCTTATGACAGAAAAGTTCGCATCCTGGTATTCAGCATGCATGCGAATGAAATCATGATACAGCGTGCGCTGGAGGCGGGTGCTATCGGATACCTGACCAAGCAGGGCAACATCGGGCAGTTGGTGAAGGCTGTGCAACAAGTAGCAGATGGAAAAATGTATATCGATGTGGAACATATCAGCAGCATGGCGCAACATAAAATTGCCGACGACGCTGCAGACCCATCGCGTGTGCTGTCAAACCGGGAGTTCCAGATGTTTAAATTACTGGCGGAAGGAAATTCGGTTTCTGCTATTGCCAATCTGCTATCCATCAGCCCCAAAACCGTGGGTGTGCATCACACCAAAATCATGAAAAAACTGGAGCTGCAAAATGCCAGCCAGCTGGTGCGTCTGGCTATTCGCTGTAATGTGATTGAACCCTGAATCCGCATGGACTTTCAGTCGTATACACACCATCTCAGTCGCGTGTTCATGAAATAAGGAACCTCTGATTAAGTCCTCCATGAGCCGCGTTGCCGCCCAATAGGGATGATTCGCCAAGAATTTACCCGTCAGAAACGGGCACGCGACGCAGGTCGTAGTTATTCTACGATGCCCCAAGTGCATTATGCAGACTGGGAGCGCAACGCCGCGAGCGCCCGATTTGGCTGCAATCCACAAGGTCACGTGTTTTGCGGGCGGTCTGCTTCGCCAAGTCAGACAAGAAAACGGCATCGTTGCAAAGGGGACCAACCATTTGCTGCCTCGTCTTTCTTGCATCCCATTGTTCGCCTTCGGCTCATCCCTCGCCAGGCTCGGGACTGTAACTCCGTTGCATCCTGGGCCCTGTGGGCTGGTCCGCAAAACACGTGCGCGGCCATGTGGGACTTAATCAGAGGTTCCTTAAGCAACTTTCGGCATAGTGACCCAGAGTCGCAACGCGCATCGCGTAATCTTCCACATTGCCGGATTTTTCTTCCTCTATAACCCACATAAAGCAGCTTGCTGATATTTCCCGTGTGTTAGGGATTGGCACTTCAAGTTTTTGAACCGGCTGTATACAAGCAAACACAAGCTGCGCTTTCAATATGCAATGCCAGTCTCTATTTGTTTTTATAAGGAATTTGCTTAGGCCATATTAAGCAAAAGGCTTATTCCAACATTTCCTGAAGCAGCATATATTTCTAAACAGTCTTCAGGATATTTAACGGAGATTTGAAAATGAATTTCGTAAGGTGTACAAAATTGCCAATCAGCAGTTATTAGATGTCTAGTATTAGATGTTGCAGGACAAATCAAGATGGAAATTATCCGCAAAATGTAATGTCAGGAAGGAAGTTTCGATGAATAACTGCGACCCGCCGCGCGCCTTGCGAATCATCCAGATTGGGCTGCAACGCGGATCATGAAGGACTTAATCAGAGGTTCTTTATTTTCCCCTATGTTTTTGAAATTTTAGAAAAGCAAGTGACTGAACCGGGAAAGTCGGTTTTCAGTAGCAATATGAAACAATAATATTTACCAGGAAAAATATGCCATGAATGAACATCAGCACTTGATGGTAAGCAGCCTGCAGGCTGATAGTGATCGTTTGTCCGATGTTGTAGGGTCGGGTGGCGATACTGTATTTATGCGTATGTTGCGCGAATTGCGCGCCAACCAGATTGAGTTTGAAACCCAGACTAGAGCCCTGCGAGAAGCACAGCTTGAGCTTGAAAAAATTCGTGACCGATATGAGCATCTTTATGATTTTTCCCGGGTGGCTTATTTTATCTTTGATCCTTGCGGGGTCGTGCTAAAAATCAATTTGGCTGGTGCAGCAATGATGGGTATGGAGAGGGATAGTTTGATAGGCATGTCATTTGCTAATTTTGTTTCAATTCAAGACAGGCCAAAATTCCAACAGTATTTAAAGGATGCCATCTCAAGTGCGGCGTTGTCCGTAACAGAAGTTACACTTGATTTGCAAAGCTGCAGGAAAATTGCATTACAAATGAGTGTTGCGTCTGAACTTGAAAAAATAGATGACCAAGAGTGCTGTTGTATTGCATTTACTGATGTGACAGAGAAAAATTCGACCGAATTTAAACTTTGTTTGGCTATCAAGGGGCTGGAAAATGCACGCGACGGCATAATGTTGACTGATACAAATAACAAAATAATATCAGTCAATTCGGCACTGACAGCATCAACTGGCTATAGTGCTGAAGAGCTTGTCGGACATACACCGGCAATTTTGAAATCTGGCCATCATGATGATACGTTTTATCAGGAAATGTATACAGAGTTCAATGTCAAAGATTGTTGGCAGGGAGAAATTTGGAATCGACATAAAAATGGTGAGATTTATCCTGAATGGTTGACTATAAAAGTAATTAAAGGCACCAGCGGCGAGATAGAGTGTTATGTTGGTATTTTCTCTGATATAGCCAATCAGGAAGAAATGAAGAATCGCTTGTATCAGCTGGCCTATTATGATGAGTTGACTGGTCTGCCTAACCGTAGCCTGTTATATGATCGTTTAAATCATCAATTGATACAATCCAAACGAAGCGGATCCATGATGGCGGTTCTTTTTGTTGATCTGGATCGGTTCAAGGCGATCAATGATACGTTAGGCCATGAGACTGGCGACCACATCCTTCAATTGGCATCTGCACGTTTGATTTCATGTATACGTGACGGGGATACCTTATCGCGGTTTGGTGGTGATGAGTTTGTGGCTATTTTGAAAGACATCGAAAGTGATAAAGTGGCAGCCAGGGTTGCTGAGCGCATTATTTCATCCATGTCGCCCGCCTTTGTGAGCCATGATTGTGAGATGTTTATGACTGCCAGCGTAGGGATCAGTCTGTCGCCCAGGGATGGCGAAGAGGTGTCGGAATTGCTAAGAAATGCCGATTCGGCAATGTACTATGCAAAGCTGCAGGGCAGGAATAATTTCAAATATTATGAAGCTCAATTAACTCATGTGTGAAATATGTGTTTTTGACAGAAAAACATGATTTATCGTCCTAACCGTAAGCTCTAAATATTTTTACAAATATATCCAATACAGGCCACTCTTGTAGATGGTGAGTGGTTTCCCTCGTAGCAAACTGAAGAATTTGCCATAAATATCAAAAAATACTTATAGCAACGCTATCCTTGTTCTCTTTTTGTTGTTACATAGGATAGAATGCTGCCCATTTTGTAAAATACTGGCAGGGATATTGTGGCATTGATTGTTCAAAAATATGGCGGTACTTCGGTAGGGAGTCCTGAGCGCATCAAGAATGTGGCCAAACGCGTGCTCAAGTACAAGGCACAAGGACATCAGGTCGTGGTAGTGGTGTCCGCGATGAGCGGAGAGACCAATCGTCTGGTTGCACTGGCCAGGGAAATGCAGGCTGAGCCTGATCCGCGCGAACTGGATGTTATATTGTCTACCGGTGAGCAGGTAACCATCGGGCTTTTGTCCATGGCGTTGCAAGCGGAAGGTCTGAAAGCAAAAAGCTATACCGGCGCGCAAGTAAAGATTCTGACGGATAGTGCGTTTTCCAAGGCGCGTATTCTGAGCATAGACGAAGAAAACATACGTGCTGACCTGGCTAACGACTATGTACTGGTAGTGGCTGGTTTTCAGGGTATGGATGAAGATGGCAATATCACCACTCTGGGCCGCGGCGGTTCAGATACCACAGGCGTTGCTGTTGCAGCCGCATTGGGAGCGGACGAGTGCCAGATTTATACCGACGTGGATGGGGTGTATACCACCGATCCGCGCTTGGTGCCCGAGGCACGCCGCCTGAAGAGCATTACCTTTGAAGAAATGATGGAGATGGCCAGCCTAGGCTCCAAAGTGCTGCAAATTCGATCGGTAGAATTTGCCGGAAAATACAAAGTAAAGTTACGCGTACTATCCAGCTTTGAAGATGAAGGCGAAGGTACTCTGATTACATTTGAGGAAGATAATACAATGGAACAGGCGATTATTTCAGGCATAGCCTTCAACCGCGACGAGGCCAAAATTACCGTGATAGGCGTGCCGGATAAGCCCGGTATTGCTTATCAGATATTGGGTCCTGTGAGCGAAGCTAATGTTGATGTGGATATGATAATCCAGAACGTTGGTGTGGCTGGCGCAACCGATTTTTCATTTACTGTGCATCGCAATGAATATACCAAGGCGATGGATATTCTGAAAAACAAGGTTCAACCGCATATTGGAGCCAAGGATGTTGTCGGTGACAATAAAACTGCCAAGGTATCCGTTGTAGGTATAGGAATGCGCTCACACGTGGGTATTGCCAGCAAGATGTTCCGAACCCTGGCTGAAGAGGGTATCAATATCCAGATGATTTCAACTTCCGAGATCAAGATTTCGGTTGTGATAGACGAAAAATACCTGGAACTGGCTGTGCGAGTTTTACACAAGG
>JBBQYH010000082.1:0-8914 GCA_038208855.1 Burkholderiales bacterium
TTCCTGTTTGTATTCCTGACTGTATTTTCTTCGCTTTTGCATTGTCTACCTCCGAGTGTATTATCACTCTTAATGAGGTATCCGTTAAATCGGGGTAAAACCAACCAAAATTTTCCTTATGCATAAGGAAAATAAATACCAGTGGCAAATTCGATATGCTTGCTATGGAAAAGTTCAAGAAAATTTTTCAGGTGTTTGCAACAGCGATGTCGTTAAGCGTTGTAAAACGGTAGGCTGGGCAAGCAGACAATTTTTTGTGAAAATAGTCTAGAAACTAGCGAAAGCGGTGCAACGAATGCGCTTTAGTGGTGCGCTTGTGCAATATGGAAATATACATATAACTTATAACTATATGATTATATTCAATATTTATTTATGGCATTGTAATTGCTTAGTATTGTTTGAAGGCGTTAAGCTGTGCCAACCAACGCTTTCTTGTAACTCCTCCTCTTAGGGCTATCGCAAGGTAGCCATTTTTTTCTGCAGTCATGAACACTTTTGTACGATTTGATTTTCAAGAGCTGTTGAATTTATTTTTCTTTATCCCGGGATTCAGGTGACATAAAAATTATGTATCAGACCTTCTTGGCACTCGGTTAAGTAGTTATCAGTACAAACTCCTGTTTTTTCAATGAGCTGAACGGGGTGGGATTTTTTTATAAATCGGGTTTAGCATCAAACCCCCTCTAACTCCCCCTTGACAGGGGGAGAACTGTGCCGCTCCTCCCCTGTCAAGGGGAGGCTGGGAGGGGTTTGCAGTTTGCTAATTTGTCGCAGCATGTGCTTAACCGAGTACCGTGAATATCAGACTTGAATTCAACTGTTTTGTTCCACGCTAATACTGTCCGGCAAGGTCAGGGGATGCAAACGTCTGGTACAGTATTTCATCAGTTCTTCGTCTGTTGCGGCCAGATTTTTGTGCAGCGTGACTATAGCGTTAAGTCGTACAACACCCAGCGTATCCGTTTCTTTGTGGACCCGCGCGTAGGCAATGGCCGGATGTTCATATAGTGCATCTTCAATTTGTCTGGGGAAAATACGCTGCCCGTCGCGCAGCAACATGTTCTGCTTGCGCTCGATAATGGTAAAGAAACCATACTCGTCCATGCTGGCGATATCACCGGTCAGCAGCCAGTCATCTTGCAGAATCAGCGATGTAGCGCGATCATTTTTTGTCGTGTCACCGCCGTAACCGGCAAACACCTGCGGGCCGCGTACCCACAGTTCTCCCACTTGATCCGGCCCCAGTGTAGCCCCGCTATCAAGGTCGACGATTTTCGCTTCGGTGTCCGGCAGCGGCAAGCCGACGACATTACTCTGTCTGCGGCCGGCCAGGGGTTGTGCCATCACTGCGGGTGCAGCTTCGGCCAGACCATAGGCCTCAACCAGACGTCCGCGTGTAATTTTCTCGAACATTTCACGGATTTCCAGCGCCAGCGGCGCGCCGCTCACCGCACATACGCGAATGGAAGCAAGGCCAAAACGGCGCACGCCGGGGGTATAGGCCAATTGCTGGATGATATCAGGGGTGGTCGGGAAATAGGTGGGCTGCAGTTTTTTTATGGATTTCAATAACTGCACAATATTTGTTTCCGGCAGTAGTATCAGGGTTGCACCCAGATAAACGCCCAGATGCAGCAGACCCGTCAATCCGTAGGCCAGCGACAAGGGTTGTTGTGCCAGGAAACGTTCTGCTCCGGGCCTGGCTTCAGGCAACCAATGACGAAGTTGCAAGGCATTGGATGTCAGGTTGCGATGGGTTAACGGTATAGGCAGCGCTGTTCCACTGCGGCCATAGGAATAAACGATGGCCGCCAGATTCTCGACGGACAGGTTGATATCGGGCGGAAAATTGCTGCCTGGTTTTAGAACACGGCGGAAATGCACAAAGCGGCGTTGTAATTTTCCTGACGATAGTCCGAAATGCAACCAAGGTTGGCTGTGACCTGGTTGAGTACTATGCATAAGCACGAATTTTATTTTTTCCCGCCAGCCCATGTGATCCATGAGTGACGCAAAAACTACACGGTGCAAGCCCGCGGCGCGCGGATCGCTTTGCAGATCGCCAGCAAGTTCATGATAGCGTCCATTAGCTGTTATCAACGCGACTGCCTGCGTATCGGCTATCCTGTCTAACAATATTTCCTTGCTGGAATGTACATCGCACAACACGGCAACGCCGCCCATTTTAAGTATGCCGTAATAGGCAATAATCCAGTTGGGAGTGTTGGCCAGCGCCAGCATGACTCTTTCACCCGGTTTGATGCGCATGGACAGCAAACCATGCGCAAAACGGTTGGACAAGCGGTTGATGGTACGCCAATCCATTTTTCCGCCAAAATAAACTACCGCCGGCGTTCTGGCAAATCTGCGTGCCGTTGCTTCCAGCAATCGCGGCAATGCCACGGTTGGGGGTTTGATGTGATAGGGCGTGCGTGTGTCGTAAAACTTGAGCCAGGGGCGTTCGGCTTCCAGGGCTTTGAGCGCTACACGCCGCAGATTTTTTTTGCTGGATTTGTATTCGAACAGCAGCAAAGGGTCGATTTGCGCCTGCAGAAAGCGTTCAATCGCGCGATTTACCGCGTCGGGCCTTTCCACCATGACCTGGTGTGCGGATACCGGAATCACCACTTCTTCGACATCGGGTATCAGTTTGGAAACTTCCTTGTAGGAAGCTTGCGAAAACAAAATATCGCGATGACCGAGTATGACCATGGCAGGCACGTTGATGTTGCGCAGATATTTTGTGCCGTCCCATACGGACAGGCCGTTCTTGTTTTGCAGATAGACCACGTGGGCGGGAGGATAGATGCGCGCAGCATTAAAGCCGACATAGGGTAATATTTTGCGCAGCCAGGTCAATATGCGCGGTTGTATGCGCAGCACCATGCGGCCCGGCCAGCGCAATAAGAAGCGAACTGCAGAAGAAATAATTACCAGCGAGGTAACACGGCCGGGATTCTTTTGCAGGTAATATGCAGCCAGTGCGCCACCGAAGGAATGACAGACCATAATGAAATGTTGTGGTACTTGCAGGATGTCGAGTGCGGCTTCAATGTCTTCAACCAGTTCAGGCACGTCATAACGCGCGCCGTCGGCTTCAGTGGGTGCATCGGTAAAGCCATGGCCGCGCAGATCAAGCGCAATAACCCGATAGTCAACCTGAAAGTGTTCCAGCTGGTTTACCCAATAAGCCGCGCGTCCGCCAAAACCATGGATGAACACCATAGTTTGTTCCGCTTCATGCGCGCCGGAATCAACCACACTCATTTCCAAGGGCCGCTCACTCCCGATCCGCTTGGGGAGTTTTATGGTGTAGCGATGCAGGTCTACATCGAATCTCATGCAGTTATTGTATGCAAACTCCAGTCATGGGTGGTAAAAAAGTGTGTGATACTTATTGTGGCTTACGGAGTCATGCTTGTCGGCTCGAATGGTATGTGCAACTGCCTGAATGGTCGTATATGTCTTTGGGCAGCCCGCGATGCATCGCTATAATGCGCAACCTGTATATTTTTCACTATCATGCGCCGCCATAATTTTTCCGATCACGATCCCTCTTCACACGCCGACTGGAACACGGTGCGTACCTTGTTGCCATATCTGCTGGAGTTCAAGGGGCGAGTAGTATTGGCCATGGTGTTGCTGGTGCTTGCAAAACTGGCCAATGTGGCCGTGCCGCTGGCGCTAAAGGAGATTGTGGACGCGATGAACCATCCGCAGGCAGCGTTGGCCGTGCCGGTGGCGCTGGTTGTTGCTTATGGCTTGCTGCGTTTGTTCAGTACCCTGTTCGGCGAACTGCGCGATGCCGTATTCGCCAAGGTCACGCAGCGTGCCATACGCCAGGTGGCTTTGAAAGTGTTCATGCATCTGCACAGCCTCAGTTTGCGTTTCCATCTGGAACGGCAGACCGGCGGCATGTCGCGCGATATCGAACGCGGCACCAAAGGTATCAGCTTCCTGTTGAATTTCATGTTGTTCAATATTCTGCCAACACTGCTGGAAATCGTGCTCGTGGCTATCATCCTTTTCAGCAAGTACAGCGCATGGTTTGCGGTGATCACTTTCCTGACACTGATTGCCTATATTGTATACACGCTGCTGATGACCGAATGGCGCATGGTGTTCAGGCGTGCAATGAACGAGATGGATTCGAAGGCCAACACACGTGCCATCGACAGCCTGATCAACTATGAAACGGTGAAGTATTTCGGCAACGAGCAATTCGAAGCCGGGCGTTTTGATGAACACATGCAGCAGTGGGAAGTGTCAGCGGTGAAGAACCAGACTTCGCTGGCAACATTGAATGCGGGGCAGAGCGGAATTATCGCAATCGGTGTTACCGCTTTGATGTTGCTGGCTGCTCATGAAGTAGTAGAAGGTCGCATGACCATTGGAGACCTGGTGCTGGTGAATGTGTTTCTGATCCAGTTATATATGCCCATGCATTTTCTTGGCTTTGTCTATCGGGAAATCAAAAGCTCACTGATCGATATGGAGCACATGTTCAAGCTGCTGGAAGAACATCGCGAGATACAGGATCTGCCCGAAGCCAGGCCAATTGTTATCAGCGCGGGTGCGGTGCGTTTTGAACAGGTTGCATTCAGTTACGAGCCTGATCGCAAAATTCTCAAGGAGGTCAGCTTTGAAATTCCGCCCGGACATATTGTCGCAGTGGTGGGCTCCAGCGGCGCGGGCAAGTCCACTTTGTCGCGTTTGCTGTTCCGCTTTTACGATGTGCAGTCGGGGCGCATCCTGATCGACGGGCAGGATATTCGCGAGGTAACGCAGGCCAGCTTGCGTGCGGCAATCGGCATTGTGCCGCAGGATACCGTGCTGTTTAACGATACCATCTATTACAACATCGCCTATGGGCGGCCGGAGGCAACACACGATGAAATATTGCAATCAGCCAGGGCTGCACATATTCACGATTTTATCGTGTCATTACCCAAAGGTTATGAAACCATCGTCGGCGAGCGCGGCTTGAAACTGTCGGGCGGTGAAAAACAGCGTGTGGCAATCGCACGCGCCATACTGAAGCGGCCCTCGATACTCATTTTCGATGAGGCGACGTCGGCGCTGGACTCCAAGTCGGAAAAGGCCATTCAGGCCGAGTTGCGCAATATTTCACGTAACCGCACCACGCTGGTGATTGCCCACCGCCTCTCCACCATAGTCGATGCACAGCAGATACTTGTTATGGATCAAGGGCTTGTCGTTGAGCGTGGCACGCATAGAGAGTTGCTTGCGCAACAGGGATTGTATGCGCAGATGTGGGCATTGCAGCAACAGGAAGATTCTTAACAATATCATTTTTATCCTTGATTAATCTGGATTTTTTGGTATCCTGATAACCCTTGGTTCAGCCTGAAGAAGAGATATGCGCTTAAAACTCATTACAATCTTGTTGTTCAGTCATACCGTGTGGGCTCAAGCAGTAGAGCCTGATGCGCCTGCAAGCCAACAACAACAGCAGGTCGCGGCTGTGAAAGATAATGCGCTCAGTGCTGACGACGCCAACAGCGAATTGATTGAGCAGCAGGACGAGCATGCCGTCAATGACCCCCAGACACCCCTCACTTACTATATTCAAAAAGCCTACGACGATTTCATCAGTGTGATACCAGGTTTCACCAATACCGACAGCTCTGCGCAGAGTGCCGAAAAGGAAAAAACAGACAATATAAAAGATAGTGTAGAGCTGAAGTTTGCTTCTATGCCCAGAATGCGCTCGGCCATAGTGCTGATCTATGACGAGAATGGTGACAAGCCGCTGCACAGCAAAAATGCCAATGTGGTTGCCCCCATAGCTTCCATCACCAAGCTGATGACTGCAATGGTTGTGCTGGATGCAAAGCTGCCGCTGGATGAGGAAATCAGTATCAGCACAGAGGATATCAACCGACAAAAACGTACCCGTTCGAAAACACGTACAGGTATGACCTTGACTCGGGGCGAATTGCTCAAGTTGGCATTAATGGCTTCCGACAACCTTTCCGCTGCAGCACTGGCACGTACTTATCCCGGTGGAACAGAAGCGGCACTGCAGCAGATGAATGCAAAAGCCCGTGTATTGGGCATGAACTCCACACGTTTTCTCGACCCCACCGGTTTGAACAGCGGCAATGTGTCTACGGCCAATGATCTGGTGAAAATGGTACGTGCTGCGCGGGGCTATGAGCTGATTCAGAGATTTACTACCTCAACCACGCATACATTGGAACTCGCCGGGCACAGGCAAATGCGTTTCCATAATACCAATCCGCTGGTCAGGAATGCATCGTGGGATATAGGGCTCAGCAAGACCGGTTATATAAGTGAAGCAGGGCGCTGTCTGGTAATGGAAGCAAAAATCACCGAGCATCCGGTCATTATCGTACTGCTGGATTCGTGGGGCAGAAATTCACGTGTAGGTGATGCCAATCGAGTCAAAAAATGGATGGAAAATGCCAGCTTGCGCGGTGCACGCGAATCAAAAGAGATGTGAATGATCAACCGATAAACCTGCTTTGTGTTTCTTAATGTCTCAGCTTGCTTCAAATCAACCGCATTGGCGCATATAAATATCCATATTAATCAATATGTTGCTGTTAATATTGATTTTTTGGGTTGCATGCGGCTTAACAAAGGAATTTAATTAACCTCCCGCTGCAAAAACTAAAGATGTTCATTTAGCTTTTTTTTCAGGAAAGGATAATCAAATGCCAGTCAATTCAATTCCCCCAGCTCAGCCTGCCCAGCAGGCTAACGCTACCAAAAATTCCGATTTATCGGCCTCGCGCAAACAATCCGACAATCATGATGCAAACAGGATCAATGACAAAAAGGACGCCGAACTGCAGCGTGCAAGAGTACAGCAGGCAGCGCAGCAAAATGCGGCGGAACCGGTAAAGCCTGCTGTAAATAGCAGCGGGCAAAAAATTGGTACGCTGATTAATGTAGCGGCCTGAATTTTTCAAATGTCGCTTCAGGAGTGATGGTGATGGAAATCAAAGGTCTTCCTCCCGACCCAAACGTGCGTATTGCAGATACCAGGCTGAAACTTCTGGCTGCAACGAGACTTCCTGTTAATCAAACTGCTCCTTCCAGAACGGATTCCATACCCGCGGCAACAGCGCATTCAAAATATGCAGCTCCCAAACTCAGCGATGAGGAGCAGATGCAGATCAGCAAACTCAAAGCCCGTGATACACAAGTGCGCCAGCATGAACAAGCACATCTTTCAGCCAGTGGCGGACTGAATGTATCAGGTGCTTCCTATACCTATCAAAAAGGGCCGAACGGGGTCAATTATGCTGTTGCCGGCGATGTCAAAATCGATGTTTCACCCGGGCGTACGCCAGCAGAAACGCTGGCGCGAGCAGAAAAAATTGCCGATGCAGCCCTGGCACCGGCAGATCCCTCACCTGTAGATCGAAGTGTGGCGGCAAGCGCGCAAAATATGGCGCAACAAGCACGTACTGAACTTCTGCAACAAGAAAGCGGAAATATTTCTCGGAAAGCCGCAGACACTAGTGCGCAGGTGAGTCAGTCTTATGACAAGAGTGATACGGCAAAGAATAATATCGACACCTACGCTTGATTCGGACAGCAATTGTTTGAATTGAGTTTTCGCTCTCAGCGCGGAATGCTCAACTTTCACGCTTCAACACTGCTCAAACAGTTGAATATTTTTCGATTGAAAGTCTTGACCGGGCAGCATGGACAAGCAGCTCGTTTTAATAGCTTCCTGTTAATATCGGTTTCATCAATACCGCCATGTCTGGTTGGTTTTTTGGAATGGCACAAGATTCTTCTGTATATAACAATCTGGAAAATAAACGATGCTAGCGCTGATCAGTGTATGGATTCAATTTGTTTTATGTCTGATATTTATAGGCTGGGGCGGAGTAAAACTGTCCCGCTATGGAGATGTCATCGCTGAAAAAACCGGCATGGGGGGAACCTGGATCGGCTTGATTTTGATGGCGTCGGTGACGTCACTGCCGGAGTTGGTGACAGGCGTAAGTGCGGTCACCATTGTAAACACACCCGATATCGCGGTAGGTGATGTGCTGGGAAGTTGTGTATTCAATCTGCTGATTATTGTCGTGCTGGATTTTCTGTACCGCAAGCAGTCTGTGTATACCCTGGCCAGCCAGGGACATGTATTGTCTGCCGGATTTGGCATATTGCTGATCGGTTTTACCGGCTTCAATATTCTGCTTGCTGCCAGCGGCACCATGCCAGCATTGGGGCATGTCGGTATCTACAGCCCGATCATGATTTTGCTCTACGCAGTGGCCATGCGCACTGTTTTTCGCTACGAGCGTGAGCATTTCAGTGCGACTGCCGAAGGCGCTGCAGAGCGTTATCCTGGGCTGACACTCAAGCAGGCAGTAATTAAATATGCCGGTGCAGCCGGCATTGTCGTTACGGCTGCACTATGGTTACCCTTTGTGGGCAAGTCCATTGCCCAGTTAATGGGCTTGCACCAGAGTTTCGTTGGCACACTTTTTGTTGCGTTCGCTACATCGGTGCCGGAGATTGCCGTCACAATTGGCGCTTTACGCATAGGCGCCATCGATATGGCGATAGGCAATGTGCTGGGTAGTAATCTGTTTGATATTCTGATTCTGGCGATAGATGACATTTTGTACACACACGGTCCGATACTCTCTTTTGTTTCACCCTCGCATGCTGTAACGGCCTTTTCTGCAATGATGATGACGGGTGTGGCCATTATCGGTTTGCTGTACAGACCGAAAACTCGGGTGTTTAAAACAGTGGGCTGGGCCAGTCTGTTTTTATTTTCTCTGTACTTGTTGAATACCTACGTCATTTACCTGTATGCCGAATAACAGGAAATATTTTTTTACGAGATGGCTATAACTACATTAGGAATTTCATCGGATGACTGAAACCAAGGATA
>JBBQYH010000083.1:0-8699 GCA_038208855.1 Burkholderiales bacterium
AGTGTGCTGCATGAGGGACTGCGCATTTCCAGTACGGCGGTGCGATCAACCCTGGCAGCAGGAAACATGCGCATGGCAGAGCGCTATCTGGGCAGACCTTACAGCATCAGCGGGCGTGTTGTGCATGGCGACAAACTGGGACGCGAAATCGGTTTCCCGACTGCCAATATGCAGATGAAACATAACCGGCCGCCGTTGACCGGCATTTTTGTGGTGCGTGTCAGCGGTGATCATATTCCCCCGTTACAGGGTGCGGCAAGTCTGGGCGTGCGCCCGACGGTGCATAAAAACGGACGCGCCGTGCTGGAAATTCACCTGCTGGATTTCGCCGAGGAAATATACGGGCAGCATCTGCGTGTGGAGTTTTTACACAAATTGCGCAACGAAGAAAAATATCCGGATCTGGAAAGTTTGACCAGACAAATTTCACTTGATGTAAAAAATACTAGGAAATGGTTTAACCTAAACTCGGCAGATAACCACTCCCTTGAGGTCACAAAAAAATGAAGCCTTTTATTCGTAATATTTATTGCATGAGCATTAAATTTGCTAGTCGCTACGAGGGATATTGCACGCCCCTCACAGCGCATGGCAGCGTTTCTCCGCCTCGGAATGGAACGACCATTCCTCGTACCCGCAAGGGGCAGGCCGTTTCTGTAATGCCGCTAAAGCATCAACACAAACGCTCTTGTCGTGCCTTGCCCTGCACTGCGATGAACGTACACTACCCCTCGTCTAACTACCGAATTTAGGTTTGAAAATGGATTACAAAAATAGCCTCAATCTGCCCGATACACTGTTCCCGATGCGCGGAGATATGGCCAAACGTGAGCCGCAAATGCTGGCGCAATGGCAGGAACAAAAGCGCTATCAAAAAATTCGCGCAGCCAGCAAAGGCCGTCCCAAGTTCGTTTTGCACGACGGACCGCCTTATGCCAATGGCGACATTCATCTTGGCCATGCGGTCAATAAAGTACTCAAGGATATGATTGTTAAAAGCAAGACGCTGGCCGGTTTTGATGCACCTTATGTGCCGGGTTGGGACTGCCATGGACTGCCGATTGAATTGCAGGTTGAAAAAAAACACGGCAAGAATATTCCACCCGCGCAGTTTCGCGCACTGTGCCGTGAATATGCCAAGGTGCAAATAGAGAAGCAGAAAAAGGATTTTATCCGTCTGGGCATTCTGGGTGATTGGGATCATCCTTACCTGACTATGGATTTCAAAACCGAGGCTGAGATTATCCGCGCACTGGGTAAAATCAATGACAGAGGTTATTTGTATCAGGGCAAGAAGCCGGTGAACTGGTGCCTGGATTGCCAGTCTGCTTTGGCTGAGGCCGAGGTTGAATACGAGGACAAGGTTTCGCCGGCCATAGATGTGGGTTTCGAAGTAAAAGACATCACGGCATTGAATAAAATATTTCATACCAGGCTACCGGCCGATGCCACAGTCTATGCGGTAATCTGGACCACCACACCGTGGACCTTGCCGGCCAACCAGGCGGTGAGTGTGCATCCCGAGCTGGAATACGATCTGGTCAAAACTGAAAAAGGATATCTGATTCTGGCAGCCGATCTGGTCGAAAGTTGTCTGGGACGCATTCAGCTTGCAGGCAGTAATGATCGCGGTGATGGCAAGGCGGCCAATTGTTATGGCAAGGCGCTTGAATATTTGTCGCTGCAACATCCGTTTCAAAATCGCAGTGTGCCTGTCATCCTGGGTGATCATGTCACGCTGGAAGCGGGAACCGGCTTGGTGCATACTGCGCCGGCACACGGCCTGGACGACTATTTTGTCGGGCAGAAATATAATCTGCCGACGGAAAACCCGGTGGGAGATGATGGCAAATTCATTTCAACTACTCCTGCTATCGGCAACGTGCCACTGGCCGGGGTGTTTGTCTTGAAAGCCAACGACATTGTGTTGAACGGTCTGCAGGCCAGCGGGCATTTGCTGCACCAGGAAAAAATGAAGCACAGCTATCCGCATTGCTGGCGTCATAAAACGCCCATTATTTTCCGCTCCACGCCACAGTGGTTTATCGGTATGCAACAGAATTCAAAAGGTAATGCGCCGTTGCGTGATGTTGCCAACAAAGCAGTAGAAGATACCGAGTTTTTTCCTGCCTGGGGACGTGCGCGCCTGGAAGCGATGATCAAAAACCGCCCGGACTGGTGTGTTTCGCGCCAGCGCAGCTGGGGCGTACCGATGCCATTTTTCGTGCACAGGGAAACCATGCAGCTGCATCCGCGCACGCCAGAGCTGTTGGAGCAAGTAGCCAAACGAGTAGAAATGCAGGGCATCGAAGCCTGGTTCAGTCTGGATGCAGCCGAGTTGCTGGGCAAGGATGCCGCGCACTATCGCAAACTCACCGATACGCTCGATGTATGGTTTGATTCGGGCACCACACACGCAGCAGTGCTGCGCCAGCGCGAAGAACTGACGTTTCCCGCCGATCTCTATCTGGAAGGTTCCGACCAGCACAGGGGCTGGTTCCAGTCTTCGCTGCTGACTGCCTGTGCCATGGATGGCCGCGCGCCGTATCGGCAGTTGCTCACCCACGGCTTCACGGTGGATGAGAAGGGTCACAAGATGTCGAAATCCAAGGGGAACGGCATTGAACCTCAGGATATTTGCAACAGGCTGGGAGCCGATTTGCTGCGTTTGTGGATAGCCTCGACTGACTACACCGGCGAAATTTCCTTGTCCGAAGAAATTCTCAAGCGCGTAACGGATAGTTACCGCCGCATTCGCAATACGCTGCGCTTTTTGTTGGCAAACATTGCAGACTTTGAGATCAAACAGCATGACATGCCGGTAGAGAAATGGCTGGAAATTGATCGTTATGCCTTGTTGATGGTAAGCAAGTTGCAAGCGGAAGTGGCGCATGATTATTCGCGCTATGAATTCCATTCCGTGGTGCAAAAATTGCAGGCCTTCTGTTCTGAGGATCTGGGCGGTTTTTATCTGGATATTCTAAAGGACAGGCTGTATACGACTGCTCCCAATTCAACAGCACGTCGCTCAGCGCAAAATGCGCTGTATCACATCACGCAGGCGCTTATCCGTTTGATGGCACCCATACTCAGTTTTACGTCTGAGGAAGTATGGAGTCTGTTGGCGCAGCCGCAAAGCAGCGTATTTGAATCGGTGTGGTACGAATTACCCAAACTGCCAGGCACGGATGCCAAACTTGAACAGGATTGGCAGATCATTTGTGCATGGCGTGCCAGGGTCAACAAGCGTCTGGAAGATTCGCGTGCCGCGGGAAATATCGGTTCTGCATTGGCCGCTGAAATCGTGATTCATGCAACGGCTGCGGACTATGCCGTGTTGGCGCGTCTGGGTGAAGATTTGCGTTTCGTGATGATCACCTCATACGCCGGTGTACAGCTTGCGAACGCCGATGCAGAAGAACGTATAGAAGTGAAAGTCAGCGCATATCCCAAATGCGAGCGTTGCTGGCATTATCGTGAAGATGTCGGCAGTGATAAAGAGCACGCAACAATATGCAGCCGCTGCGTAAGCAATCTTGCCGGCATAAATGAAAGTCGTCGTTATGCTTAAAGTGATAACCGGTTTTCTATTTCCCGCACAGTCGCAACCCGGAAAAATTTCCACCAGTGCCTGGTTGGGCCTGTCCGCTTTGGTCATTGCGCTGGATCAACTGAGCAAGCTGTGGATCAGCAGTCATTTCAGTGATGGTGAAGCCTTGCGCATTACGGATTTTTTTAATCTGGTGCTGGCACACAACAGCGGTGCGGCATTCAGTTTTTTAAATGATGCAGGCGGTTGGCAGCGCTGGATGTTCAGTGCCATTGCCCTGGTAGCGGCAGTGTGGATAGTGCGGCTGTTGCGCCAGCATGCGACTGAAACCCTGTTTTGCCTTGCGCTGGCCTTGGTCCTGGGTGGCGCGTTGGGCAATCTGATCGATCGTGTGATATATGGTTATGTTATTGATTTTATTGATTTATATTGGAATGCAAGCCACTTCCCTGCGTTTAATATTGCGGACTCTGCCATTTCAGTTGGGGCTGCCTTGCTGCTGCTGGATGGCCTGAAGAAAAAGAACTAGGGCGTCCCCCTGTAAGCTGGAGATTTATATGGATATATTGCTTGCCAATCCGCGCGGCTTCTGTGCCGGTGTCGACCGGGCCATTGAAATGGTCGAGCGTGCACTGACCCTGCATGGAGCGCCAATCTATGTGCGCCATGAAGTCGTGCACAACAAATTTGTAGTGGACAGTCTGCGCAAAAAAGGTGCGGTATTTATCGAGGATCTGGCCGATGTGCCGTCCGGCAGCATACTAATATTCAGTGCCCATGGCGTATCCAAAGCCGTGCGCGAAGAAGCCGCGCAGCGCGGCTTTACCCTGTTTGATGCAACCTGTCCGCTGGTGACAAAAGTTCATAATGAAGTGGCAAGGCTGCGTGACAAGGGCAAGGAAATTATCATGATAGGCCATGCAGGTCATCCCGAAGTGGAAGGCACCATGGGGCAGAGCGTGGGCAGCATGTATCTGGTGGAATCTCCGGCGGATGCACAATTGCTGCAGGTAAAAGATGAAAACAATCTTGCCTTTGTTACCCAGACTACCTTATCCATAGACGACACCACCGCCATCATTGCAGCACTCAAAACCCGCTTCCCATCTATTGTCGGACCGAAAAAAGACGATATCTGCTATGCCACGCAGAATCGCCAGGATGCTGTCAAGCAACTGGCGAAGCAGTGCGATGTCGTGATCGTGGTTGGTTCGCCCAGCAGTTCCAATTCCAACCGGCTGCGTGAAGTAGCGCGCAACATGAATGTGCCTGCCTATCTGGTGGATAATGCATCCGAGTTGAATGAAGCATGGTTTGAGGGCAAGCATCGTATCGGCATAAGCGCGGGTGCTTCAGCGCCTGAGATACTTGTGCAGGAAGTTATTTCCAGATTAAAAGAGCTGGGAGCAAATAGTCTGAGCGAATTGGATGGTATATCCGAGAATGTAGTTTTCGCCCTGCCCAGGAATCTACAAGTCTAAATCTAAATTCAAAACGCGTTGTTCAATGGTCTATTTCTAAACCGATATTTAGTTTTATAGAGCAATTCTAACCTCATCAAAACACTGCATAATCATGCCGCTATAGTGATGCAACTTTTTGATCTATCTGAATAATTAGCAATTTCTCACCGCCAACCACAGCAAAATGACCTTTTATCGGCTTACACTAGCTAAGATTGAATATTGTATTTTAAAGTTACTTACGTCGAAAATTCAGGGGAAAAGCATGCAAGTACAAAAAGGATTTACGTTGATCGAGTTGATGATAACTGTGGCGATTATTGCGATTCTGGCATCGGTTGCAATACCGTCATATAGCAACTATGTGCAGCGTGGAAAAATTGCCGAGGCCATAGGCAATTTGTCCAATGGACGTGTCAAAATGGAGCAAATGTTCATGGATAGCCGATCTTACGTTAATGGACTTGGTTGTGCGGCCGCCGGAGATCCAATAATCTTTCCTGATGCTAAAAATTTTACTTATAGTTGTTCTACTTTGACGATCAACACTTATGTTCTTACTGCTACCGGAGTAGCTAGTAATGGTATGGGTGGTTTTTCCTACACAATTGATGATGCAAATGTCAAAACAAGCTCCATAACTGGAAATGCAGCAGCGAATGGCTGGTCAAATCCCAATCCGAATAATTGCTGGACAACCAAACAAGGTGGCACATGTTAAACCGTAAGCTCCAATCCGGATTTACCATGATCGAATTGATGATCGGATTGGTGGTGATTGCTATTTTGTTTTCTGTAGGAATACCGAGCTTCAAGGATTGGATACAAAATACGCAAATCCGTAACGCGGCTGAAGAAATCCAGAATGGACTGCAATTGGCTCGATCAGAAGCGGTAAGGCGCAACACACCAGTTCAGTTTGTTCTGGGTGCCGGATCAAGCTGGAGCGTGGAGTGTGCTGTACCGCAAGGTGGTGATTCAGATTTGGACGGCAAGGCAGATTGTCCTGGTGTTGGCACAGTTCCGAGCAATATCCAGGCATATTCAAGCATAGATGGTTCAAAGAATGCTGAAGTTACTAACACTGCAACAGGTAACGCATATTCTGGTATACCAATCGTGTTTAACAGTTTGGGTCGTGTGACGCCAATACCTATTGCTCCTATCAGTCTCAGCATCAAGAATGGCACTGTTGGCGGAAATTGCGTTGCAGCCGGTGGCACGATGCGTTGTCTTAACATAACGATAGCAACAGGTGGTCAAATTCGCATGTGTGATCCTGCTTATGCGCTACCTGCTTACCCGCAAGGTTGTTAAGGAGTATTAAAGGTTGTTAAGGAGTATTAAATGAACAGCATGAAAGCAACTTCTCAAACTCAACATGGCGCCATGCTGCTAGAAGCGCTTATTGCCATATTGATATTTTCTTTGGGCATACTTGCCATAATTGCCATGCAAGCAGCTTCTGTCAGGCTTTCCGGTGATGCTAAATATCGTACGCAGGCAAGCTTGTTGGTAAACAAAATCATTGCCCAAATGTGGGTGGCTGACCGCACTCCGACTACTTTGCAAGCCAACTTTGATACCGCCAGTGGCGTTGGGTCAACGTCCTGGATTGGAGAAGTGTCAGCAGCATTGCCCGGAGTATCAGGGGTGGCTGCCAATCAACCGACAGTGTCAGTTGTACCTACTCCCGTGGTAAATCCTACAGGTACAGAAGTTACTGTTACGGTGTTTTGGAATCTTCCAGGTGAAGCGTTAGCCAACCGCCATAATGCGACCGCAATCGCGCAGATTCGATAGGAGAATGAATTGTTAGCTCTTGCAAAAATTCCAGATCAAGCTTTTGTCATAAAGCGATATGCTAATCTGCATACTCTCGGGCGTGCTCGTTTGTCCGCAGGATTCAGTTTGGTGGAAATCATGGTAGGCATGGTGATGGGATTGATGGCAATGATCGTTATCCTGCAGATGTTAACCGTCTTCGAGGGTCAAAAGCGCACAACCACAGGCGGTAATGATGCACAAAACAGTGGTGCAATTGCATTGCATATATTGCAACAAGACATAGCGCAGGCTGGTTATGGCATCAGTGAAAGTGGATTGTTGAATTGCTCTGCATCATTCTCTGGTGTGGCCATACCTTTGGCACCTGTCACAATCAATCCCCCGGTTGGAACAATACCACTGGGTGATGCCAATACTGACAGAATGTTGGTGTTTTACGGCAATTCAAATGGTATTGCTGAAGGCAGTGTGCTGTCTGCTCAAGCTGGTCAGGTTTACTCGGTGAATGTGCCGAGCTCATTTATAAACGGCGATAGGGTTATTGCCACAGCAACGCCATGTGTAGGTACTCTTGCAGTTGATAGTGTTTCTGGTGTACCTGCACTGCAAACCTTGACGGTTGCAACGGGAGTCGTCGTTACAGTACCGGCAACGCTATACAATCTTGGGCAGGCTCCACAAATGCTGGCTTATGCAATCCGCGGCGGAAATTTGACTGTGTGCGATTACCTGGTGAGCAATTGTGGCAATTCAGCATTGACGGGTAACTCGAGTGTATGGCTCCCTATCGCCAATAACATCGTCAGCATGAAGGTGCAATACTTGCATAGCTCCGTTGCGTCCACACCAGTGCGGACGCAAGCCCAGATCGATGCTATCGTTAACACTGTACCACGAAGCCCCAGACCAAATTACGTAGTAGACACCCCTGATCAAACAACTCCGGTAAGCGCATGTGGTTGGGCAAGGACGCCGGCAATACGCCTGGCATTAATAGCACGCGGACAGTATGAAAAATCAGCTACTACGACAACGGTTGCACCAATCTGGGCAGGAACTGCCGGTGCGGCAATTGATTTGTCAGCAGATGGCAACTGGACAAATTACCGTTATCAGGTATTGGAGACGGTGGTCCCAATCCGCAATGTTAATTGGATGGGAGTACAAGCAGGATGTTAATCAGAAAAACAACCCAAATTAATCGTGGACCACTGCGCGCCAAACAGCGAGGTGTTGTTCTGATCATTGCACTCATCGTGCTGGTGGCGATGACACTGGCAGGTATAGCGCTGATGCGTTCAGTGGATACTTCCAATTTGATCTCCGGCAATCTCGCTTTTCAGGAGTCTGCCACCCATTCGTCCGACCGGGCAGTTGAAAGAGCAGTTGCATGGTTGGAAGATTGTGTCGCTGCCAGAGTTCAATGTCCTGCAAACCCTCCTTTCAACAGTGATCCTGGTTCCGGCTATTTTGCTGATGGCAACAGCATTGTGAATCCCCATTACCCAACCAACGGGCAGAATTGGGAAGATTACTGGCATGCAAGTATTAACCCGACACTTGGCACAAATAATAGCATCTCAGTGGGGCAGGATGCTGCGGGGAACACACCAAGCTACATCATAGACCGGCTCTGCCTAAATGCGGGCGCTCCAACTGGTGGTGCAAGTTGTTCAGATTCACCACTCGTATTTTCTTCCGCGGGTAACGGGGAAGAAGCCGGTGAAACGCCCTTGAAATTACCCTCGTTGGTGTATTACAGAATTACAGTTCGCACAGTAGGCCCGCGGAACACTGTCAGTTATACACAAGCTTTGGTCGCCATGTAATTGCCATAAATTAAAATGAATTTATTTTTGTCACTAATGAACACGCATCACCTGAAGGAGATTGCCATG
>JBBQYH010000084.1:0-8586 GCA_038208855.1 Burkholderiales bacterium
GATGCATACCTCGACCAGCCCGCAATATGCCATCATCGCCTCGTGTGACGTGGCTGCGGCAATGATGGAGCCGCCTGGCGGCACTGCACTGGTGGAAGAATCCATTGCGGAAGCGCTGGATTTTCGCCGTGCGATGCGCAAGGTTGATGCGGAATTCGGTGAGTCAGACTGGTGGTTCAAGGTGTGGGGGCCGGAATATCTGGTGGAAGAAGGCATGGCAGCGCGTGACGACTGGATGCTGCATACTGACGACCGTTGGCACGGCTTTGGCAAGTTGGCACCCGGTTTCAACATGCTGGATCCGATCAAGGCCACGATCATTACGCCGGGACTGGAAGTGGAAGGCGATTTCGCCGACTCGGGTATCCCAGCAGCTATCGTCACCAAATACCTCGCCGAGCACGGTGTGGTGGTGGAAAAAACCGGGTTGTACTCATTCTTTATCATGTTCACCATCGGTATTACCAAGGGCCGCTGGAACACCATGGTGACCGAGTTGCAGCAGTTCAAAGATGACTACGACCAGAACCAGCCACTGTGGCGTGTATTGCCTGAATTCATTGCCAAAAACAAGCGCTACGAAAGAATCGGTTTGCGTGATTTGTGCGATCAAATACATGGTATTTACAAGGCAAACGATGTGGCGCGGTTGACTACGGAAATGTATTTGTCAGACATGGTGCCGGCAATGAAACCTTCCGATGCGTTTGCCAAAATGGCGCACGGCGAAATTGACCGTGTGCCGATTGATGAGCTGGAAGGCCGTATCACCAGCGTACTATTGACGCCCTATCCTCCGGGAATTCCGCTGTTGATTCCGGGCGAGCGTTTTAACAAGACGATAGTGAATTACCTGAAGTTTGCACGTTCGTTCAACCAGAAGTTTCCCGGTTTTGAAACCGATATTCATGGATTGGTTGCCGATAAAGTCAACGGCGAGAAAATCTATTATGTGGATTGTGTTCGGCTGGATTGAAGGCTGCCGGAAGTAATAAAAAAAAGCGGATGTTTATCATCCGCTTTTTTTATTCAGTGCAGATTTGTTATCTGCCAGAACCCATACCACCGCCGCCACCAGGACCCATTCCACCACCGGTACCCATACCACCACCACTACCAGGCCCCATAGTTCCTGGTCTCATTGGCGGTTCGTCGGGCAGTGTGATTCCTTTTTCCTTCGCCCGTTCCTGCATGCGTTTATGTTGTTCCAGTTGATACGCTTCGCGTTCCTTCCTGGTTTTCAAACTGCGTATTTTATTGCGGTGCTCGATACGTTCCTGTTCGGTCATTAACTGGCTGCCGTAAATTTGATCCCGATCCCGTAATTGTGTCTGATCTTTGGTTTGATCGGCAGCACGAACCTGGAAGACTGCAAAAATTAACGAGCATGCAAGGACAGATAAAAGTGATGTTTTAGTAAACATGATTTCTCCAAGGATATAAAAGTCGCATTTCAACTGACATTTTTGTTTGACTTGTAAAATGTTGTTGAAGCAGTCGAAGACTACGTTAATGAATGCCAGTTAAGAATAGGCAAATTCCTTATTTGCAGTGGATAGTGCAGGAAGGAAATTAAGAAGGTTTGTGCATACTATTGAATATGTTGGATTTTATTTATTTCTGTTACATATATGTCTTTGCATTTATACGTTAATTCGCCAATAAACGTGAGAGACAAAATCAAAACAAAAAAATACGGATGTATGCATCCGTATAAATTTAGTGATAGGTTACGCAGGAATAATAATGCATATTTTTCCTGACACTGATTGCGTGCTACTGATGCGTAGCCCAGCTTACATTGTAGAAGTTGTTAGCTGGGTTGGCACTGTTTGAAACAGTGTTAGTCCAGTCTATAAAGCAAATCAGAATTTAATCGACACACCCACACTGGCCACTCTCATGTTGGCGATGGCACTTGTTGATGAATCAACCAGTTTGTAGGTATCGTAGGCCACACGAATATCTGCTTTATTTGTCATGTGGAAATTGACGCCGACTGCCGTATTGGCGTTGCCGCTTGCATTGGTTGTGCCTGCAACTCCTCCGGTTTCAACAACGTAAGATGTAGATGCATAACCCAGTTTGCCAAAGACGGAAACATACTGGCTAACAGGCAGTGAACCTACAATACCAAGACCATAAGCAGTGGCTTTGAGTAACTGCGTGCCATTACCCAAAAGGTCCATACTGCCAAAATTGGAGTAGGACAGTTCCGCGGCAAAATTGTCATTGATTTCATAACCTGCGAAAAATGAAAAAGCGGTTGAGGTCTTGTCATTGCTAAGGGCCTTGTCGTCCGTTGAAGCTTGTCCGCCGCTAACACCCATATAGTATTTGGTTGGGCCGGAAGACATGTATGAATCATTGTATCTGACGCGCTTGGCGGCGAATGCCGGTGTTGCAACAAGGCCAAGAACCAAGGATGCGATAATGGAAGCGGTAATGGTTTTCATTTTATTCTCCTGATGAAGTTAATATAAATTGACTGGACATCATTCATGATGCTTGGAAGATATAGCGACAATATGAAGGAAAACTTTAAATTACTTTTTTGTTTCAAACCTGGTAGCTGGATTGAATCCTATATTATTAAATATAATCAATTGGTTGGCTCATATTCCACAAAATGAAATTGCAGTGCTTGGGGTTGCAGTTGACTGCGTTTGTCACGGGTTATTTCCTGCCATCCGCTGTTTTTGAACTCCGGAAAGTAAGCATCCCCCAGCACTTCCTGCTGTATTTCGGTGATATACAGGGTATCGGCACGATCCAGGGCCTGCGCGTATAGCTCTGCGCCGCCCACTATGAAAATCTCACTGTCGCCTGCGCACATATCTATAGCCTGCTGCAAGGAGTGCGCGACAAGGCATCCATCAATCTGCAGATTGGTATTGCGCGTTACTACTACCGTTGTGCGGCCAGTCAATGCCTTGCCTATGGATTCAAAAGTTTTGCGCCCCATGATCATGTGATGACCCATGGTGAGTGACTTGAAGCGTTTCAGATCTTCCGGGCAGCGCCACGGCAGGGTATTGTTGACGCCTATGGTGCGGTTACTTGCCATTGCGACAATAATTGAAATGCGAGCTTGCATATTCAGATTTTAAAATCCCGGATGATCTCCAGCATAGTGGCAGAAAGTTTTTGCAAGCCGTCTGCAGCGTCAGAGTTTTTCTGAATGGCAGTCATATTCTCCACTGCAATGTGTGCAATCTGGTCCATATTTTGGGCAATTTCAGTGCTGGCTTCATTTTGCTCATTTACCGCCCGTACAATATTATCGATGCCTGCTTTAGTCTGTATTACAGTCTGATTGGCTTCACCGAGTACCATGGCCACATTTTCCAGAATATCCTGGCTGCTGAGCAGGGATTGTTTCCCTTGGTTGATCGCTTTGCCGACTATTTCGGACTGTGTACTTAGCGAGACTGTAATTTGGTCGATCTGGCTGGCAGACTGCGAAGATTTTTCGGCCAGTTTGCGCACTTCGTCAGCCACCACTGCAAATCCCCGTCCCTGTTCGCCAGCCCTGGCCGCTTCAATAGCAGCGTTGAGCGCGAGCAGGTTGGTCTGCTCGGCGATATCTTTTACATATTTTGTGATCTGGGTAATGGATTCTGCACTTTGTACAAATTGAGTCACGGAAGCGGCTATGCCTTCCACTGAAGTTTCCACGGCGCCAAGTTCGCCTATCAGCGAGGATAAACTTACATTGCCTTCGGTGGAGCGCTGTAGACTGTCTTCGGATATTTGTTTCAGGGTGCCGCTATTTTGCGACACGAAAACAGCGCTTGCGGTCATTTTTTCAATTGCAGCCGAAGTGGAGGCGGTTGAGTTGCTTTGCTGAATGGATGCGCTGACAACCTGATGTGCGGTGGCAGAGAGATTGCTTGCAGTATTGCTGACTTCAGCTGTTATCGAATTCAGCTTGTTAATCATTGCACCAAGATTTGTGCGGATCAACTCCGCACTCGCCGCAATTTTGCCTATGCCGTCCTGATTGATATTGTCGATAGGCGTGGTGAAATTGCCTTGCGCCAGGCGCGCCATGTCATTAATTAAACGGTGTGCGGGTAAATAGACCAGTTTTGTAACAGCAATGTAGCTGAGGACAAAAGACAATGCAGCCACCACCAGCATCAGCCAGAAACTGACAAAGGAAGAGGCCAGCATCAACACTATGCCGACACCGGAAACGATTAAAAGCCTGTTGCGTATACTGTTATTGACCCAGTCCATAATTAAGCACCTTTTTCAAATCAGCGGAATTCCTGTATTTAGACTTTCATTTATAACACGGTAATAAAACAGTCAAAGCGGGAATAAAGCCCGTAAATCGGCCTAATTAGATGGCCACCGGCGCTTTTATTGGCGGATGAGGGTCATAGCCTTCAAGTGAGAAATCATCAAATTTGAAGGTAAAGATGTCTGTTACCTTTGAATTGATACGCATAACAGGCAGTGTTTTCGGCTCGCGTGCCAATTGCAAACGAGTCTGCTCCAGATGGTTAAGGTAAAGATGCGCATCGCCCAGGGTATGCACAAAGTCGCCGGGTTTGAGTTCGCATACCTGGGCTATCATCAGGGTCAAGAGCGCATAGGAGGCGATATTGAATGGCACGCCGAGGAATATGTCGGCGCTGCGTTGATAGAGCTGGCAGGACAATTTTCCGTCCGCCACATAAAACTGGAATAAGGCATGGCACGGAGCCAGCGCCATCTTGTCAAGCTCGCCCACGTTCCAGGCGGAAACAATCAGGCGGCGCGAATCCGGATTTTTTTTGATCTGTGCTATCACCTCCGTGATCTGGTCTATCGTGCGCCCATCGGGTGTGGCCCAGGAGCGCCACTGCTTGCCGTACACCGGCCCCAGATTACCCTGCTCGTCCGCCCATTCGTCCCAGATGCTGACGCCGTTTTCTTTCAGATACTTGATGTTGGTATCGCCCTGCAAAAACCACAGCAGCTCATGCACGATGGATTTGAGATGGCATTTTTTGGTGGTGACCAGCGGAAAGCCTTCGGCCAGATCGAAGCGCATCTGGTAGCCGAATACACTTAGGGTACCGGTGCCGGTGCGGTCGGATTTTTGTGTGCCGTGGTCCAGCACATGTTGCATCAGATTGAGGTAGGTACGCATATTGACCTGGAGTAAGAGATTTTTATTTGACGCTATTTTACATTGCCATGCCGATGATCGCATAACGAGCAAACTTTCCCAGCATCATCCACAACATCGCCTTCAATGGGTTAAGGCGCAACCAGCCAGCCGTCAGACACAAGGCATCGCCTATCACTGGTGCCCAAGCCAATAACAGGGCCGGTGTGCCATAACGGCGCACTTTTTCCACGTGTTTCAGTTTTTGCGTCTGCATTCGTGAGGTGTGCGCCGCAGGATGCTCGGCAGTTTCCTGGTTTCCCTTGCTTTGCGGCAACAGCCAGCCCATGCCGAAGGTAATCATGCCGCCCAGGGTATTGCCCAGCGTGCCGAGTAGCAGGGCTGGCCAGAATAATTCAGGGTGCAGCTTCAACACCCCGGCCAAAACCAGTTCTGAGCCGCCGGGCAAAAGCGTGGCGCTAAGCAGACTGGAAATAAACAGCCCCCACAGACTGACATCGCTGCTGAAGAATTCCATCATGAACTCGGGATGGCGTGCAGATAATTAGTGTTTCTTCTTCGGCATGTACAGATCGGTAATGCTGCCTTCGGCAATTTCCGCCGCAAAGCCTATGGTTTCCGACAAAGTGGGGTGAGGATGGATGGTGAGCGCCAGGTCTTGCATATCTGCACCCATTTCCAGCGCCAGCACGCTTTCCGCCAATAATTCGCCCGCGTTCACACCGACGATGCCCGAACCCAGTATGCGCATGGTGACGGGATCATAAAGCACCTTGGTGAGGCCTTCCTCGCGTGCCATAGACAAGGCGCGGCCAGAAGCCGCCCACGGGAAAGAGGCTTTCTCGTAAGGAATGCCCTGCGCTTTGGCCTGGGTTTCGGTGAGGCCCATCCACGAAATTTCCGGGTCGGTGTAGGCCACGGAAGGTATGGTGAGTGCGTCGAAGCTGGCCTTGTGTCCGGCAATTACTTCGGCTGCCACCTTGCCTTCGTGCACTGCTTTGTGTGCCAGCATCGGGTCACCGACGATATCGCCGATGGCGTAGATGTGCGGCACATTGGTGTGCATTTGTTTATCTACCGGAATGAAGCCGCGTTCGTTCACTGTGACGCCGGCTACTTCCGCGTTGATCTCGCGCCCGTTCGGGCGGCGACCCACCGCCATCAACACGCGGTCGTAGAGTTGTGGCGCGGGCGCTTGTTCGCCTTCAAAGGTGACCAGCAGCCCTTCCTTTTTGGCTACTATCCCGCTGACTTTGGTTTTCAGGTAAATCGCCTCGTAGCGGCTGGCGATGCGCTTGTGCAAAGGCTTAACAAGATCTTTATCCGCACCGGGGATCAGCTGATCCATCAATTCCACTACGGTAATTTTTGAGCCGAGCGCGTCATATACCGTGGCCATTTCCAGGCCGATAATGCCGCCGCCGAGAATCAGCATGCGCTTGGGCACATCCTGCAACGCCAGCGCGCCGGTAGAATCGATAATGCGCGGATCGTCGTAGGGGAAGCCGGGAATGCGCGCCACACTGGAACCCGCCGCGATGATGCAGTTGTCGAATGAAATTGTTTTCTTGCCGTCCTTGGTTTCTACAGTGAGACTGTTGGCAGAGGCAAATTTCGCCACACCGGTCACCACCTGCACCTTGCGCTGTTTGGCCAGTCCGCCCAAGCCGCCGGTGAGCTTGGCGATAATACTTTCTTTCCAGCTGCGAATTTTATCGATGTCGATTTTGGGCTTGTTGAATGTAACGCCCTGATGCGCGACCTCTTCCGCTTCGGTGATGACCTTCGCCACATGCAGCAGAGCCTTGGAGGGAATGCAACCCACGTTCAGGCACACGCCGCCAAGTGCGGCGTGCTTTTCGATAAGTACGACTTGCTTGCCCAGATCGGCTGCACGGAAAGCGGCGCTGTAGCCGCCGGGACCTGCGCCCAGTACGACCACCTCGGCGTGAATGTCGCCTTTAATGGCGGACGCGGAAATCCCCCCCAGCCCTCCTTTTGCACCCGCGAGGAGTACGCTGTTGGGTCCCCGCACTACGTGCGACCCTGCCTCTGCAAAGTGGGGAGCGGTGTCAGTTTGGCTGCCAACGACGGATGCAGTAACAGTAGTCGTTACCCCACTTTGCAAAGGGGGGTTAGGGGGGGGTTGCTTTTGGCTTTGTACTGGATTTTGTTCTGTTTCTTCCAGCATTAAAATGACACTACCCTCGCTCACCGTGTCGCCCACTTTAACCTTGAGCTCCTTCACCACGCCGGCTGCCGGTGCTGGCACATCCATCGTGGCCTTGTCGGTTTCCAGCGTGATTAGCGATTGTTCTGCCGTGACTGTTTCACCCACTTTCACCAGAAGTTCGATGACGGGAATATCCTTGAAGTTGCCGATGTCGGGTACCTTGACTGCGATGCTTTTGCTCATGTTCGTTCTTTCGAATTATTTTGTAAGTAATTGATTATATTGAATTTTTATGTTATTTCGTCATTCCCGCGCAGGCGGGAATCCAGCTGTTCTATTCAAAATGCTTTTTTGTTTTGTTCTCGCTTTGCGAGATATTATTTATTGACTGGATTCCCGCCTGCGCGGGAATGACTTGTAGTTATTTTCTGAAATATTATTTTCTTATTTGGCCATTGCCAAGCACGATGTATTTCTGCGACGTCAGTCCCTCAAGCCCGACCGGTCCGCGTGCGTGGATCTTGTCGGTGGATATGCCGATCTCGGCGCCAAGGCCGTATTCGAAGCCATCGGCAAAACGCGTCGACGCATTCACCATCACCGAGCTGGAATCCACCTCGCGCAGGAAGCGCATCGCCTTGGTGTAATTTTCAGTCACGATACTATCTGTATGCTGCGAGCTGTAAGTATTGATATGTTCCATCGCCTGCTCCAGCCCGCTGACCACGCGCACGCTCAGGATCGGCGCCAGATATTCTGTATGCCAGTCTTCCTCGGTGGCGACTTTCATTTCCTTCACCAGCTTGCGTGCCGCCTCGTCGCCGCGCAACTCCACACCCTTGTCGGTATAGATTTTGCAAAGCCTGGGCAACACCTCTGCCGCCACGCTTTGTGCAACCAGCAGGGTTTCCATGGCATTGCACACACCGTAGCGATGGGTCTTCGCGTTGTCGGCAATGACGATGGCTTTTTCGATATCGGCTTCATCGTCGATATACACATGGCAGATACCGTCCAGATGTTTGATCACGGGCACCTTGGCATCAGCCGAAATGCGCGCGATCAAACTCTTGCCGCCGCGCGGCACGATCACATCCACATATTCTTTCATCGTGATCAGCTCGCCCACTGCAGCGCGATCGGTGGTGCTGATCACCTGCACGGCGGTTTCGGGCAAACCTGCGACCTTGAGCCCGTCTTGCACACAGGCCGCGATGGCCTGATTGGAATGAATGGACTCGGAGCCACCGCGCAAAATCGCGGCATTGCCCGACTTGATGCACAGGCCCGC
>JBBQYH010000085.1:0-8562 GCA_038208855.1 Burkholderiales bacterium
GTTTACCGCCCCTGCTGCCACCCTGATAGGCAAAGCCTCGCAGGGATTGATGCGCAGGGTAAATATTCTGGCTGACAAGGCATTGCTTTCGGCCTTTGTGGAAGACACACATTCGGTAAAGATACGCCACGTGCAGGCGGCCATACGCGACAGCGAACTTACTCCTTATGCCAGAAACTGGTGGAAACCAAAAATCACACCGGCTGTCGCAATACTTTTGCTGTCTCTCACCTTCATCGTTGCTGGTAGCGGCTGGTTGCTAGGCAGCCTGACTACTACTACTAATGCAAAGCAAACAGAAACAATAAAACCACAGACATTACCCACCATCCCCCTGGCCCCATCCAATGTCACGCCAGCCGCGGACATACCACCCCTGCCACCAGCCATTCCTGCACTTCACACAACAACAGACGCAACGCAAACTGACAAAGTGACACAACTCACGCCTGCAGTACCAGCCAAGCCGGCGGAAGGTGAAGCCAAGAATGTCATGATGACGCAACGGCTTGAAGCAACACAAGCAATGCTTGCCAAACTACAGACAGGAAGCGCGAGCATACAACTCTATTACACCAATAATGTACGGCCATCAAATATTGAAAAATTTCTGGAGCGTGCAGACAAGCTTGGCGTACTGCATAAAATATATGTAGTGCCCATCAAAATAAATGGCAGAAAAGGTCTTCGTGTTCTATATGGTATCTACGCCAACAGTGAGGAAGCGCGCTCTGGCATCACAAAACTTCCCAGGTCCTACCTGAATGCCTATGCCCCTGCAATATACCTGCTGGACGCATCGCCGGATAGTTAAGCCATTGATAAATTTTGAAATCTTGGCTAAGATATTGACCATGCGACTCAAATAGTGAAAATTTTGGGCGTAATATACGCTTAGGGGATTAAATTGAAATTCAGCCACACAACTTTGTATTTGACTTGCATACTACTCAGCGCCTGTGGCACCAGCCCTATATCGCCTTCAGACAAACATATCACCCAACCCGAGGTTATGCCCATCCAGGGCGCTGTTGAGATACCACAGCCCAACACTCGCACCATACCCCTGCCGCTACCCAAACCCACAGCAAAAATTGAAACTTACAGCGTTGTGGTCAGCAACGTCCCGGCACAGGAAATTCTATTTGCCCTGGCGCGCGATGCAAAAATAAATCTGGATATCAGTTCCGGCATCCAGGGAAATGTATCCATCAATGCAATCAATCAGACATTGCCGCAAATTCTTGACCGCATTTCCAAACAGGTGGATATGCGCTATGAACTTGACAATGGAACGCTGGCAGTGATGCCGGACAAGCCGTTCCTGAAAACCTACAAAATCGATTTTATCAACATGTTGCGCACCTCCAAAAGCACTAACTCAACATCCGGGCAGATCGGTGGCGGAAGCACGGGGACTGGCGGAAACAGCAGCGGCAATGCTTCATCAACTACGGTAACGAGTGAAACCAAAAACGATCTGATGGGCAGCCTGATTGAAAACGTCAAGGCAATTCTTCTCGAGGAAGACAGACTGCGGCAAAAGTCGCAAAAAGAAGCCTTGAATTCACACCGGGTTGTGGCACAGGGTGAGGGCGTTGCATCTTCAAATATAGGATCTCCCGCCGGCAAAGGAAAACAGGCAGGTGCCACAAGTGCTGAACCTGCCCCCGGTGGAGGAGCTTCCGGCGCGGGCAATGAAACCGTGCAAGCCGCAGGCTCGGCAACAGTCATTACCAGCGAAATTGAAAAAGCCGAGAGTGTTTTTGCCAACAAGGAAACTGGTGTTCTGATAGTACGTGCCACCAGCAAACAGCATGAAAAAGTACAGGAATTCATAGACAAGGTCATGATGACTGCCAAGCGCCAGGTCTTGATTGAAGCGACCATAGTCGAAGTAAAATTGAATGACCAATACCAGCAGGGTATCAACTGGTCGAAAGCGCTGCTGGGTGCACAGGGTTTTGCATTGAGCCAGGCAGGAACGGCAGGAATAGGTGCTACCGCAGGGGCATTGACCATCAACTACTTTGATCCTACATCCAGTTACGGCAACATTCTCGCATCCGTCTCCCTGCTGGAAAGGTTTGGCAACGTTAAAGTGTTGTCCAGTCCAAAATTAAGCGTGATGAACAATCAAACAGCCTCACTAAAAGTTGCCGACAGCAAAGTATATTTCACAATTACTTCTACCCCTGCAACCTACTCGACAGCGGGTACTATCCTTTCACCCGCCACTTACACTTCCACACCAAACTCGGTTTCGGTTGGACTCACCATGAGCGTTACCCCGCAAATCAGCGATAACGGCATGGTTACAATCAATGTGCGTCCAACCATTACGCGCATAATAGATTATGTAAACGACCCCAACCCCGCACTGGTATTGGTGGCAAATAAAATTCCGGAAATCCAGACCCGTGAAATGGAGTCCATCATCAAGGTTGAAAGCGGACAAACTGCGGTAATGGGTGGACTCATACAGGAATCGATAGACAAGAATACTTCCGAAGTCCCCTTCCTGGCACGCATACCATTGTTGGGCAACCTGTTCCAGAATCGCGATGACACCACCAGCAAAACAGAACTGGTCATATTCCTGCGCCCAGTTGTAATCAAGGATGCCGGGCTTAGTGGCGACTTCAAGGAGTTCAGCAAAAACCTGCCCGATGCAAACTTCTTTCATGAAGATGCCAGGGGCAAGCATACAGCGCCCTGATCATGAGTCTACTACTTGACGCACTTAAAAAGACTGGGGCTGGAAGCAAGGATGCTACAAGCAATGCGACAGAGCTGGCCCTGGAAGAATTACCCGCGCAGCCAACTGCCAGTCCTGCTCCATTATCCCGTCAGGACAACAACGCCACGCCACGCAGTACGGGAGAAAATTTATTTACCGCAAAGAAGGCCCCAGTGAATAAAAGATTTCAATACAATTTAGGCATCATACCCACAGCCGTTATCATTGGACTGGTACTGGGCACGGCAGGAAGTATCTATGTTTGGTATGAAATCCAGCCCCCCAAGCCGATGCAATACCGTCCAGCCGCTGCGATTGCAAACGTCACTCCTGCGCCATCGCCACGCCCTATAGCCTCGCTCGCGCAAGCTCCTGAAGTGATGCCCGCAGCAGAAACACAAACAGTAGCAACGCGCCCGACACCGGTTGCGAAATATTCGCCCGTCAAACCATATACTCACAGCAGTCAAACAAGACGAACATACGCACCAAACTCTGACCAGGATATACAGATTCAGCGCAAAACAGGAACCGACGAAATATATTCGACAGTAATGTCTGCCTACCAGGCTTATCAGAATGGAGACTTGGGCACTGCATGGCAACGCTACCGCGAAGTTCTGCACAAGGATGCCATGAACAGGGATGCGTTGCTGGGTATGGCCGTCATCGCACAACAGCAGGGGCAAGATGAAGTAGCCGTGCAATACTACAAAAAAGTGCTGATGCTGGACCCGCGTGATCCGGTGGCTCTCGCCGGCATGTCATCTTTTTCCACAGGAGATACCGAAGCCAGAGAAAGCAAACTGAAATTGAGTCTGGAACAATCACCGCAGTCTGCACCCTTGCACTTTGCCCTGGGTAACCTGTACACGGAGCAATCGCGCTGGAGTGATGCGCAGCAGGCGTATTTCGACGCATTCAAAATAGAACCCAACAACGCTCTGTTTGCCTTTAATCTTGCCACCAGTCTGGATCACCTTGGAAAGGGCAAAATTGCCGCACAATATTACCGTCAGTCGTTGCAGTTAAGCGGCAAAGGCAATGCGGGGTTTGACCGTACACAAACCGAACAGAGGCTTAACCAATTACTGGCTCATTGAGTCTATCCTAGAAAGTAATACATGCCAGTGCAGCAACAACAAACCCAGCTCCCTATCGGACAGCTGCTAATGTCCAAGGGCGTGATCAGCGAAGATCAGCTGCGTATTGCCGTTCAGGAACAACATAAAAATCACCAGCCCATAGGAGCCCTGCTGGTACGCCTGGGCTTCCTTTCCGAAGCCACCATACGCGACGTCATGTCGGAAAACATGGGCAAGGAAAGCGTAGACCTTACCACTGTTATCGTTGACTCTGCTGCCATTGCGCTGATTCCCAAAGATGTGGCCAGACGCTATCAACTGCTGCCTTTATCTGTTGATGCAGCAAACAAACACCTGATCATTGCGATTGCCGACCCGAATAATATTCTTGCGCTTGATCAGGTTAGAGCCTTGCTGCGCGGTGAATACCAACTCACGACCCAGGTCGCCAGCGAATCGGATATTGTCAGGGCGATAGACCAGTATTACGGCTTTGAATTGTCTATCGACGGCATCCTGCATGAAATAGAGCCGGGTGACATGGAGTACCAGACGCTGAACCAGGGCGTAACCGAATTCAGCCAGCCTGTTGTGCGCCTGATAGACGCGTTATTCACAGAAGCCGTGCAGCAAGGTGCTTCCGATATCCACTTTGAACCGGAAAGCAGCTTCCTGCGTATCCGCTACCGTGTTGACGGTGTGTTGCGTCAAGTGCGCAGTTTGCACAAGAGTTTCTGGCCGGCCATGGTGGTGCGCATGAAAGTGATGAGCGGTATGAACATTGCCGAAACGCGTGCGCCGCAGGACGGACGCATGTCGCTGCGTCTATCCGGCCGCCCGATAGATTTTCGTGTGGCATCTCATCCCACCACACACGGAGAAAACCTGGTACTGCGTATACTTGACCGACAAAAAGGTATTGTGGCAATCAACCAGATCGGTCTGGATGATGACGCACTCAACACACTCAAGCTGATCATAGCCAAACCCGAAGGCATTATTCTGGTTACCGGCCCTACCGGTAGCGGCAAAACGACCACGCTGTATTCGGTGCTGAACCATGTCAACACAGAGTCGGTCAATATCATGACTCTGGAAGATCCGGTGGAATATCCCATCCCGTTGATCCGTCAGTCTTCCGTCAATGAAGCAGCCAAGCTGGATTTTGCCAGCGGCATACGCTCCATGATGCGACAAGACCCGGACATTATTCTGGTGGGTGAAATACGTGATCATCCAACAGCCGAAATGGCTTTCCGCGCCGCGATGACCGGCCACCAGGTTTACTCCACGCTGCATACAAATTCGGCCATCGGTGCGATACCACGTCTGCTGGATATCGGCATACTCCCGGACATCATGGCGGGAAATATCATCGGCATCATTGCACAACGTCTGGTACGCGTGCTGTGTCCGCATTGCAAATATTCGTATCATCCTGACCATACCGAGCGTCATCTGCTGGGCTTGCGCCAGCAAGATGATGTCACGCTCTACCGCGCCGCAGGTTGTGACTTTTGCTTTCATCAGGGTTACAAGGGACGTCTGGCCATCATGGAATTACTCAAGATGGACAGCGATCTGGACGATCTGGTGGCGCGCCGCGCCAGTATCCGCGACCTTAGAAATGCGGCACAGGAAAAAGGCTTTCGACCACTTGCTTCTGACGGCCTCGCCAGAGTATTGCAAGGCATAACCTCACTTTCCGAAATCGCCAGGGTTGTAGACTTGACGGATCGCATGGGTTAATCATCATGACAATGTATTCATACAGGGCCGTTAACAGTCAGGGTAAAAACAGCAAAGGCTTGCAGGATGCCGCCAACTTGATCGATCTCGAACTGCATTTGAAACGCAGCGGACTGGATTTGATCAGTGCCAGACTGATAGACAGAAGCAACGGCAACTCGTCTTTCGGCATGAAAAAAATCAAAAAACCGGATCTGATCACATTCTTTTTCAATCTCGAACAACTGGCTGGTGCCGGCGTACCGTTACTGGAATGCCTGGCCGATTTGCGCGACAGCATGGAAGAACCGGTTTTCCGCGAAATCATAGCCAACCTTGTCAAGTCTATCGAAAGCGGTAAAAAACTTTCACAGGCCATGGCCCTGCATCCCAATGCCTTCGACAAGATTTTTATCAGTCTGGTTGAGGCGGGCGAGGAAAGTGGCAGACTGGTTGAAGTTTTCAAACACCTGACCGAATCCATCAAGTGGCAGGATGAAATGGCCACCCAAACAAAAAATATGCTGATCTATCCGCTGTTCGTAGGCACAGTGGTGCTGGGTATTACTTTTTTCCTGATGATCTATCTGGTTCCGCAACTGGTGGGCTTCATCAAAGGCATGGGTATGGAAGTACCTTTGCAGACCCGCATACTGATCGCCACATCGTCCATTTTCGTCAATTACTGGTATGCCATCCTGCTCACCCCCGTGGTGCTGTTTGGCGCTTTTAAAGGCTCTCTTTTAGTAAACCCCGGATTGCAATACCATGTAGACAAGCTCAAGCTGCATATCTGGCCCACGGGGCCGATACTGCGCAAAATCATACTCGCACGCTTTGCCAACACCTTTGCCATGATGTATGGCTCGGGCATAACCATCCTGGAGTGTCTCGCCAACTCCAGGGATCTGGTCAACAATCAAGTCATGGCAAGAAGCATGGACCAGGTCATCCAGGAAATCGAGGCTGGGAAAAACCTGACGCAAAGTTTTCAACACACCGGCATGTTCCCGGCGCTGGTAATACGCATGCTTAAAGTGGGCGAGTCCACCGGTCAACTGGATATGGCGCTGCTCAACGTCAGCTATTTTTATGACCGTGACGTAAAGGATTCAATCAAAAAAGTGCAGGTCATGATAGAGCCCACCATGACCATCGTACTCGGCTTGCTGCTGGGCTGGGTCATGCTCTCGGTGCTCGGTCCAATATACGACATCATCGGCAAAGTAAAAATATAGAGGTTTACAAAAGCACCCATGTCTCGAAAAATATTATTCTTCCTCAGCACTGATAATTTCCATGCCAGCATTTGGAAAGATGGGAAATTGGGTGCGCCCTACTACTTCTCCAACAGTGTAGAAGGCCTGCAGAAGTTTTCCGAATTTTTGCAGGAGTATCGCGATCCCACCTATCTGCTGGTGGACCTGATTGAAGAAGACTTTCGCCAGGAAACCGTTCCTCATCTGACAGGATCAAATTATCATGCGCTGGTAGCGCGCAAATTTGAACAGTATTACCGCAGCACTCCCTTCCGCATGGCCCGCCTGCAAAAACGCCAGAGCGAAGGACGTCGTGACGATGAACTGCTTTTTTCTGCACTGACCAATGCCGGCCGCATAACGACCTGGCTGGACCTGTTGCTGGAAAACAAAATACCTATCGCAGGTATCTACTCCGTGCCGCATATCAGCTTGCCACTGGTCAAGGAAATTAATTCTGACCATCTTCTTCTGCTGACATGGGAAAAAGATGCTGGTTTGCGCCAGACTTATTTTCTCGACAAGCAACTGCGTTTTTCACGTTTGACCCCAATCAATCCGAACAGTACTTTTGCTGACACTATCGCCACGGAATCTGTACGCACCCAACAATATCTGCATAGCCTGAGTCTTACTCCGCATGGAGACTTGCTTAACGTGCATATTATTTGCCATGCCAAAGACTGTGCTCAACTTGATGCCCAATTGTCCAGCAATAAAAAAATGCAATATGCCTATCTCGATATTCAAGAGCTGGCAATACTGCACAAATCCAAATATCGGCATACCGATTCCGATGCTACGCCATTATTTTTGCATGCCCTGGCCAATCATCCACCCGGTACCAGCTATGCAAACAGCGAACAGACGCACTATTATCAACTCTGGCGAACACAGCGCGGTCTGTTCGGCCTCGCTGTGCTCACCGCGATCATATGCCTGGTGTGGAGCTCATTGGCATTCCTGGAAAGCAGCGGAGTGAATGATGAAATTGTCGTGCTCAATCAGCAGACCAGTCATATGCAGCACGAGAGCCAGCAAATTACCCAGCAATTTCCTGTCTCTATTCAGAGCAAAAATGGCATCAATGTTTCGGCTTCGGACATGAAAACGGTGGTGACACTGTTAGGTAAATTACAGCAATACTCTGCGCAACCGCAACAGTTACTATATGGGCTGAGCAACACCCTGAGCAACTTCCCCCGCATCAGCATAGGCAAGCTCAGCTGGCAATCCGCCGCAGAAGGTAACCTGCCAGTACAGGAAATAACCTTTAATGGCGAAATGCTGGATTTCGGCAATGACTACCGCGACGCGCTCAACTATCTAGAACGCTTCCAGCTGGTATTAGCGCGCGCTGGCTATAGCGTCACCCCCATAAAGTTGCCGCTTGATTTCAGCTCCAAAGGCAGCATTAATGACGACGCCAACTTCAGCGGGGAAAAACCTTTCGAGTTTTCTCTTAAACTCATCTGGAGGCCACAGGCATGACATTCTCCCAATCCGATTTGCCCTATATAAAATGGAGCCTGTCTACCTTGCTCATTGTTGTAGCAATTGGCGGCAGCGCTGTATTTTCCGGCCAGAAATGGTCCGATAACGCCCACAAAGCAAAGCAAGCCGCACAGCAAAAGGTCAACGAAGCACGCAACAAACTGAGTGCTGCACGCGATGACCTGCAAAACATGTCTACCTATACCAAGGAATTTTCCACCATACAGCGTCTGGGAATTATCGGTGACGAACAAAG
>JBBQYH010000086.1:0-8560 GCA_038208855.1 Burkholderiales bacterium
GGGTAGCTCATTATAATGCGCCCTCTTTTTGGGGGTATAGCTCAGCTGGGAGAGCGCTTGCATGGCATGCAAGAGGTCAGCGGTTCGATCCCGCTTATCTCCACCAAGAACGAGTCCCCATCGTCTAGAGGCCTAGGACACCGCCCTTTCACGGCGATAACACGAGTTCGAATCTCGTTGGGGACGCCAACTTTTCCAGGTCAATGCAGTTTTTTCTTATACTTCAAAGCGCTAGATTTTGTATAAATGTATATGTCTTGTTTCAATTGGATAATTAATTTGTTATAATTGCTCCGTTATTAGCAGGCTTGGCATGTTATTTATTGTGTGTTGTTAAGATTTGTTTGTAAGGGCGGGGGATTTTAGTGTTTTAAATGAAGCCATCCTGATGCATATTTTTGAAGACGTGCATGAAGTCAATATCATTTTCAAAGTGGATTGATGGTGTGTTTCGTAGAATTAGATGGGCTTCGAGCCCGTTTTTTATTTGTGGGTGCGGATCATGGATGTAGCTGGGCTGGTTGAAACAACGCTGACGGGATTGGGATATGAGTTGGTTGATCTCGAAACTTCCGGTCGTGGACTGATGCGTGTTTTGATGGATAAGCCAGTGGGCATAACGGTGGAAGATTGCGAGTTGGTGAGCAATCAGTTGACCCGTTTGTTCATGGTGGAAGGCGTAAATTTTGAGCGTCTTGAAGTGTCCTCACCCGGATTGGACAGGCCAATCAAGAAGGAAGCTGATTTTGTTCGTTTTAACGGACATGTGGCGCAGTTGAAATTACGCATGCCTATGGCCGGGCGCAAGAATTTTGTGGGAAATCTGGGTTTGGTTGAAAATGGAATATTGCAGTTGGAAGTGGAAGGTAAGCAGGTTGCAATTGAGCTTTCAAATATAGATAAGGCGCGTTTGGTGCCGGTTTTTTAAGGTGCCTGTGAGTGATATAGCCCGCTTGCATAATGTAAGTGGTATAAATGGTTGGAGACAGTAATGAGTCGTGAAGTTTTGTTATTGGTGGATGCATTGGCACGTGAAAAGAACGTGGACAAGGAAATCGTTTTTGGTGCGCTGGAAGCTGCTTTGGCTTCGGCAACCAAGAAACGTTTTGGTGATGAAGAGGCCGATATACGCGTCAGTATTGACAGAAATACCGGTGAGTATGAGTCTTTCCGTTGCTGGGAAGTGATGGATGACGAAAGTTTTGAAACGCCAGAGCTGCACATCAAACTTGAAGAGGCGCAAAAAATTGACCCCAACTATCAGATAAGCGAGTTTGTTGAGGAGTCGCTGGAATCGATAGATTTCGGTCGCATAGGCGCGCAGGCTGCAAAACAGGTGATCTTTCAGAAGATACGCGATGCCGAGCGTGAGCAGATTCTGGCTGACTTTATGGAGCGTAGCGAGCATCTGGTTTCAGGCACGATCAAGCGTATAGAGCGCGGCAACGCCATTGTTGAATTCGGCAAGATAGAAGCCTTGCTGCCGCGCGATCAAATGATACCCAAGGAAAACCTGCGCGTAGGCGACAGGGTACGTGCTTATCTGTTGCGCGTAGATCGTACAGTACGCGGTCCGCAGATTGTATTGTCGCGCATTACGCCTCAATTTCTGGTCAAGTTGTTTGAACTGGAAGTGCCCGAGATTGAAGAAGGATTGCTGGAAATTGTCAGTGCCGCACGCGATCCAGGCTCACGTGCAAAGATTGCTGTCAGATCCAATGATCAGCGTATTGATCCTATCGGTACCTGCGTAGGTATGCGCGGATCACGTGTGCAAGGTGTAACCAACGAACTGGCTGGCGAGCGTGTGGATATTGTTCTGTGGTCGGATGATCCAGCTACCAGCGTAATTAATGCTTTGGCTCCCGCCGAAGTGACAAGCATCGTGGTAGACGAAGACAAGCACAGTATGGATGTGATTGTTGAAGAGGAAAACCTGGCGCAGGCAATAGGTCGCGGCGGTCAAAATGTACGCCTGGCCAGTGAACTTACCGGCTGGGAAATCAATCTTATGACTGTTGAAGAGTCCAGCCAGAAGAATGAAGTTGAATTTTCCAAGATCCGTGATTTGTTCATTGCCAAACTTGATGTGGATGAAGATGTTGCAGATATCCTGGTAAAAGAAGGCTTTAACACGCTTGAAGAGGTTGCCTATGTTCCGCTGGATGAAATGCTGGAAATAGACGCGCTGGACGAAGATACCATAAATGAACTGCGCAGCCGTGCGCGCAATGCCTTGCTCAATGCAGCGATTGTGAATGAAGAGCGTGTTGAGCACAGCATTGAAGATTTGCTGAAAATGGAAGGTGTTGATGAAACAATCGCGCGTGCCTTGGCCAGCAAGGGTGTGGGCACCCAGGAGCAATTGGCCGATCTTGATGCTGAAGAGCTGATGGAAATGACTGGTATGGATGAAGACAGGGCAAACAAGCTGATCATGGCGGCACGTGCGCCATGGTTTGCATAGTATTTGCACTTTTGGCAATATTGGTCTTGACTGGATTTGCTGAGATACGTTTTAAGAAATTGGAAGTTTAGGGTTTAAGGGGTCGTAATGGGAAAAATGAATGTAGCGCAATTCGCCGCAGAACTGGGTTTGCCAGTCGAGTTGCTGCTTGAACAACTGCAGGCGGCTGGTGTCGTCAAAAAGCAGGAAATTGACCCTGTCTCAGAAAAGGATAAAGCCAAGCTGTTGGAGCATTTGCGCAGTGCGCATGGCAGCAACAGCGGAAAAATCACGCTTACCCGTCGCGAGACTACATCCATCAAAAAAACTGACAGTAGTGGCAAAGCGCGCACCATACAGGTTGAAGTAAGGAAAAAGCGTGTCGTAGCTCCGGTAGTAGCCGAGGTTACAGTTGCAAAAGCAGAGCCAGTTGTGGTTGAGGCAGTTGTAGTACCTGTAGCTGTTGAACCTGCTCCGGCGGTTGAAATACCAGCAGAAGTGCCTGTCAAGGAAGTGAAAGTAGCAAAAACAGCCAAAGCTGCGAAACCGCTCAAAGTTGTCAGTGAAGAACAATTGACGGCACGGGAGTTGGATGCGCGCAATCAGGCCGAATTGGCCACCAGGCAGGCTGCTGAAATACAGGAAAAACAGGAACGCAGCAGACGCAAAGCCGCTTCTTTTCAAACGCCTGAACCCGTTGTGGAAAAGCTGCCTGAGCCTGCAGTCGAGAAAGCATCAAAAGCAAAACCGGCAGAATCTGCCGATGCCAAACCTGTACTGGCTGAGGGTACCCTGCACAGACCAACACCTAAACCTGGCGACAAGATAGCAAAGCCTGCGGTTAAAAAGGTTGATAAAGAAATAGAAAAAGCCAGTCCTTGGGATCAGGCGGGCCATAAAAAGCGTACGCCGTCAAAATCGGTTGATACCCGCGCCGGAGTGGGCGGTCGCGGCGGCTCCATGCGTACGCATCGCCATGAAAAACATAGCAAAGCGGACGCTAGCGGTCAGCATGCATTCTCTATGCCTACGGAAGCAATTGTGCAGGAAATCATGGTTCCAGAATCCATATCTGTTGCCGATCTTGCCCAGAAAATGTCCGTTAAAGCGGCAGAAATCATCAAAATTCTGATGAAAATGGGTTCCATGGTAACGATCAACCAAGTGTTGGATCAGGATACCGCGATGATTATTGTCGAGGAAATGGGACATATCGCCAAAGCGGCTAAAACTGATGATCCGGACGCATTTTTGGCCGATGCCTCAGAGCATAAAGATCTTGTGCTTGAGCAGCGTGCTCCAGTTGTAACAGTCATGGGACACGTAGATCATGGTAAGACTTCGTTACTCGATTATATCCGCCGCACCCGCGTAGCCAGCGGTGAGGCTGGTGGAATTACTCAGCATATTGGCGCCTATCACGTTGAGACGCCACGCGGCATGATTACTTTCCTGGATACACCGGGACACGAAGCGTTTACCGCAATGCGTGCGCGCGGTGCCAAAGTGACTGATATCGTCATTTTGGTGTGTGCAGCCGATGATGGCGTAATGCCCCAGACCAGGGAGGCTATCCACCATGCCAAAGCTGCGGGTGTTCCTATAGTTGTTGCCATCACCAAAATTGACAAGCCGGATGCCAATTCGGAAAAAGTCAGGCAAGAACTGGTTGCTGAAGGTGTAGTTCCCGAAGACTGGGGCGGTGATGCAATGTTTGTGGAAGTGTCCGCCAAATCCGGCCAGGGTATCGACACCTTGCTGGAAGGTATATTGCTGCAAGCCGAGGTGCTGGAACTGAAGGCGCCCAAAGATGCGCTTGCCAAAGGTATTGTAATAGAGGCAAGACTGGACAAGGGGCGCGGTCCAGTAGCTACGATGCTGGTTCAGTCGGGTACGCTCAAACGCGGAGATGCAGTATTGGTTGGTTCTGTTTTTGGTCGCGTACGCGCCATGCTGGATGAGAATGGCAAACCGATTACAGAAGCGGGCCCTTCAATTCCGGTTGAAATACAGGGATTGTCGGAAGTGCCTGATGCGGGTTCGGAATTTGTGGTGCTGGCAGATGAAAAGAAAGCGCGCGAAATTGCGTTGTTCCGTCAAGGCAAGTTCCGTGCAGTGAAGTTGGCCAAGCAACAGGCTGCCAAGCTGGAGAACATGTTCGACCAGATGGCTGAGGGTGAAGTACGCACCCTGTCGCTTATTGTCAAAACCGATGTGCAGGGATCTGCAGAAGCCATTGCACATTCATTGCAGAAGCTTTCTACCAATGAGGTAAAGGTCAATCTGATCCACGGTGGTGTAGGTGCAATCAGCGAATCCGATATCAACCTTGCACTTGCGTCAAAAGCGATAGTAATCGGCTTTAACACACGTGCAGACGTCGCAGCACGCAAACTGGCCGAAACATACGGCGTGGATGTGCGCTACTACAATATCATCTACGAGATGGTGGATGAAATCAAAGCGGCGCTGTCAGGCATGCTGCCACCCGAGAAAAAGGAAAATATTCTCGGTATGGTGGAAATCCGCCAGGTGTTCCATATTTCCAAGATAGGTACTGTCGCGGGTTGTTATGTGACCGAAGGTTTGATCAAGCGCAGCTCACAAGTTCGTGTATTGCGCAACAATGTAGTCATTCATACGGGTTCGCTAGATTCGCTCAAGCGCTTCAAGGATGATGCTAAAGAAGTTAAGTCCAACTTTGAATGCGGTTTGTCACTGCAGGGCTATAACGATCTTGAGGTGGGAGATCAGCTTGAAGTGTTTGAAATCGTTGAAGTGGCAAGAGCTCTTTAATGCCAAAAGATTATGCCAGAACGGATAGAATCGCCGAGCAAATTCAGCGTGAATTGGCGCAGTTGATACGTCTGGAAGTTAAAGATCCCCGTGTGCATATGGTAACGATCACCGGTGTGGAAGTGACTCGGGATTATGCACATGCCAAGGTGTTTTACACGACCTTGGAGGGTGGCAGTAGTGAGTTGCAAAAAGGCCTGGAACGTACTTCCGGATTCTTGCGCAGCAAACTGGCCAGTGCCATGAAGTTGCGCATCACTCCGCAGTTGCATTTTGTGTACGATGCATCGATAGAGCATGGCTCGCATCTGTCGCAATTGATAGACAAAGCTATCGCCAGCGATAATTCCTCCAAGGATTGAGAAGGGTTGTATGACCGGCAGTTGGCGTCCTTTGAATGGTGTCTTGTTATTTGATAAGCCGCTTGAACTCAGTTCCAATATTGCACTGCAAAAAGTTCGCAGATTGTTTCAGGCGGAGAAAGCAGGCCATACAGGCACACTCGATCCACTGGCTACCGGTTTGCTGCCTATCTGTTTTGGTGAAGCGACTAAATTCTCGGTAGGGTTACTTGAGTCTGACAAGACGTACAGGGCTAATATAAAGCTGGGGCAGACTACAACGACGGGTGATGCAGAAGGCGAAATTACATCCAGCCATGATGTTTGTGTAACTGAAGAGCAGGTGCAACAAGTGCTTGCTGGCTTGCGTGGTGAAATCCAGCAAATGCCGCCCATGCATAGTGCACTTAAACATCAGGGCAAGCCCTTGTATGAGTACATACGCAAAGGCGAAACAATAGAACGTGCATTACGCAGCGTAGTGATACACGAATTGTATATGGAACGTTTAAGCGGTGTGGAACTGGATATCAGCGTGCGCTGCAGCAAAGGCACCTATGTGCGCACCCTGGCGGAAGATATAGGCAAGGCACTCGGGTGCGGCGCACATTTGCAAGGTTTGCGACGCACAGCGATAGCTGGATTCAGTCTGGATAATGCGTTTACATTGCCTCAACTGGAGGCTATGACAAGTAATGAACGTGATGCTTTTCTGTTGCCGCTGGATTGCATGTTGCTGGAGTTGCCCCGCCTGGAACTGGATAATGTTCAGGTAGAACGCATGGCACAAGGTCAGAGATTGGGCCTGGATTTACCCTTTGCGGACGGAAAAATACGTTTGTATGCGGATGGTGAGTTTGTTGGTTTGGGGGAATTGTCCGGCCGCAGATTGGCGCCAAGCAGGCTGGTTTCGAGTATTGCGCAAAAAGCTGCTCGGCGTCACAGTACAGAGGTAAATCATATTTAGTATCTAGTGAATCTTGTCTTTACAAAGGATTATGAGATTTACAGTACAAATCAACAGGAATTGCAAAATAATCACCTGTTATTTTGTGGTATTACTTGAGCAACAACCGCATTCAAGAGTAAAATGCGGCACTTTTTATTGGAGGTAACATATGTCTATTACGTCAGCACAGAGGTCACAAATTGTGACTGATTATCAACGCGCCAAGGGTGACACCGGTTCCCCTGAGGTTCAAGTAGCTTTGATGACAGCACGCATCAACTACTTGACTGGCCATTTCAAAGAACACGTCAAGGATCATCACTCACGTCGCGGTCTGTTGCGACTGGTGAGCCGCCGTCGCAAATTGCTGGACTACCTCAAAAGCAAAGACGACGCAGCCTATCGCAAGCTGATTGAGCGCCTGGAACTGCGCAAATAAGCAAAAGCCAGCAGCGGGTCGCAAATGCGGCCCGTTTCATTTATACCGCAGCATTCCCACAAGCGCGCCATGCCACGCAAAGAGAGGTCTATCTTGAGTCACTTTAAAAAAACTATTAGCTACGGCAAACATCAACTGACACTGGAAACAGGAGAAATAGCACGCCAGGCAAACGGCGCTGTGATGGTCAGCCTTGGCGAAACAGTGGTATTGGTGACTGTAGTCGGCAACAAGGAAGCCAGTCCTGAGTTGGATTTCTTCGCTTTGACTGTCGATTATCAGGAGCGCACCTATGCTGCCGGAAAAATTCCCGGTGGATTTTTCCGTCGTGAAGGCAAGGGCAGTGAAAAAGAAATACTTACCTCGCGTCTGATAGACCGTCCTTTGCGACCGTTGTTTCCGGAAGGCTTTAACAACGAGGTACAAATCATTGCAACAGTACTGTCATCGGACAGCCAGATCGATGCCGACATTCCATCAATGATAGGCGCTTCTGCAGCGTTGATGATATCGGGGATACCGTTTAATGGTCCTATCGGTGCAGCGCGTGTGGGTTACCTGAATGGCGAGTATGTGTTGAATCCGACTGCTGATGAAATGAAGAAGACGCAATTGGATCTGGTCATTGCGGGTAGCGCGCAAGCGGTACTGATGGTTGAGTCAGAAGCCAAGGAATTGTCGGAAGAAGTGATGCTTGGCGCTGTAATCTATGGCCACGAGCAAATGCAGACGGTAATCCAGGCAATCAACGAGATGGCTGATGCAGTTGGCAAGGACGCCTGGGAATGGATACCGACAGTCAAGAATGTCACGCTGGTAGCCAAGGTTGCCGAAATGGCAGAGGCAGATTTGAAAGCGGCCTATACGGTACGAGAAAAACAGGCAAGAACTGCGCAATTGAAAGCTATTCATGCGCGTGTGATCAAGGCGTTGAGTGGCGATGGTACGGAAAAAAACCACATATACGAAATGATCCAGAATTTGGAAGCCAAGATCGTGCGCGGGCAGATTCTGAATTCAGAGCCGCGTATTGATGGCCGCGATACACGTACTGTGCGTCCCATCACAATTCGTACCGGCGTACTTCCACGTACTCATGGCTCTGCCCTGTTTACCCGTGGCGAGACTCAGGCACTGGTAGTGGCCACACTGGGCAGCACACGCGACCTGCAAAAAGTAGATGCGTTGCAGGGTGAGTACTCAGACCGCTTTATGTTGCATTACAACTTTCCACCGTATGCCACGGGTGAGATGGGCCGTGTAGGTACGCCAAAACGCCGCGAAATCGGCCATGGCCGTTTGGCCAAGCGCGCCTTGGTAGCCGTGTTGCCCAGCGAACAGGAATATGGCAATGCCATGCGCGTGGTATCCGAAATTACCGAATCGAACGGCTCAAGCTCAATGGCTTCTGTGTGCGGCGGATGTCTGGCGCTGATGGATGCCGGTGTGAATATCAAGACGCATGTGGCAGGAATCGCCATGGGTTTGATCAAGGAAGGCAACCGTTTCGCGGTGCTGACCGATATTCTGGGCGACGAAGATCACCTGGGCGATATGGATTTCAAGGTGGCCGGTTCCGAGCAGGGTGT
>JBBQYH010000087.1:0-8491 GCA_038208855.1 Burkholderiales bacterium
TGGTGGGTTTGAGTCACCCTAATGATTATTGAATTTTAGGTAGGGTGTGTATTAGGCACCTATTCTAACTGAAATAGCTTTGTAAATGATTGCAAGTGCGTGTTCGGTTGCGCCCCGGTTGGCATTGACGAAAGTGAAACCTGCCTTACTCATTGTTGCTAGCTTTTCAGGTTGATCAAACAGGCGCTGCAAGGTATTCGCAAGCCCGCATTCGTCCTGTACACGAATTGCTGCACCATGCACAATCGCAAGCAGACTTGCTTGCGCGAAGTTGTATGTGTGCGGCCCGATCAGCACAGGCTTGCCAACGGCACTGGCTTCAATCAGATTTTGCCCGCCATAGGGCAACAAGCTGCCGCCAATAAATGCAAGATCACAAGCGGCATAGTAGGCAAACATTTCACCCATGCTGTCACCCAGTACAACCTGAGTGTCAGTTGAAACGGGTTTGTTCTCGCTGCGGCGTTGAAACATTATGTTGTTCTGCGCAAGCAGGTTGGCAACCTCTGCAAAGCGCTGCGGGTGCCGGGGAACAATCACCGTAAGCAAATCAGGTATGTCGATTTGTTTGAGCGCATCGAGCAATAATGCTTCTTCTCCGACGCGGGTGCTGGCAGCAAGAAAAACAGGCCTGTGTGATCCAAGCATTATGCGCAAACTTTTGCCCGCTTCCAGCATTGCAGGGGGAGGCTCAATATCGTATTTAAGGTTGCCCATTATCGTTACATTTGTTGCGCCCAATGTCAAAAGTCGACCAGCATCTTCTTCCGTTTGAGCCGCTACTGCGCTTAATTGGCTTAAGCCTGCCCTTGCAAGATTGGGAAAGCGCGCATAGCTTGCGGCAGATTTCTCTGAAAGCCTGGCATTGAGTAATAGCAATGGTATGTTGGCCTGATGGCAATAATAAATCAGGTTAAACCAGATTTCAGTTTCCAGTAGTACGCCTATGCGTGGTTTAAAGTGCTGCAGAAATCGTTTTACTGCAAAGGGGTAATCATAAGGTAGATACACCCTTAGCACGCTGCCACCATAAAGCTGTTCACCGGCTTCGCGCCCAGTAGGGGTGGTGTGGGAAAGCAGTATCTGATGTTCGGGGTAGACCAATTGCAAGCGCTTGATCAAATTTGCTGCAGCGCGTGTTTCGCCTACCGATACGGTGTGCAGCCAGATAACAGGTTTTTCACTGTTAAAAGAATAAAATCCAAAGCGTTCGCCGATATTTTTGAGATATGCGGGTTGCTTGCGTGCGCGCCATACAAGATGGATAAAAATATATGGCAGCAATAACCAAAGCAATGCAGTGTAAATAATGCGAGGTTTAACCATGATCTGTATTGTCAAGAATTTTGCTTAATTGAAACAGTACATCTTCAGTCTGGATTAATGCCATAGCATCGGCATGATGAACGCGAGTGTTCCATGGCATATGTGCAGGATCTTTTCCAAGGAACTTTCTGACGGCTTCCGGGTATTGGTTGACTATAAATTGTTGCGCGCCATATGGCCCGCTCAAGGCGGGCGAGGCAACCGCGTAGAGTCCAATGACCGGTGTATTCATCGCGCGTGCAAGATGTACGGGCCCTGTGTCGGGTGCAATCAACACATTGACCTGTGAGAGAACGGCGGCTAGCTGTTTGGGGGAGGTTTGCCCGCACAGGTTTAGTGTGTTGCCCGGTGAAACAGCAGCAAGTTGCGTGCAATAACTCTTTTCTTTCAATGAGTTGCCGCCAGTTAGTACTATGCCAGCATGCCATTTGCTGCTGGCAGCATGTATGACATCTATATATCGGTCAAATATCCAGTTGCGCTCCTGTTTGCTGGCGAAAGGATGAATGGCAATCAGCGGCCGCGGTAAATTTTGCAGGTGCGCTCGTGCCCAGGCTTGATCTGCCTCTGCAATAGGCAGTTTGAAATCCGGTTCCGAAATGTCGGCACCAAGTTGTGCCGCAAAGGCCAGAAAGCTGTCTGCCAGATGCGAATTCACAAAGAGAATACGCTGATTGCTGAATAACCACTGTCCTTCGCGTGCGCGGGTGCGGTCAAAGCCGATTTTGAGCGGGGCATGCAAAGCGGGGTAAAGCAGATTGATGCGTAAATTTGCTTGCATCTCCAGCACTACGTCAAAATTGCGTTTGCTATAAGTCTTGTAAAATGCCCGGTAATCAGCCAACGACCTCGGTTTGTCGTGAATTTCAAACTTCACCCCTTGCAGGCCTTGCAACAAGGAATATGCCAGCGGGCTGGTAATCCAGGTGATGGTTGCATTGGGAAAGCTGCGTTGTAAACATTGTACGGCGGGGATCACCAGAGATACGTCGCCCAGTGCGGAAAAACGCACTACAACGATACTGAATGCGGATGATTTGCTAAACATGGTTTACAAAAATAGAAAAAGAAGCGGAAAGTTGGTCAGTTTCTTTTGTAATCATCTTCGAATCGCACTATGTCGTCTTCTCCCAAATAGGCGCCTGACTGAACCTCGATCAGATAAAGGGGTTCATCACCTATATTCTCCAGACGGTGTTTTACACCCAGTGGAATATAGGTGGATTGATTGGCATATAACACCAGCAGGTCTTCCCCGCGCGTTACACGTGCCTTGCCGGAAACGACTACCCAGTGCTCGGCACGTTGGTGATGCATTTGCAATGAAAGTTTGGAGCCGGGTTTGACCATGATGCGTTTCGCCTGAAAATTTTCGCCCACATCAATGCCTTCGTAATAACCCCAGGGACGATACACGCGGCGATGAATCAGGTGCTCGGTACGTTCGGCCTGCTTGAGATACTCAACCGCCTGTTTCACATCCTGCGCAAAGTCCTTATGCATCACCAGCACCGCATCTGCGGTTTCAACTATCACAACATCTTTTACGCCAATGGCAGCCACCATGCGACTTTCGGCACGTACATAGGAATTGGAAGTTTCTGCAGCAAAAACGTCGCCACGCAAAGCATTGCCCTTGGCATCTTTTGTGCTGACGTCAGACAGAGATGACCAGGAACCGATATCACTCCAGCCTATGTCTACGGTGACCACAGCGGCGGCTTGAGTGTGTTCCATAACTGCATAATCTATTGATTCTGATGGGCAATCTGAAAAAGCAGCTTCATCCAGTCTGCAGAAATCCATATCATTGGTGCTCTGTAGCCATGATTGTTCGGCAGCAGCGTATATATCCGGACGCAAGCGCTTAAGTTCCGTCAGAAAAACGGAGGCCTTGAATACAAACATGCCGCTATTCCAGAAGAAGTTACCGGAAGATAGAAATTGTTTGGCGGTGTCCAAATCAGGCTTTTCTACAAATCGTGCGACTGAAAAACTGTTATTGGCAGCATTTAACGTCGAGCCGCGTTCAATATAACCAAAGCCGGTAGCAGGCGAGTCTGGTTTTATGCCGAAAGTTACCAGCTTGTCTTGCATGGCCAGTTCTAGTGCCGCCGTGATGGCGGTGTGAAAGCCCTGTGTATCCTGAATAAGATGGTCGGCAGGCAATACCAGTAGCGTGGCGGCATTATCCTTGGCCAGTGCAGCAAACGCTGCGGTTGCCACAGCGGGAGCAGTATTCCGTCCCATGGGTTCAAGAATAAGTGACAGAGGCTGAATGTTGATGTCGCGTAACTGTTCAGCAGCAAGAAATCTATGCTCGTTGTTGCAAATGAGCAAAGGTGCAGAAATACCGGGAAGTCCCTGTAGTCGCAACAGCGTTTCCTGAAACATGGTTTTTTCAGTTACCAGAGGTAGAAACTGCTTTGGGAGTGCTGCGCGCGACAATGGCCACAAACGTGTACCTGAACCGCCGGAAAGAATTACGGGATAGAGCATGGAGCTTCCTATGGGTAAGTAACAAACATTTCTTGCGGCATAATCATTGAATTATAATACCCGAAGCTAAGCAAAGGGGTATTCAGGTGTTGTACTTGATAAATCCAGTCGATAAAAAAGGTTAAGTATGAGTAAAGTAGCATTGATTACCGGTGTGACCGGTCAGGATGGAGCCTACTTGGCTGAGTTTCTGTTGAAAAAAGGCTATATAGTGCATGGTATCAAGCGCCGTGCCTCGTCTTTCAATACTGACCGTATCGATCATTTGTACCAGGATCCTCATGTCAGCAACCGCAACTTTGTGCTGCATTATGGCGACATGACGGATTCCAGCAGCCTGATTCGCATCATTCAGCATGTACAACCAGATGAAATTTATAATCTTGCGGCACAAAGTCATGTGGCTGTATCCTTTGAAGAACCTGAATACACTGCCAACTCGGATGCGCTGGGCGCATTGCGTGTGCTGGAGGCAATACGCATTCTTGGTTTGGAAAAGAAAACCCGTTTTTATCAGGCTTCTACTTCCGAGTTGTACGGTTTAGTTCAGGAAACCCCTCAGAAAGAAACGACTCCCTTTTATCCGCGTTCGCCTTATGCTGTGGCGAAACTTTATGCCTACTGGATCACAGTAAATTATCGTGAAGCCTATGGCATCTACGCCTGTAACGGCATCCTGTTCAATCATGAATCTCCGGTGCGCGGTGAAACTTTTGTCACGCGCAAGATTACCCGTGCTTTGTCGCGCATCAAGCTGGGCCTGCAGGAATGCTTGTATCTGGGCAATATGGATTCATTGCGTGATTGGGGCCATGCTAGGGATTATGTTGAGATGCAATGGTTGATGTTGCAACAGGAAAAACCGGAAGATTTTGTAATTGCAACCGGTGTGCAATACAGTGTGCGCGATTTCGTAAATGCTGCGGCAGCAGAATTAGACATCAATATTCGCTGGGAGGGCAAAGGTGTAGAGGAGAAGGGTTATGATGCGGCGGGGAAATGCATCGTCGCCGTTGATCAGCGCTATTTCCGACCCACCGAAGTAGAGACGCTGTTGGGTGATGCGAGCAAGGCGCGAGAACAATTGGGCTGGACACCAAAAATCACCTTCAAGGAGCTGGTTGAAGAAATGGTGCGCGAGGATCTCAAGGCCGCCGAGCGCGACGAACTAGTGAAGAAGCATGGCTACAGCGCATTCAATCGTCACGAATAAATATGATGCAGATTAACAGCAAGATTTATGTGGCAGGGCATCGTGGTCTGGTTGGTTCGGCCTTGATGCGCCAACTCAAGGCGCGAGGTTACACCAACCTTGTGACGCGCACCCATGCTGAACTGGATTTGACCAGCCAGGCAGCTGTCAGCGCATTTTTTGACAAAGAAAAACCTGACTACGTTTTTCTTGCAGCGGCAAAAGTGGGTGGTATCCAGGCCAACAACATTTATCCGGCGGAATTTATTCAGCAGAATCTGGCAATGCAGATCAATGTCATTCACGAATCCTGGCGCAACAATGTGCAGCGCCTGCTCTTTCTCGGTTCATCATGTATCTATCCGCGCGACTGCCCGCAACCAATCAAGGAAGAATATCTTCTCACCGGGCCGCTGGAGCCTACCAATCGACCTTACGCACTGGCAAAAATAGCGGGCATTGAAATGTGCCATGCGTATAACCGCCAGTACGGCACAAAATACATTGCGGCCATGCCGACAAATCTGTACGGTCCGGGCGATAACTACGATCTTAACAACTCGCACGTCCTACCCGCGCTGATACGTAAGATGCATGAAGCCAAAGAACTAGGTGATAAAGAAGTAGTGGTATGGGGTACGGGTAAGCCTAAGCGCGAGTTTCTATACAGCGATGACATGGCCGATGCTTGTGTTTATTTGATGGAACAACCAGAAGATAGCCTGCAAGAACTTTTTAATGATGCCACTCCTCCGTTAGTGAATGTCGGTTGCGGTGAAGACTTGAGCATCAAAGAATTGGCTGAGCTTGTCAAAGATATCGTCGGCTTTTCTGGTGAGTTGAAATTCGATACAAGCAGACTTGATGGCACGATGCGAAAAATGATGGATGTGAACAAACTGAAACAGATGGGGTGGCAGGCAACAACAAAATTGGAAGACGGGATTAAAGCCGTTTATAAATCATATATAGACAGTAAAACATGAAGAACGAAATTAGCTATTTAAACAGTGAGAGTGTGGAGTTGCTTGCATGCGGTACTATAGCGCATTCAAAAATCTAATGATATGTTAGTGGGTGTAGACCCTAGACATGTATAACACTGAACGCTTCCATCGTCTTTTCAAAGAAGGATTCTGGATAGTCCTTGGTCAGGCAATGGCCGTGTTGGGATCCTTGGTTGGGGTGCGACTGTTGACAGAGCTGCTCGACCCGGCTGCGTACGGAGAATTGGCCCTATGGATGACCGTGGCCACCTTGGTCAATCAGACCGTTCTTGGGCCGCTGGGCAACGGGATAACCAGGTTCTATTCCCCAGCTAAAGAGCGGGGTGACCTTGGCAGTTATTTGCACGCAGTACGTCGACTGGTGTTTTGGGCAACTGGGATCATCATGCTGATGATTTTGTGTACGGTCGTCGGCCTGTTGATTGCAAGGCGAACGGACTGGATCGCCATCGCATTCGCAGCCTTCATCTTTGCCATTCTAAGCGGTTATAACTCGATTCTCAGCGGAGTCCAGAATGCTGCTCGACAGAGGTTCGTCGTTGCGCTCCATCAAGGAATGGAATCTTGGGTGCGATTTCTGTTTGCCGTCACTTTGCTGTTGTGGTTAGGGGCAACCAGTACGGCGGCTATGATTGGATATATATTGGCGGTGATCGTGGTACTTGGATCGCAGTATTTTTTCTTTCGAAAAATTGTTCCCAATAACGTAATTAGGGTTGAAGATGAAAAAAACTGGCGGGAACAAATATGGAAGTTTTCATGGCCAATATCAATTTTTGGAATATTTACTTGGGCGCAGCTTGCGTCGGATCGTTGGGCGCTGGGGCTTTTTGCGACGATGCAAGAGGTGGGATTGTATGCGGTACTCTTCCAGTTAGGTTACTACCCAATAGCGACAGCTAGTGGAATGGTCACCCAGTTTCTGGCCCCCATTTATTATCAGCGTGCTGGTGATGCGAGTAATATCCAGCGAAATGCCAGTGTGAATAATTTAAGTTGGCGACTGACCAAGTTGAGTTTGGTTGTGACCAGCGTGGTTTTCTTGATGGCACTCCATTTTCACGTGCAGATATTCAGCGTGCTTGTCGCCAAGGAATATGCGTCTGTTTCATATCTGTTACCCTGGATAATGCTGGCTGGTGGAGTTTTTTCAGCTGGTCAAACCATTGCACTCAATTTGATGAGCCAAATGAAAACACGTGCAATGATGGCGGCCAAAATTGTAACCGCATTGTTGGGCGTAGCCTTTAATTTTGCCGGTGCGTACTGGTATGGCACTGCTGGTATCGTTATCGCAACCGTTTTATTTTCAATGCTGTTTTTTCTCTGGATGGCAGTGCTGGCTAAAAGTGAAGGGATTGAAAAATGTTTTTAGTAAGCGGAGTGGTCGGTTAGTTCCTCCTGTAAGATTAAGTGACTATACATATTGGTTAGCAAGGCGACCAGGAACATTGGCGCCAGACATAAATTGGATAATTAGTTAAGGATAATCTTGATTATGAGTTTTTTGGATAAGCATCGCAAATCTAGTTACTCCCAATCTGGAGAAGATCGCATAATTTTGTTTCTTTTCGATTGGATACAAATAAAATCACCATCATACTTGGATGTTGGTGCACACCATTCTAAGTGGCTGAGCAACACCTATTTGTTCTACAAAAATGGCAGCAGTGGTGTTTGTGTGGAGCCGGATCCATATCTGTATGCAGCGATTAAAAGAAAACGCAAGCGTGATATTTGCCTCAACATTGGAATTGGTGGCGGAGCCCAAGAGAAGGCAGATTTTTACGTTATGACATCAAGAAGTCTTAATACTTTTTCGAAAGAAGATGCGCTACGGTGCCAAAATACCCAAAATTTTGGCAACCAAAAGATTGAGAAAATTATTCAGATTCCACTGCGTACGATTAATGATGTAATGAAAGAACATTTTTCAGCTGGCGTTAATATTGTATCGATTGACGTTGAAGGACTAGATTTTGAAATAATTAAATCCTTCGATTTCTTACAATTTCAGCCTGATGTATTTTGTATAGAGACTTTACGATTTCAGGAAAATGGGGAATTAAAAAAGAATTTTGATCTCATTAATTTTATGCTAGAAAAAGAATATTTCATTTATGGCGAAACCTACATCAATACAATTTTTGTAAGTAAAAAAATTAGAAATTTACTCAAATAACTATTAGAGAAACCAACAGGCATGATTTCTACGAAATTTAATATTTAAACGGCCGGTCAACAATACGAATGTATGTTTGAACGTCACTCACGTTGAGCAACGAAATTTCGAATAATATTATCCTGGCCTTATAGGTCGGATTCCAGCAAACCAAACGGAATAGTGAAAAGTACCTATGTTTATTAAACTAAAAAAATTGCCATCATTCATTTTTCGCGTTTTTGGCAGTGTTTGTTATAAGTTGGCAAAGATGTTTTCCCATCCATCACCGGAGGAGCAGAGGGT
>JBBQYH010000088.1:0-8478 GCA_038208855.1 Burkholderiales bacterium
GCCAGTTGGCGCGCATGGAAGGCATACGCATAGAGAAAGAAATCAAGACGCTGGAAAAAGAGCGCAAGGAACTGTCTAAATTGCTGGCAAAAGATTCTGCTCTGCGCGAACAAGTGGCCATGGAAATCGAAGCAGACAGCGCTGCCTTCGGTGATGACAGACGTACACTGATACGTGAATCACAGCGTGCGGTACTTGTTGCACCGGTGTTGAACGATCCCGTCACCATCATTGTGTCGAAAAAATTCTGGGCGCGCAGCCGTCAGGGCCACGGCCTCGACCTGAGCAACCTCACCTTCAAGGATGGCGACGGCCTGCTCTCCACCTTTGAATGCCGCAGTGCCGACAACCTCATCATCCTCTGCGATAACGGCCGCGCATGCAGCGTGGCGGCCACACAGATTCCTTCCGGCAAGGGCGATGGTGTGCCCTTGACTACGCTGATCGAAGTAGCCAGCGGTGCGAAAATTGCGCAAGTTATCAGCCACAAACCGGAACAGCATTTGCTGATCACTACCAGCGCGGGTTACGGCTTCACTTGCACTGCCGCCGACATGATAGGCCGCACCAAAGCGGGCAAACAGTTCATCACCGTGGACAAGGAAACCATCCTGCCGCCGGTTCCTTACACCCCGGTTGCCAACGCCATCATCGCTTCCGTATCATCGGGCGGGCGTTTGCTGTTGTTCCTGCTGTCGGACATGAAGCAACTTTCCGGTGGCGGCAAGGGCGTGATCGTGATGGGGCTTGCCGAAGGCGACACCTTGGCAGCAACCAAAGTTATCGACAAACCGGATGTCACCATCATTGGCACGGTGGGCAGCAAGCAACAGCAGCTTCATCTGCATGGCAACGGCTTGCAGGAATTCTTTGGCGCCCGTGCTCGCGGCGGCAAGCATATTCCAGGCAAGATCAAACCGGTACGGATCGAATAATAGAGCGGATAGAAATATTCACTTTATTGATCATTCCATAAATCATGACACGTGTGCTCCCTCATCCCCACCCTTCTCCCGGAAGGAGAAGGGCCTTGAATCCCTCTCCCTCCGTGAGAGGGACAGAGGGTGAGGGAGCTAGAGAGAAACAGGCAATCTGTCATGTTAATTGGAAAGCTCAATAGTAGAGTACCTGTTCATGAATCAACAAGACATCCGCTGGTAACAACGCTTTGCCAATTACAAAAATGCGGAGTTACAACTTCATCAGGCTGTTGATCTGAGCCGGCAACGCACACTTTCCACTCTGGAAAAACAAGGTGTGATACAGGCATTTGAATTTACCCACGAACTTGCCTGGAATGTATTGAAAGATTATCTTGAAGATCAGGGCACCCAGAACATACAAAATTCCAAAGATACTACCCGCGAAGCTTTCAAGGTAGCGCTCATCGCCGATGGCGAGCACTGGATAGAAATGATACAAAGTCGAAATATTTTATCCCATACATTTATGATGAACGCATCACAGACAAACTGGTTAACGCGATCATCAAACAATATTTTCCTCTGTTTGTTTCCCTTCAAACAGAAATGGAAAAATACCTGCCATGAACGGCAGCATGCGATTCGGTTTGTCTGAAACAACGCTGGAAAAACTCAGGGGAGTATTCGCACAACACGACTCCATATACTCGGCACTCATTTACGGCTCAAGAGCAAAGGGTAACTATCGACCCGGATCCGATATAGATATCACCCTCAAGGGCGACAATATCCCGTTTAATGAACTGAAGATTTATCACTGTACAATCAGCTTGGCAATGCCGAGTTGATCGGACATATAGACCGCATCGGGGTGGAAATTTATACCGTGCATAAACGGATCAATACACATACCCATTAATATCAAATCCTAATACCTGTGCATTTGTCCGTTTTACTGATATCCGGAAAACAGCTGGTATATTCTTTATAGGCGATCAATCTGGCAGAAAAATAGACTACCAATTTGTGTGACCCCGCAGGATAGTAGTACAAACTAAATTTTGCACACTGAATATGCATGAGTAGAGTAGCTTGATATTGCAGGAAGCCGTACATGCCAACCGCATCGTTTCTCCTTATAGATTGCGAGGCACACACCTTGACTAACCGGGCTTTCCATCAGCACGCACTCGCCAGTAAGCCGGCAGGTAGCGCCATACCCAAGGGATGAAACAGGCCAGCCAGATGATACCCGCAACAAGATAAAGCGTCTGGCGATACTGCTGCGGCAATATGTCGGCCAGCACACGCATTATTGCAGCGGCTTGTATACCAAAGAACATCAGTTTTACGGCAGTATTCACTCTGAAAGGCAAGCCGGAATGCCCAAGTGTCACGCGCGTACCCATGCCTATCAGCAACGAAGCAAAACAGCCTATGCTCAGTGCATGCAAGGGCGCCAAGCCCAAAATGAATACCGTGTCATTGCTGAAAAATTGAGTTGCGCTTTGAACCGTAAAAAGCAGCATGGCGATTCCCAACCATGCAATGCCGATGTGCAGGATGGCCAGCAATGAATCTTTAAAGCTTTGAAAGAATCTCCACGCGTACGCCAAATAAAATGCGGCAATCATCAGAGGTGCATCACTTAACCACAGCCAAGCAGAGGCATCGGCAATCTGCAGCAGACCATGTGCCGTACTGCCTGCCAGTATCACCCACCACGGCCAGTCTGGATTTGTCATTTTCAAGTTGGGTAGCGAACTTATGGTGAAAATAGGGATCATGCGATGCCCGACACTGGCAAATAATGGAAGTAAAAATAGCCAGATTCCGGTCTGGGTTGCCATTTGCAACCACAGCATGTTGCCGCTAAACAGCCAGTTTGAATACGCGCATAGACTCAACCAACCCAAACTCTACCCGACAAGTATCACGACAGGGTTGCGCTTGTTGGATGGTTTTGTGTCCAGTATTACGCGCAGCAGAGCGTAATTTCCTACCGCCCAGCCAGCCAGCCAGCGTGCTGTATACCGCAAGCAGCAAAACACATTGCTGCGTTACCAATCCAGTATAAAAAAGCACATTACCCAGCAACATCAATATAAATGTCGTTACATAGTACGAAGCCGAAATTTCCCTGCCGCCCATCCAGCGCGGAAAAGTTGTCATGACAAAACCGAAAATAAAAGAGGGAAACAGGCCGAACACCATCAGATAGATATGTGCCGCATTGGGCAAGATGCTCCACACAATGGGATGCCCCGCCACACCAAAGCGTCCAGCCATATCAAGGAGCCACCATACCATCACGGCAACGACTTGCAGCGCACCGCCAAAAAACATGACGCGGTGCGGGGCGGCGGTAAATACTTTGCAGGTATGTACTAGATTTTTCATATTAACTCACTCGATTCATATTGAAATCTTCCTGTTAGCCAGTTTGCGTAAACACACGGTCTGGCAATATTCAACTGCTTGGGTAAAGTACTACCTGCTTTGAATTTGCACACAAAACTATAACATGTATATATAATACATCAATTATTTAATATAAATAATTTGCATTTGCAAGCAGCGACAAAATTTGTTCATTTGATTTACCTGATATTTGTATAGGGAGATTCTATACGAGTACCACCGTTGAATTCGATAACAACAATGAAGAAGTTTGCTGCGGATATCCATCTTTACCAGTAGATAACGGCGCGGTGCTTTTCTGCAAGTAAGCAGATGACAACCGCAACTGAAACTGTAAATATGTAATTCCAGGCAACAAAGGTCGACAGTCTGAACTGCATAACTGACAAACCAAGATTAATTACAGGAGGAGAAAAACAATGTCACAACAAATTGCATGGCAGGTTTCACTGGTATTGATGACACTCATCGCGTTCGGATTTGCTTACGTCGCATTAAACTCCGGCAAACGCGAGGACGAGTACGCGCAATTGCAAAAGCGCGCGTACCGCGTGCGCACAAAGCTGTTCTGGATTATGGTAATTGTGTTGGGACCTGCGATGATCTACACGCTGGTTGATTTGCCATACTATAACAGCACCTCGCTGAAAAATGATGGTGCGGTACAGGTCGTCGATGTAACGGGCTACGAATGGCGTTGGGAACTAAGCCGCGATCAGATAGCAAAAGACGAGCCGGTGGAATTTCGTGTAACCAGCGCGGATGTCAACCACGGTTTCGGCATCTATGATCCGGAAATGCATCTGGTCGCACAGACTCAGGCCATGCCAGGCTACACCAATAAAATCCACTATACCTTCACCAAGGATGGCACCTACAAGATACTCTGCATGGAATACTGCGGGTTAGGGCATCACGAGATGAAATTTGAATTCAAAGTCGGCGACTTGAAAGGGAGTAAATAAGCATGGCCAATATTAAAAATATCTCAATGTCTGACCACGGTGCAAAAACCAGCGTGCTGGCTTATCTCGTTACAACGGCAATCGTTTTGCTGTTGATGATGATTTTTGGATTACTCATGCGCATGGAACAGGCGCAGGTTATCTCGATGGGAGCGCAATGGTTTTATGAACTCATGACGCTGCATGGTGCCGGCATGGTAGGCATAGCGGCCATTTCAGGCGCGGCAATCATGTGGCACTTCCTGCGCCAATACGTGGATCTCTCCGAGGGTGTGTTCATCGCCAATCTGCTGCTGTTTATCATCGGTGTCGCGATGATACTTGCAAGTGTTCTGTTCGGACACTTCGCCGCTGCCTGGACCTTTCTCTACCCGCTGCCGTCAACATCGATGGGCATGTGGAGCCAGGATTCGGCGGCCCTTTTCATGGGCGGCCTGTTGTTGATAGGCGTTGGCTTCCTGCTGATGTATCTGGATGTCGCCCGCGCTATTTTTGCACGCTATGGAAACTTCGCCCGCTCACTCGGCTGGCCGCAATTGTTTGGTATTGATGATGGCAAGGCACCCCCGCCCACTGTCGTCGCAAGCACAATGGTGACCATTATCAATATCGTCAGCCTGGTGGTTGGGGCCAGTATCCTGAGCATGATGCTGGTTAACCTTTATATTCCGGGATTCAGCATAGATCCCCTGCTGGCCAAGGGCATGATCTATCTGTTTGGACATGTATTCATCAACTCTACCATCTATATGGCGGTGATCGCGGTCTACGAAATCCTGCCGCGCTATACACAACGCCCATGGAAATCAAACAAAGTGTTCCTCGCCGCATGGACTGCCTCCACGTTTATGGTGCTGTTCATTTTCCCGCATCATCTGTTGATGGATTTTGCATTCCCTAAATGGATGCTGATCATGGGCCAGATGATTGGATATTTCAGCACTTTCCCGGTTCTCGTGGTCACGGGCTATGGCGGTTTGATGATCGTGTATCGCTCGGGCATACGTTGGGATATGAGCACCAGGCTTCTGTTCATATCACTGTTTGGTTGGGCTATCGGTGTCATCCCGGCATTTATCGACGGCACGATAACGGTTAACTACGTCATGCATAACACGATGTGGGTGCCCGGACATTTTCACATTTACTTGCTGCTGGGAATGATGACAATGGTGTTCGGCTTTATGTATTACCTCGGCAAGCCCGAGCAAAATACGCAGGACAGCTTCATCGATCGTGCCGCATTCTGGGGCTTGATCCTGGGCGCTCTCGGCTTCACCTTGAATCTCCTCTATTCGGGCATGGAAAGTGTGCCGCGCCGTTTTGCTGTCCACCTGCCCCAGTGGGTGCAATATGACCGATTCGGTTCTATTTTTGGCATCTTGATTATTGCCTCTGTACTGGTATTTATTATCCAATTCCTTACACACCTGGGTTTATCCGGTCGTGATTACCCGCGCGCCAGCCTGGCGCGTAACACAACAGTGTGAAACCGGGCACACGCAGCATCGCCGCTTCTGTTCTGGTGAGCCTGCTGGGAATAAGTTTTTTATGGTGGAGTACCGACGGTTTCAGCGCATTCACGGCTGAAACCGCTCGGCGACTGGAGGTGCTGCGTTCGCCGCGAGCATTGCCCACTACACTCCTTGAAGATCAGGATGGACAACTATTCAGACTGCAGGATTACCAGGGTCGGTTGGTGGCGGTGGAATTCATCTATACGCGCTGCACTACACTTTGCCGCAGCATGGGCATGGCTTTCAGGCAAATCCGTGATCGCGTTCCGGCGCAAATACTGCAACACGACTTTGCCCTGCTCAGCATCAGCTTTGATCCGGAGCGGGACGATCTTTCCAGCCTGAAGGCCTATGGCAAAACCTACGACGCCGACGGCAAACATTGGCGTATCGCACGAGTACGTAATGCGGCGGATCTCAAGCCCTTGCTCAAGGCTTTTGGCGTAGTCGCGATTCCCGACGGACTGGGTGGCTTTGAACACAACGCCGCCATTCAGCTCATTGGTCGCAACAGCAAATTGATTCAGATTGTTGACATCGACAACCCGTTGCAGTTTGCCGACAGGATTGCAACATGGCTCTGAGAATTGTCTTGTCACGCTACTTCCTCTTCTGGCCAGGCTTGCTGTACTTGTTGCTTGCGACACCGTTAACAAGATACTCAATGGAAACAACAATGAGCGTACACATGCTGGTACAGATGCCGCTGCTGGTCATTTGCGGCTTTATGTTCTGCCTGCTACTGCGTGAAACCAGGCAAAACAAACTGCTTGCCGCATTGGGCGGTGCTACTCCGAGTGTGTTGCTGGCTCTTTTTGCAGCGAGCTACTGGATGTTGCCGCGTGCGCTGGATGCCGCGTTGTCGCACCCGCTGGCCGAAGTTGCAAAGTTCATCAGTCTTCCCGCTCTGGTCGGCCTGCCCTTGGCCTTGGCGTGGAAAAGACTCTCGCTAGTCGGACGTGGCTTCGTGTGGACCAACTTGATCAGTATGTTGGCGCTACTGGGCTGGCTCTATATCGTCGCGCCGGTGCGAGTCTGCAACAACTATCCTGTGAACCAGCAGGAGAGCACCGGCTGGCTAATGGTGAAACTTGCTCTCATTCTCTTTTTGTACTGGTTGAGCACACTGTTCTTCGGTGGAAATCTGCAGCCGCCCGAAAACGCCGCTGCAAAAAACAGTGGCGAAGAAAGGTAGGCGACGTACATGCGATACATCATAAACAGGAAAGACAACAAAGTTTTGCAAGCAATAATAGTTTGAACCCGACTAGTATTGTTAATCACAGAATTCAGCATGATTGATCTGCCATATGCGCCGGCATGCAAAAATTTCCCGGCAATTTGTCCGTTGACACATACCGATTCTGAGAGGATTTTATTCAGGATGCAGGGTGTTCAGTAATATTGTCTCGCCGGACATGTCACTTTTTTATTGGGTTCGCTACCCTTGCGGTGTGCATAAGGTTGCAAATTGCTAGCCAATCTCACCTGTTGTGCAGGCCCCGTAGCTTGCCACGAACCATCCAATCAATTGATTAAAAATAAATTAAATTAATAGATATATACTATTTGCTTCTTTTAATAGATATATATAATATATATCTTAGTTGGTGTATTGGGGTAAGCATTGCGCCAATTCACTCTTTATTTTAATCACAAACAAGGAATCCATATCATGCATTCTGCCCGCAAACTCTGGACTTGGCTCGCCGTCATTTGTGTATTGTCCTTTGCCGTTTTAGGCTGGGTCGGCACTGAAATATATTTGACGGCCCCACCTATTCCGCAAAAAGTAATCAGTAGCAATGGCGCCATTGTGTTTTCAGAAGGACAAGTTCAACGCGGTCAGGAAGCATGGCTTTCCGCCGGAGGTCAGCAGTTGGGAACGGTATGGGGGCATGGCAGTTATGTCGCGCCGGACTGGTCGTCCGATTGGCTACATCGTGAAGCACTGGCATTGCGAACGATATGGGCGCAGCACGATTTCGGCAAACCATACGAACAGTTGACTATCGGTCAGCAGGCAGAGCTGAACGCCCGGCTCAAGAACGAAATGCGACTCAATACTTACGATGCCAAAACCGGTATTGTTACGCTTACACCAGAACGCGCTGAAGCTGTTCGGCAGGTCGCGCAGCACTACACTGGTTTGTTTGGTAATGACCCGTCACTGGATAAATTGCGCGAACAATATGCAATGAATGCCGGATCGCTGCCAAACCAGGAGGATCTGCAAGCGCTGCCTGCATTCTTTTTCTGGTCAGCCTGGTCGGCAGCCACCGACAGGCCTGGCGCTTCCGATATCAGCTATACAAGTAACTGGCCGCATGAGCCTCTGGTTGGCAATACACCAACCGCCGGCACCGGCATCTGGTCGATCGCCAGTGTCATTTTGTTGATCGCGGCCATTGCGGGGATGATTTTTTACCATTCTGTCAGCAAGGAAGAAGTCGATCCTCCAGCGCCTAAAATAGACCCTTTCTTCGACATGAAACCGACACCGTCGATGAAAGCAACCAAAAAATATTTTTACGTGGTGATAGGCCTGATTTTGACACAGGTCGGGATGGGTGTGATAACCGCGCATTATTCGGTTGAAGGACACAGTTTCTTCGGCTTTCCGCTGGCTGACTACCTGCCCTATATTGTGAG
>JBBQYH010000089.1:0-8398 GCA_038208855.1 Burkholderiales bacterium
CAGTATCGGGCTGCCAGTATTCACGATTGCAATGGGAATGCTTGACGGACTCAATCATGCTTCGACATGGGTTTTAATCCTGATGATATCGCTACTGGCCCCGCTGAAGGACCGCACACGGATGTTTACCATCGCCGGAACCTTTATCAGTGTGCAGACATTGATTTATTTTGTTGTGCTGGCGGTGTGGTTCAATCTCTTTGCGCTGATCAACATTTCACGCATCATACAAATGGTTATAGCCGCCACAGCACTGCTTGCCGGAACAATTTATTTTAAAAAGTATATATATTTTGGACAAACGCTGTCGCTGACTTCACATGAAATCGCAAAACCCGGAATTTACACCCACATACGCAAGATTGTGCAGGCACAAACTTTGATTGCTTCAATATTGGGCACGATTGCATTGGCCATCGTAGTGCAAATCAGCGAGCTTACCTACACATCCGTCTTCCCTGCTTTATATTCCGCTGTCCTGACCCTGCAAAAATTTGGAACACTGCACAACTACGGCTATCTGGCACTTTATGACTTCGCCTATATGCTGGATGACCTCATTATTCTGGCCATAGCAGTGATTACCATTAATCCGGTCCGACCCAGAGAAAGAAAATACCCCGGACTACTACTGTCCAGCAGCCTGGTTTTGGCGGGACTCGGCATATACATATTGATGACTCTGTTTCTAGTTATTTGAACGCCTTAATTGTGTAACAAATCTGCAGACGCATAATGCTCAACAAATATCCGGGCGGCCAACGAAACTTGTTCAGAAAAGTCAAGCGGCTGATATTGCTCCCGTTAATCTGGCTGGCCGCAATGGTATTCCTGTTCGAGGAGTTTATCTGGGACACGACCGCCAGATTGATGGCGCATCTGGGCACGCTAACTGCGGTCCGCGCTATAGAAAAAAATATCTCGGCGCTAACATCATATTGGGCGGTTTTTGCTTTCCTGTTGCCAAGCAGCATACTTGTACCGGCCAAACTTCTAGGCCTGCATGCCATTGCTCAAGGGCACTGGTTAATCGGCAGCCTTATTTTTACAGCTGCAAAAATCATCGGCATGGCTTTATTTTCGCGCATCTTCAACCTTACACGCCCGACCTTGTTGAAAATACGCTGGTTCAATCACGTATACGAGAGGGTCATGTATTACCGCAACCTTGTGCATGCTTATCTTGACAACTGGCCGGCCTACCAGCGTATAAAGTTGGCTCTTTCAGCAACTTTGAAAAAAATTCGGGGCAAGGGATATTTAATACATTTGCTGAGACGCATATACAAAACCAAACAGACCTGAAAATGCCACTCTCGGTCTTACATCAAAGTTAGCAAAAAAATGCTTTCTTGCAAACGGGTTAATCCTCTTTTTTTAAATCGCGGATTAAGGGGGAGTGCATCTATTTGTGCCAGCAAACTTATATTTGCATATTTACTGTAAAGCGCTTCTACTTCTGCCGTTGAAACCGAGAAGGGCGGGCCCTGCATTTCTTGCTGAGGATAGTCAAAAGCAACCAGTAAAATCTTTACCCCAGGGGACATAATTTCCAACAGATGCTGAACATAACGTTCGCGCAAATCCGGCGGCAATGCGACCATGGATGCTCTATCGTACACCGCCTGCACTCCCGCCATATCCTCCCTGCTCAAATCAAAAAAATCCCCGCAATATACGTGAATGTTGTTCGCTTCGTAATGTTCAAATTTTCCTCCGACATAATGTTGTGGAACATAACCATGCTCCTGAAAAAACGCTTGCGCGGCTATACTGCTCAGTTCGACTCCAGCTATCGTATATCCCTGTGCGCGGAGCCAGTGCATATCCACACTTTTTCCGCACAAGGGAACAAACACTCTGCTCTCCTGAACAATATTCAGCTTTTTCCAGTACTGCTTTAAGTGGGCGTTAACCGTACCCTCGTGAAAGCCTGTCTCTGCGCGTTCCCAACGTTCATGCCAAAAATCTTTATCCATTACCTATTCCAATTTAAAGAGGGAAACTTGAGCGCTTATTGCTGATCATAAATTTCGAGCGTTAATGGCATTTATAAAATGCAGCCAAGCTATCCGGACAAATCACTCCCTGGCATAAGCCGCCGAATGTGAAAGCGTCCACAACAAACCAAGACTGAATGTCCACCCAGTATCTCTGCGCACAAGCGGACTGTCATGATTCGCCGAGCTCTCCAAAGAGTCAAATCGCAGATAGCTTAACAGCCGCATATCTCGGGTAATATAGCGAGAAGCAAATATACTTGCCTGCCATGAAATCAAACCACTAGAAGCATTATATGAGGGACGAATCGATGTTGCCTCGCCCGGAGCCACACGATAGTAAGTATCCGCAAGCTGCTGGTCACCAAATAATGCGCCAAAATTGGTAGTCACTATCCAGTCATCTGGCAGCTCCATATCCTTTACCCATTGCAATTCGTAAGCGATACCGCGGCATTTCAAATGATCATTTAAATCATATACGCCCCGAACCGGAATCTGAATACGCGAACTACCATGACCATTGGTTACATCGCCCAAATGAATTTTCAATCTTGGCCCGAATTCCACCAGCGTACCCAAGTCATCCATACCCCGTCGCGCTTCAACATCCGACGAGCGTGAACCCAGTGAAGCTGCGAAACCCACATCCAATTCTGCTCGTGGCGTTTTAATTGCGCGCAAACCCACTGTGCCTCGATCTATACGCAAATAATCTCCGCGATAAATCACAAATGGCAATGCAAACATGAGACTTGCCCGATCTTCCGCGCCCGGATAGGCCGGTTGATTAACGCCTGCGGCTACGAACCCCGCCTCCCACAAAGGTAGACTGGCTATGGAATATTCTTGAACCAATTTGATTTTTGGCGGGGATTCCGGCATTTCCTCTGCCAACAAGGATGTATGCATCAACGCAAATAAAAACAGTGCCAAAACCGCTGCGGCGCATACTTTTACATTTCGCAACAGCAAAACTTTCATCGTGAAATCATGACACAATTTCTACTGGAAAATATAATCATTAAACATGTCGAATGAATAGTCACACCTTACCCGATTTGTCTGCCGGCTTTACGTCTGCGCGCAGCAAAAACTCGCGCAGGTATTTGATCAAATTCCTGTCACAGACACTACCCTGATGCGGGTGATGCAGAAAACATTCAACGCCATTCAGGGTAACGTGAAAGCGGGCGCCATGTGCCGGCGTAATCGTCGCCCCCATATGATGCAACAGGGACTCAACCTCTCTCCAGTGTATATTACCGCTGACAGGGTCATGAAAGATGGTACTCAACTGGTTGTCGTGTTTATGACTCATGATAATTTTCCTTTCCAGGATGGATGGATATAAGTATTCACCCTTGCCGTCTTCGGGTAAAGTGTTTTGAGTTAAAATTACGCACTGAACAGCAATATAGCCCGATCAACTTTTTTATTAAATAATACCACTACCCAGATGGCCCGTTCCCGGCGTTTTTCCCTAGCACCTCCCGCTGAAGCTGTACATACCGATTTACGCTCTATCGGCAAACTGTTTCCCTATCTGTGGGAGTTTCGCGGACGTGTACTGCTTGCGCTAACGCTGCTGGTAGGTGCAAAACTGGCATCGGTGATGGTACCGCTGGTATTGAAAGAGATCATCGACGCGCTGGACAAATCACATGCCAGCCTGGTACTGCCCTTGTCCCTCATCATTGCTTACGGCCTGCTGCGTTTCGCCAGCACCACCTTTGCCGATTTGCGCGATGTCGTGTTTGGCAAAGTCACGCAACGCACCATGCGCAGGGTCAGCCTGGCTGTATTCGAACACTTGCACGCACTGTCCCTGCGCTTTCACCTGGAACGCCAGACCGGCGGCATCACCCGCGACATAGAACGCGGCTCGCGTGCCATTTCCAGTCTGGTTGGATTCCTGCTATTCCGCATTACACCCACAGTGCTGGAAATACTGATGGTGGCGGGAATATTGTTCGTCAAGCTGGATTGGGTCTTCGGCGTGATTACGCTGATCACGCTTGTGGTGTACATCGCCTTCACTGTCACCATCACCGACTGGCGCACCCAGTTTGTGCGTCGTGCCAACGCGCTGGATTCAGAAGCCTACGGCCAGGCCATCGACAGCCTGTTGAACTACGAAACCGTAAAATATTTCGGCAATGAAGGCTATGAAGCCAAGCGTTATGACGGCAGCCTGGCCGATTGGGAGCATGCCTCCCTGCAATCCCAGCGCTCGCTGGGATTCCTGAACGCAGCCCAGGCCGGCACCATCGCCATCGGTGTCACGCTGATGGTTATCCGTGCGGCCAATGGCGTGGTCGAGGGCACGCTCACACTGGGCGACCTGGTGATGGTCAATGCCTTCCTGCTGCAAATGTTCCAGCCGCTCGGTTTTCTGGGCGTCATGTACCGCGAGATCAAACAATCCGTCACCGATGTGGAACGCATGTTTGAATTACTGCATCGTCCCCGCGAAGTGGAAGATGCAAAAGATGCGCATCCTCTCGAGGTGCATGGCGGCGAAGTGAAATTTGAACATGTCAGTTTTTTTTACAATGCCGACAGGACTATTCTGCATGACGTCAATTTCACCATCCCTGCCGGCAAAACCGTCGCCGTAGTGGGCGCCAGCGGAGCAGGAAAATCCACACTGGCACGATTGCTGTTCCGCTTTTATGACGTCACTAGCGGCAGCATCAGAATTGACGGCCAGGACATCCGCCAGATCAGCCAGGAAAGCCTGCGTGCTGCCATCGGCGTAGTACCCCAGGATACCGTGTTATTCAACGACAGTATCTTTTACAACATCGCCTATGGCCGCCCGGAAGCCACACGCAATGAAGTGATAGAAGCGGCACGCGCCTCACATATTCTCAAGTTTATTGAATCCCTGCCGCAAGGCTGGGACACAGTTGTTGGTGAGCGGGGACTGAAACTATCCGGTGGCGAAAAGCAACGTGTTGCCATCGCCCGCACCCTGCTGAAAAATCCAACCATCTTGATCCTGGACGAGGCCACCTCAGCTCTGGATACCAAAACCGAAAAAGCCATCCAGGCAGAATTGCTGGAAATTGCCAGAAGTCGCACCAGCCTGATTATTGCGCATCGTCTTTCTACCGTGGTGGAGGCGGATGAAATTCTGGTAATTGATGGCGGACATATTGTTGAACGCGGAAGACATCCCGAGTTATTGGAAAAGAACGGCCTATATGCCGCCATGTGGGCAATGCAGCAGCAAGCGGAAGAATAGACCACCCCGCCGCAAGCAGCGGGTTATGTGTAGGGTGCGTCACACGCACCCTACCAAAATGCGCCCCAAGGGACGGGGAGAGCGAAGCGAGGGGCCTGAACCCGTAAAGATTAAACACAAACATACCAGTCATAGCCTGATCTATTCCTGACGCCCCAGCAGAGGCGACAGAAAAATCAGCGCAACCTCATTTTTATATGCGTACGCGCAGGAAAATAGTTGAATTTTTCCGGGACGACTGGCTACAGCTTAATTACCCTTGGCCTTTTTCAATAACTCCAAGCCGCGTGCTGTTTTTTTCTGACCACGTTCGCTTCGTAATTGAAAGCGTGTTTCAGCATCAAACTCGGCAAGCATAAGCGTGGTCATTTCATCGATCAGGCGGTTTACACTCGTGTGGCGGCGTTGTGACAACTCTTTCAAGCGTTGATGCTTGTCGTCTGGCAAGCGAATAGTTAAGGCACTCATGTTTTCATCTCTTTCAAAAAATGCTCGGGCGTAATCGCCACAAGATTTGGAAATTTTAATTCCTTGCTCTGCAAGTCTTTCAGGTTACGTGTCACAATATATTCGGCCCCGCCTGCAACTGCTAGCTCAACAAGATGATTATCGCCCTCATCGGGTAAATTTGGACGCCAGCCATAATATATGCGCGTCCAACGACACATAGCAAGAAAAATATCCAGCAACTCATCACGCTCAACTGCAGTCAGCCTGCATTTCTGAAACAACCTGCTACGACTTAACACATCCTCGTATTCGGTAAACAGTGCAGTGCCCATCAGTGGCGTATGCTCCCCCCGTAGACAAGCCGCCACAACAGCATTCGATGCGCCTGTTCCAAGACAGGCACCCACGAATACATTGGTATCAAGAACGATAAGCATGATCAAATGGTATCAGAAATGCCACCAGTCAACAATTTTATTTTTTCTGTTACTTTTGAAATCTGCTTACCACCTCTGCGCTGGATACCAAAACCGAAAAAGCCATCCAGGCCGAACTGCTGGAGATCGCCAGAAGCCGCACCAGCCTGATCATCGCGCACCGACTATCCACCGTGGTGGAAGCCGATGAAATCCTGGTAATCGATACCGGCCACATCGTTGAACGCGGTCGGCATCCTGAACTACTGGAAAAAAACGGCATCTACGCAGCCATGAGGGCGATGCAGCAGCAGGCGGAAAAATAAAACATGCAACAATAAAAAACCCGCCAATGCGGTTTTTTTATTGTTGCAAACACTACAGCCCGGATAACTTGAAGTTAAAATTCTCCGCCGATGATAATGGCAGGAACAATATTGATCGGGTTGTTTCCCTTGTTATCGTAAGCTGCAGTTACTCCCGGCTCAATGTAGAAACTGGATGTTACATTGAACTTGTAGAACAGCTCGGCGGCAACAACCGGAATCCCTTTTTTCTCTGTTGTAGGCGCAGCACCGCAGCATTTCTGCACCCAAATATCCGTAATCATTGCATAACCCGCATACCAGCCAAAACCAAAGCCCTGGTAACCCTTATCCGCCACCAGATAACGCTGCCCATATAAAAAAGCGAATCCTTCAACGCTGCCAACACCGGCAGCGCCACTGGAACTGGCTTCAGGATCGGTATACGCATGCTTGTAGGCAAACGCACGCAATGAATAGTAATCCAATCTCTGGCTGACAGGCCCTGCTTTCCACTCTTGTGGCTGATTGATAAAATTTGCCTGGTACTGATAGGACTTGTCACTAATGCTGCTTTCACCCGGAACACTTGTATCGGTGGAGTTTTGCAGGCTGGGTACTGCATTGATTGATACTGAAAAATGCTTGAAATCCTGATCTTCTGCAGCTTGAGCCACAGTTGATATAACAAACAACAATATTCCTGAAAAAATTACATTTTTTACCATTTATTTTCCCCTAATTACCTAAATTCATAAAACCAAACTTCCTTCTAAAAAATCATAACAACACTTGAATTGACTACAACAATATTCAAGTTACAAACAAAAGCAGTAACTTGGTTAAAAATATCATGAAAACGCAATCTTACATATCAGCCAATCGGTTGATAGGCCAACACTGGTCGATATGCAATATATTGATTATATTAAATAATATTATATTGAGCTCATACGGATAAATCTGGAATCCCATGCACATAAGCGGAATATTCAATGTTGGAATAATCCAAACCAAGCGGCGTGCGATATTGAATGCGGATTGATGAATATAGGCCGCATATTTTCAAACGTTACTATTGGTGACGAACCGGTCCATTCTGCAGAGCTGGGCAGCAAAAACCCTATTGCACCCCGGTAGATAAAGTCTGCTGTGTAAAGTATGCATTTACCTTCGGGAAAAGGTTTAAAGCAATACTCAGATACTGATCAACCCCCGGCGTATCGCTTCCACAGTGGCTTCAGCACGGGAGGAAATATCCAGCTTGTTATAAATAGAACCAACATGCGTGGCAATAGTATGGGTACTCACCCCGAGTACTTGTGCAATTTCCACGCGGCTGAGTCCCTTGGCAATATAGGTCAACACCTCTTCTTCTCGCGGGCTGATGGGGATCAACAACGGTGTTGGAGGCTCTTGTTTGGCCAGCCGCATGATGCGCCGTGCTATGGGAGGAGACAACGGCGGAGAGCCGTTCATAATGCCGTTCAGATCGCGGATCAGTTGTTCACCGGGTTGATCTTTGAGCAAATAACCATCGGCACCGGCATGCAGTGCGGGCAAAAGATGCGCATCATCATCGTAAGCTGTAGCAACGATACAATGTGCCGTTAATCCCTGCATTTTAATGCGATGCAAGATATCTACCCCGGTTCCATCCGGAAGATTGAGGTCCATCACGATTAAATCGAAAGTATGCGCCTCAAGATTTGCATAAGCTTGTGCAACCGTTGCAGCCTCGACAATGGTCACCTCACCGAATGCCTCGCGCAATAATCCGGCAAGCCAGTTGCGGATCTCTTCAAAGTCTTCTATCAGCAGTATATGCTTCAAATTATTCATCGGTGGAAAATGGAAAGCGCAGAGCAAGGTAGCAGTATCCCTTATCTGCACCCTGCCGTTCAATCCCCCATTCGTGGGAGCCGCTCATCTCCGCAACACGTGATTTGATGTTGTTCAACCCCCTGCCTGGAACCC
>JBBQYH010000090.1:0-8320 GCA_038208855.1 Burkholderiales bacterium
AATTGGTCACGTAGACCATGGGAAGACCACGTTGACGGCAGCGATCGCAACCGTGTTGTCGAAGAAATTTGGTGGCGAAGCCAAAGCTTACGACCAAATTGACGCGGCACCGGAAGAAAAGGCGCGTGGTATTACTATTAAAACCGCCCACGTTGAATACGAAACAGCCAACCGTCACTATGCGCACGTTGACTGCCCGGGTCACGCCGACTACGTTAAAAACATGATTACTGGAGCTGCCCAAATGGACGGCGCCATCCTCGTGGTATCCGCAGCTGACGGCCCAATGCCGCAAACACGTGAGCATATCCTGCTGGCCCGCCAGGTAGGCGTACCCTTCATCATCGTCTTCATGAACAAATGCGACATGGTGGACGACGCGGAACTGCTGGAACTGGTTGAAATGGAAATTCGCGAACTGCTCACCAAATACAACTTCCCTGGCGATGATGTGCCTATCATCAAAGGCTCTGCCACCCTGGCTCTGTCAGGCGATCAAGGCGAGCTGGGCGAAGCAGCCATCATGAAACTGGCTGAAGCCCTTGATACCTACATCCCGCAACCCGAACGCGCCCTTGACGGAGCCTTCCTGATGCCTGTAGAAGACGTCTTCTCCATCTCTGGTCGTGGAACCGTGGTAACAGGTCGTATAGAGCGCGGCATCATCAAGGTTGGTGAAGAAATTGAAATCGTCGGCCTCAAGCCCACGCTCAAGACTACCTGCACCGGCGTGGAAATGTTCCGCAAGTTGCTGGACCAAGGTCAGGCTGGCGACAACGTCGGCGTACTGTTGCGCGGCACCAAGCGTGAAGAAGTCGAGCGCGGTCAAGTATTGGCCAAGCCGGGCTCCATCACCCCGCACACAAAATTTTCAGCCGAGATCTACGTATTGGGCAAGGATGAGGGTGGTCGTCATACGCCATTCTTCCAGGGCTATCGTCCACAGTTCTACTTCCGTACCACAGACGTAACCGGCGCAGTTGAATTGCCGGCAGGCACCGAAATGGTAATGCCAGGCGACAACGTATCCGTGACCGTGAACCTGATTGCCCCAGTGGCGATGGAAGAGGGCTTGCGTTTTGCGATTCGTGAAGGTGGTCGTACAGTTGGCGCGGGTGTGGTAGCAAAGATTATTGCTTGAGAAGTTTGAGCTTGTGGCGGAGCTGGATTTCCCGCTCTGCCTGAAGTGCTTTAAAGTTTATTAGGCCAGTAGCTCAATTGGTAGAGTATCGGTCTCCAAAACCGAGGGTTGGGGGTTCGAGACCCTCCTGGCCTGCCATATATAAGTTGTTGATAAAGTTGAATTTAGGGGTGAAATGCGCATGATGAATATAATCAAAATAAGCGTGGCTTTCCTCTTGGTGGTGGCCGGCATAGCTGGTTACTATTATTTGCAAGGCAGTAGCATTGCTTTTGCTGAAGTATTGCGAGTGAGTTCTGTTTTGCTTGGCTTGGCCTTGGCAGCAGCGCTGTTATGGACAACCGAGCAGGGCAAGCGTTTCTTTGGTTTTGGCAAGGAGTCCATTGCCGAAGCAAAGCGCGTCGTTTGGCCGACTTGGAAAGAAACTTACCAGACCACCGGTGTGGTTGTATTGTTCGCCATAACGATGGCGCTTTTCCTATGGGCGGTTGATTCGACCCTTTTATTCACGCTGAACAAACTGATGGGACGGGGTTAATAATGTCAATGCGCTGGTATGTCGTTCATACGTATTCACAATTTGAAAAAAGTGTGCAGCGTGCCTTGCTTGAAAGAATTGCCCGGGCTGGAATGGAGGATAAGTTTGGCCAGATTCTGGTTCCGGTTGAAGAGGTCGTTGAACTAAAAGCAGGTCAAAAGAAACTAAGTGAAAGAAAGTTTTATCCTGGTTATGTTCTGGTCGAGATGGAAATGACCGACGAGACATGGCATATGGTTAAGAGTATCCCTAAGGTTTCGGGTTTTATTGGTGGTACGGCAATGAAGCCAACTCCCATTAGCCAGAAGGAAGTTGAAAATATTATGCAGCAAATGCAGGCGGGTGTTGAGAAGCCCCGTCCTAAAGTGCTGTTTGAAGTGGGTGAATCTGTGCGGGTAAAAGAGGGTCCATTCACTGATTTCAACGGCAATGTTGAGACTGTCAATTATGACAAGAGCAAGTTGCGCGTTGCAGTGACCATTTTTGGTCGTTCTACACCGGTAGAGCTAGATTTTGGTCAAGTAGAAAAAGTTTAAATTAAAGATTTGAAGTAGATGCAAGAACCGACAAGTGTCGGTATGACAAACGGGGAGCGTATCTAAGTTTAGCGATATGCGTTTAACCCACTAATAGGAGTATCAAAATGGCAAAGAAGATTGTTGGCTTTATCAAGCTGCAAGTTCCTGCTGGGAAAGCAAATCCCAGCCCTCCAATCGGTCCTGCGCTGGGTCAGCGTGGTCTCAATATTATGGAATTCTGCAAGGCATTTAACGCGCAGACCCAGGGTATAGAGCCAGGACTGCCAATTCCAGTGGTAATCACTGCTTTTGCGGACAAGAGTTTCACTTTTGTCATGAAGAGCCCACCAGCTTCTATCTTGATTAAGAAAGCTGCTGGCATACAAAAAGGTAGCCCTACTCCGCATACTACCAAGGTAGGCAAGCTGACACGCAAGCAAGCGGAAGATATTGCAAAAACCAAACAAGCCGATCTGACAGCTGCCGATATGGATGCAGCTGTACGTACCGTTGCTGGCAGTGCGCGCAGCATGGGCATTACTGTGGAAGGGGAATAAAAATGGCTCATATCTCCAAACGTTACAAGGCACTTGCTGCCCAGGTTGATCGTACCAAGCTTTACACGCTTGATGAGGCTTTGAAACTAGTTAAAGCAACAGCAAAAGCAAAATTTGATGAATCTATCGACGTTGCCGTAAATCTGGGAATTGATGCACGTAAATCGGATCAGCTTGTGCGCGGATCTGTAGTATTGCCCAAAGGTACAGGTAAGACAGTACGTGTTGCAGTCTTTGCCCAGGGTCCTAAGGCTGAAGAAGCTAAGGCTGCCGGTGCTGATGTGGTTGGATTTGAAGATCTGGCTGAAAGCATTAAAAAGGGCAATATGGATTTTGACGTAGTCATTGCATCACCTGATGCCATGCGTATTGTTGGTCAATTGGGTCAAATCCTTGGCCCGCGCGGCTTGATGCCTAACCCTAAGGTCGGCACTGTTTCAGCTGACGTAGCAGGCGCTGTGCGCAATGCCAAAGCGGGTCAGGTGCAATACCGTACCGACAAGAACGGCATTGTGCAGTGCACTATAGGTCGTGCTTCCTTTGAATCTTCAGCTTTGCGTGAAAATATGCTGGCTTTGGTTGATGCTTTGAATAAAGCAAGGCCTGCCGCTGCCAAAGGTGTGTTCCTGAAGAAAGTAGCAATTTCAAGCACGATGGGCGTAGGCATACGCATAGAGCAGGCAAGTCTGGTTGCTTAATTTGAATTAATGCGGCATGGCGCATTGCACCGTGTCGATGAAAGACTTTGGACTGCTGGCAAGAATGGCAGATTATCAAAGACCGTAGGTGGCGGGAAAAGCTTTTACCCGCTTTAAATTACGGCGCAAGCTGTTGGCCCACGCAGATGGTGTGCCCACAAGCAGTATTGAAATTGTGGACGCGGTTATTAATCGTGAGTTCTAATAGGGTTGGCTAAGTGCCTGTCCTATTTAGGTATTCATTAAAAAATGGAGGAAAGTCTTGAGTCTAAATCTGCAAGAAAAACAGGCAGTAGTGGCTGAAGTGAGCGCGCAATTGGCGCAAGCGCAGACTATTGTTTTAGCAGAATACCGTGGCATTCAGGTGAGCGATATTACCAAGCTGCGTGCAGAAGCACGTAAGTCCGGTGTGTATTTGCATGTATTGAAAAATACATTGGTTCGCCGCGCGGTACAGGAAACTCCTTTTGCGGTATTGGCAGACAAGATGGTTGGCCCGCTAATTTACAGCATCAGCCCTGATGCTGTATCTGCGGCAAAAGTAGTTAATGATTTTGCAAAAACAAATCCTAAGTTGGTGATTACAGCTGGTTGTATGTCGGGTACTTTGATGTCTGTTGAAGATGTCAAGGTTCTCGCCGCTACTCCAAGTCGCAACGAATTGATTGCAATGTTGATGGGCACTATGCTCGCAACAACAAGCACATTTGTACGTGGCCTAGCTGCAATTCGCGATAAAAAAGAAGCTGAGTCGGCAGCCGCTTAATAAAAGCGCTGCTCTATTGCATACTGAAGTATTTAAATTTTAGGAGATTTACATGGCTGTTAATAAAGCTGAAATTCTGGACGCGATCGCGCAAATGAGTGTTTTGGATCTGTCTGCTTTGATCAAAGAGATGGAGGAGAAGTTTGGTGTTTCCGCTGCTGCAGTTGCAGTTGCAGGCCCGGCTGGCGCAGCGGGTGGCGGAGCTGCTGCAGCAGCAGAGCAAACTGAGTTTACTGTTATGTTGATGTCTGCTGGCGACAGCAAGGTTGGCGTGATTAAAACTGTTCGTGCAATTACCGGTTTGGGTTTGAAAGAAGCCAAGGACTTGGTTGATGGCGCGCCAAAAGCTGTGAAAGAAGGCGTTAACAAGGCTGATGCCGATGCAATCAGCAAGCAATTGATTGAGGCTGGTGCAACTGCAGAAATTAAGTAATACGAGCTTGTACTAAAGGGCTGGCGGTTTCCGTCAGCCCTTTAGCCGTTTTTTATTGCATAACAATATGCGCAATTATTTACAGAAGAAGTTAATGGATAACATTCGAGTTAATTGTATTTTATCCTTTGTCTTTTTCCTTCGGTCGTGGAGATATCAATGAGTTATTCTTTTACTGAAAAAAAACGTATCCGGAAAAGTTTTGCCAAGCGGATCGCTGCGTTGCCGGTGCCTTATCTCTTGTCCACTCAACTGGAATCCTATAGTGATTTTCTACAGGCAGATACAGAACCTGCGCAGCGAAAAAATCAGGGATTGCAAGCTGCTTTCAATTCTATTTTTCCAATTGAAAGTCATAACAAGTTTGCCCGTCTGGACTATGTCAGTTATGTGCTGGGTGTTCCGCCCTTTGACGTAAAAGAATGTAAACAGCGTGGCCTCACCTATGCATCGCCTTTGCGTGCACGCGTGCGACTGACGCTGTTGGACAAGGAGGCATCCAAACCTACTGTCAAGGAAGTGAAAGAGCAGGAAGTGTACATGGGCGAAATTCCGCTGATGACACATACAGGCTCATTTGTAATTAACGGTACAGAGCGCGTAATCGTGTCGCAGTTACACCGTTCTCCCGGTGTGTTCTTCGAGCATGATCGCGGCAAAACCCATTCTTCCGGCAAGCTGCTGTTTTCGGCACGTGTAATTCCTTACCGTGGATCCTGGCTGGATTTCGAGTTTGATGCCAAGGATTTCGTGTATTTCCGTATCGACCGTCGCCGCAAGTTGCCAGTAACCATACTGCTTAAATCCATAGGATTTACCAATGAGCAGATTTTGGCGGCATTTTTTGACTTTGATGCCTTCCACATGAGCAAGAAAGGCATACAGTTTGAAGTTGTGCCCGAACGTTTGCGTGGTGAAATTGCTCGCTTTGACATTATGAACAAGGCAGGCAAAGTTATAGTCGCCATGGATAAGCGTATTACTGCGCGTCATGTACGCGAAATGAGTGAAGACGGAATTAACAAGCTAGGTGTCGGTCCTGACTTTTTGTTTGGCCGTGTGCTGGCTGAAAATATTGTGGATAAAGACAGCGGCGAAATTATTGCCAATGCCAATGATGAAATAACAGAAGAGCTGCTGGTAAAGATGCACGAGTCAGGTGTTACAAAGTTCCATACCTTGTATACCAATGACCTTGATCAGGGTGGATATATTTCACAAACGTTGCGTCTGGATGAAACCACTGATTTATGGACAGCACGCGTGGCTATCTATCGAATGATGCGTCCTGGTGAGCCTCCTACAGAAGATGCGGTTGAAGGGTTGTTTAACGGCTTGTTCTTCTCGGAAGAGCGTTATGATTTGTCAGCGGTAGGACGTATGAAGTTTAACCGCCGCGTTGGACGTGAAGAGCTGACTGGCGCCGTTACATTGTCCAATGAGGATATAATCTCCGTTATCAAAATTCTGGTTGAGTTGCGCAACGGCCGCGGCGAGATCGACGATATCGACCATCTCGGCAATCGCCGTATTCGTGCGGTGGGTGAGTTGGCAGAGAACCAGTTCCGTACCGGCTTGGCGCGTGTTGAGCGTGCGGTAAAAGAACGCTTGGGTCAGGCTGAAACCGACAATCTTATGCCGCATGATTTGATCAATGCGAAACCAATTTCTGCTGCCGTGAAAGAATTTTTTGGCTCCAGTCAATTGTCGCAATTTATGGATCAAACCAATCCGCTGTCAGAAGTGACGCACAAGCGTCGTATCTCTGCATTGGGCCCAGGCGGTTTGACTCGCGAACGTGCTGGCTTTGAAGTACGTGACGTGCATCCAACGCATTACGGCCGTGTCTGTCCGATTGAGACACCGGAAGGTCCGAACATTGGTTTGATCAACTCGTTGTCGCTTTATGCGCGTACCAATACTTATGGCTTTATTGAAACACCTTATCGTCGCGTGGCAAAAGGCCGTGCAACGATGGATGTGGATTATCTGTCAGCCATTGAAGAAGGTAGATTCACCATTGCTCAAGCTAATGCTGAGCTGGATAGCAAGGGAAAATTTACCAACGATATCGTGTCTTCACGCCAACATAACGAATTTGTTCTGGCTACGCCGGACAAGATTGAATACATGGACGTGTCTACTTCACAGGTAGTTTCAGTTGCGGCTTCGCTGATTCCGTTCCTGGAGCATGACGACGCGAACCGTGCGCTGATGGGTGCGAACATGCAACGCCAGGCTGTACCGTGCTTGCGTGCTGAAAAAGCACTAGTGGGTACAGGTATTGAACGCACGGTGGCGATAGACTCGGGCACTGCGGTTCAGGCTTGGCGCGGTGGTCGTGTAGATTATGTTGATTCCGGTCGTATCGTCGTGCGTGTCAATGATGATGAAACAACGCATGGTGAGGTAGGTGTAGATATTTACAATCTGACCAAGTACACCAGATCAAACCAGAATACCAATATTAACCAGCGTCCTCTTGTAAAGATGGGTGATGTGATTGATCGCGGTGACGTGATTGCCGATGGCGCTTCAACCGATATGGGTGAATTGGCGCTGGGTCAGAATATGCTAGTGGCGTTTATGCCATGGAATGGTTACAACTACGAAGATTCGATCTTGATTTCCGAGCGCGTAGTTTCCGATGACAGGTTCACTTCCATCCATATTGAAGAGTTGACCGTTGTTGCTCGTGATACCAAGCTGGGTTCTGAAGAAATTACCCGCGATATACCAAACTTGTCCGAAGCGCAGATGGCACGTCTGGATGAGTGCGGCATCGTACACATCGGTGCAGAAGTAGTTGTGGGCGACGTGCTGGTCGGTAAAGTGACACCTAAGGGTGAAACTCAGCTTACTCCTGAAGAGAAATTGCTGCGTGCCATCTTTGGTGAGAAAGCATCGGATGTTAAAGATACCAGCTTGCGCGTTCAAGCCGGTATCTCAGGTACGGTCATTGATGTTCAGGTGTTTACTCGTGAAGGTTTGCAGCGCGATGCACGAGCACAGCAGATTGTTGATGATGAGTTGGGTCGTTACAAAAAAGATCTGGCCGACCAAATGCGCATCGTTGAAGTTGACGTATTTACCCGTCTGGAAAAAATGCTGATCGGCAAAGTTGCCAATGGTGGTCCAAAGAAACTGGCCAAAGGTACAAAGTTGACCAAGGATTATCTGGAAGGACTAGAGCACCATCACTGGTTTGATATCCGATTGAGCGATGACGCTGTTGCAGCTCAGCTGGAGCAGGTTAAAGATGGCTTGGCGCAGAAGCGGCTAGAGTTCGATGCCGCATTTGACTTGAAGAAGCGCAAGCTGACTCAAGGCGATGAATTGCAGGCCGGCGTGCAGAAAATGGTCAAAGTATACGTTGCTGTCAAGCGTCGCTTGCAGCCTGGCGATAAGATGGCTGGTCGTCACGGTAACAAGGGTGTGGTATCGCGTATCGTCCCAGTTGAAGATATGCCATGCATGGCCAATGGTACGCCGATTGATGTAGTACTGAATCCACTGGGTGTACCGTCCCGTATGAACATCGGTCAGGTGTTGGAAGTACATCTGGGTTGGGCTGCCAAGGGTCTTGGGCAGAAAATCAACATGATGCTGGAAGCTGAAACCAAGGTTGCAGATATACGCAAATTCTTGGCCAAAATTTACAAGGATGAT
>JBBQYH010000091.1:0-8194 GCA_038208855.1 Burkholderiales bacterium
TGATCAGGCGGCTGAAATTACAGCATTCAACGATGAAGAAATCATTGAGTTGTGCCGCAATCTGAAAGCGGGTGTGCCGTTCTCAACACCGGTTTTTGATGGTGCAAGCGAAGAAGAGATCAAGACTATGCTGGAGTTGGCTGATCTGCCGCGTTCAGGTCAGATGAAGCTGCAAGATGGTCGTACAGGTGAAGAATTTGATCGTCCGGTTACTGTTGGTTATATGCATGTGTTGAAATTGCACCATCTGGTTGATGACAAGATGCATGCACGTTCAACAGGTCCATACAGTCTGGTAACCCAGCAGCCATTGGGTGGTAAGGCGCAATTCGGTGGCCAGCGTTTCGGCGAGATGGAAGTCTGGGCGCTGGAAGCTTACGGCGCGGCTTACACATTGCAAGAGATGTTGACAGTCAAGTCTGATGACGTGACCGGACGTACCAAAGTGTATGAAAGTATCGTCAAGGGCGACCACAAGATTGATGCGGGCATGCCCGAGTCGTTTAACGTGTTAACCAAGGAGATAAGATCCTTGTGTATAGATATCGATTTGATACGTGATTAAAGAGTATTGAACGTTGTTCATTGGATAGCGCACAAGGTTAACGAGGAGTTGCAAATGAAAGCATTGCTAGATTTATTTAAGCAGGTTACGCAAAAAGAAGAGTTTGATTCGATCAAGATCGGTCTGGCTTCTCCGGAAAAAATTCGTTCATGGTCATACGGCGAAGTAAAAAAACCGGAAACGATCAACTACAGAACATTCAAGCCTGAACGTGACGGCCTGTTCTGTGCGAAGATTTTCGGTCCTATCAAGGATTACGAATGCTTATGCGGCAAGTACAAGCGACTAAAACATCGCGGCGTAATCTGTGAGAAGTGCGGCGTTGAAGTCACGCTGTCTAAAGTTCGTCGTGAGCGCATGGGTCACATTGAACTTGCTTCTCCGGTTGCACATATCTGGTTCCTGAAGAGCTTGCCGTCACGCTTGGGTATGGTGCTGGACATGACTTTGCGTGATATTGAGCGCGTACTATACTTTGAAGCATATGTGGTTACCGAGCCTGGCATGACGCCGCTTAATCGCGGACAACTTTTGTCCGAGGATGATTATCTAGCCAAACTTGAAGAGTACGGCGATGAATTTTCGGCAGTAATGGGAGCCGAGGGTGTTAGAGCATTGCTGCGCGCTTTGGATGTGCCGGCTGAGGTTCTTAATTTGCGTGCAGAATTGGAAGCTACCAGTTCCGAAACAAAAATAAAGAAATATGCTAAGCGCCTGAAAATTTTGGAAGCATTCGTTCAGTCTGGTATCAAGCCGGAGTGGATGGTGCTGGAAGTGTTGCCTGTATTGCCTCCCGAGTTGCGTCCATTGGTCCCTTTGGATGGTGGTCGCTTTGCAACCTCTGATTTGAACGATCTTTATCGTCGTGTTATTAACCGTAATAACCGTTTAAAGCGTTTACTGGAGTTGAAGGCACCGGAAATTATCGTGCGCAATGAAAAGCGCATGTTGCAGGAATCTGTAGACTCATTGTTGGATAACGGTCGTCGCGGCAAAGCCATGACTGGCGCTAACAAGCGTCCGCTGAAGTCTTTGGCCGATATGATCAAAGGCAAGGGCGGTCGTTTCCGTCAGAACCTACTGGGTAAGCGTGTTGACTATTCAGGCCGTTCAGTCATTGTGGTGGGTCCTCAGCTTAAGCTGCATCAATGCGGATTGCCGAAGAAAATGGCGCTGGAATTGTTTAAGCCGTTTATCTTTGAACGTCTGGAAAAAATGGGTCTCGCTACAACAATAAAAGCAGGCAAACGCATGGTCGAGGCTGAAGAGCCTATCGTGTGGGATATCCTTGAAGAAGTCATCCGCGAACACCCGGTAATGCTAAACCGTGCGCCTACGCTGCACCGTTTGGGTATTCAGGCGTTCGAACCTATGCTGATTGAAGGCAAGGCTATTCAGCTGCATCCCCTTGTTTGTACAGCATTTAACGCCGACTTCGACGGTGACCAGATGGCTGTTCACGTTCCACTGTCTCTTGAAGCGCAGATGGAATGCCGCACGCTGATGCTGGCATCCAATAACGTATTGTCACCTGCCAACGGCGAACCTATTATTGTTCCATCACAGGATATTGTACTTGGTTTGTATTACATGACTCGCGACAAAGCGGGTGCTATGGGCGAAGGCTCCATGTTTGCGGATGTGTCCGAGGCGATGAGAGCTTACCAGTCCAAACAAGTCGATTTGCAAGCCAAAGTTATGGTACGTATTAATGAAGTTCTCCTGGATGAAAAGGGCGACAAGCAAGAAAAGCGTACACGTTATGAAACAACGATAGGCCGTGCAATATTGTCGGAAATATTACCTGCGGGACTGCCTTTTAGTGTGGTTAACAAAGCGCTTAAAAAGAAAGAAATTTCGCGTTTGATCAATACCAGTTTCCGTCGTTGCGGTTTGCGCGACACGGTAATTATGGCTGACAAGCTGATGAGCACTGGATTTACTTTTGCAACTCGTGCCGGTATTTCAATTTGTGTTGACGATATGCTGGTGCCAAAACAGAAGAATGAGCTGATTGCTGCCGCCGAGAAGGAGGTGCATGAAATTGACACCCAGTACACTTCTGGTCTGGTAACTCAGGGCGAACGTTACAATAAAGTGGTTGATATTTGGGGGCGTACAGCTGACATAGTGGCCAAGGCCATGATGGACCAGTTGGGCAGCGAGCCAATAGTCGAGTACGCGACCGGACAGGTACGTACTGACAAAAAAGGCAAAGTTGAAATGCAGGAGTCGTTCAACTCAATCTATATGATGGCCGATTCCGGCGCGCGTGGTTCAGCAGCGCAGATTCGTCAATTGTCGGGTATGCGCGGTTTGATGGCTAAGCCAGATGGCTCAATTATCGAGACACCGATTACAGCGAACTTCCGCGAGGGATTGAACACACTGCAGTACTTTATTTCCACTCACGGTGCACGAAAAGGTCTGGCAGATACCGCATTGAAAACAGCCAACTCTGGATATCTGACACGACGTTTGGTTGACGTGACACAAGATCTGGTCGTTATCGAGGAAGATTGCGGTACCGACTTGGGTCGTTCCATGAAGGCACTTGTTGAAGGCGGAGAAGTGATTGAGGCACTGCGCGAGCGTATCCTTGGCCGTGTTACCAGTACTGATATTGTGAATCCTGAGTCCAGCGAAACTCTTTTCGAAGCAGGAACATTGCTAGATGAAGACATGGTTGAGCAGATTGAAACGCTGGGTATAGACGAAGTGCGTGTACGTACTCCGTTGACTTGCGAGACTCGTTTTGGTCTTTGCGCAAAATGTTACGGCCGTGATCTGGGACGTGGCGGCATGATTACGGTGGGTGAGTCTGTCGGTGTGATTGCAGCTCAATCCATCGGTGAGCCTGGGACCCAGTTGACTATGCGTACCTTCCATATTGGTGGTGCAGCTTCACGTACTATCGTAGCAAGCCAGGTTGAGAGCAAGTCCAATGGTATGATCAAGTACAGCGCAAATATGCGTACGGTTACCACGGCGAAAGGTGTTCAGGTCGTCGTTGCGCGAAGCGGCGAAATTATGGTGACTGACGATCATGGTCGTGAGCGCGAGCGTCACAAAGTGCCTTATGGCGCAACACTTACAACCCGCGAGGGTTCAGTTGTGCGCGCAGGCGAAGTTTTGGCAACCTGGGATCCGCATACACGCCCTGTGATTACAGAGTATGCAGGTCAGGCTCGTTTTGAAGGAGTCGAGGAGGGTGTTACCGTTGCGCGTCAGATTGATGATGTAACCGGCCTGTCCAGTCTTGTGGTTATTGATCCAAAGCGTAGTACCCAGCAAAGCAAGGGTGTACGTCCATTGGTTCGATTGCTGGATGAAAGTGGCAACGAGATCAAAATCGCAGGTACTGATATATCTATTTCGGTGACCTTCCAGGTTGGCAGTATTATTACCGTTGAAGACGGTCAACATGTTGGTGTGGGTGAGGTATTGGCGCGTATACCGCAAGAATCCTCCAAGACACGAGATATTACCGGTGGTTTACCTCGCGTGGCAGAACTGTTTGAAGCTCGCTCTCCCAAGGATGCGGGTATGCTGGCGGATGTAACAGGTACTGCTTCCTTTGGTAAGGAGACAAAAGGCAAGCAACGCCTGGTTATCACGGATGGTGAGGGTCAAGCTCATGAATTCCTGATTACCAAAGATAAGCATGTGCTTGTTCATGATGGGCAGTTGGTTACTCAGGGTGAGATGATTGTTGACGGTCCAGCTGATCCGCACGATATCTTGCGACTGCTTGGAATCGAAGCTTTGGCGCAATATATTACAGATGAAGTTCAGGACGTCTACCGCCTGCAAGGTGTGAAGATCAATGACAAACATATTGAAGTAATTGTTCGCCAAATGTTAAGAAGAATTCAGGTAGTAGATGCTGGAGATACTAAATTCATACCCAAGGAGCAGGTTGAACGTGCGGATCTGTTAACCGAGAATGAACGTATTGCGGTTGAAGGCAAGCGCCCGGCAACTTATCAGCACATGCTGTTGGGTATTACCAAAGCGTCGCTCTCGACAGATTCCTTCATTTCTGCAGCTTCTTTCCAGGAAACTACGCGTGTATTGACCGAAGCCGCGATAATGGGCAAACGCGACGATCTACGCGGATTGAAAGAAAACGTAATTGTTGGGCGTCTGATCCCCGCGGGTACGGGTTTGGCTTTTCATACTACACGACGCAAGCAACGCTTGGGTCTGGATATAGCGCAAGGTGCGGGTTTGAGCGAAGAAGTAACTGATACAGAGGCACAGGAAAACGTCTAGCTTGCTTGACAGTCTGCGCGTTCTTAACTAGAATGCGCGGTCATTTTCGCCGTCATAGCGCGATGAGTTCTTCGTGCTGTGGCGGTTTATGTTTTGCTATACATTGATTAAACAAAGTTTTTAGGAACAATATAATGCCAACCATTAACCAATTAGTGCGTAGCCCCCGTGCTGCAGAAATCACCAAAAGCAAAGTGCCAGCGCTTGAGGGTAGTCCACAGAAGCGTGGTGTTTGTACCCGTGTATATACTACAACGCCAAAAAAACCAAACTCTGCTTTGCGAAAAGTTGCCAAAGTGCGTTTGACTAATGGTTTTGAGGTGATTTCATACATCGGTGGTGAAGGCCACAATTTGCAGGAGCACTCGGTTGTGCTGTTGCGCGGCGGCCGTGTGAAGGATCTGCCAGGTGTGCGTTACCACATGGTTCGCGGAAGTCTTGATACTGCAGGCGTAAAAGATCGTAAGCAGTCACGTTCCAAGTACGGTGCCAAGCGTCCTAAGAAGGCGTAATTGGCGAGATCGCAGCCCGCTTGGTTGCGATCATTTTGTGAGTTAGAAAGTTAATTTGAGGTTTAGATATGCCAAGACGTAGAGAAGTCCCCAAACGCGATGTTCTGCCAGATCCAAAGTTTGGCAATCAGGATCTTTCCAAGTTTGTGAATGTGTTGATGACGTCAGGAAAGAAGTCGGTTGCCGAGCGTATCCTTTATGGTGCATTGGAGCAGGTGTCCAAGAAAAGCGGTAAGGATCCGATCGAGGTTTTCAATCTGGCTTTGTCAAATGTCAAGCCGCAGGTTGAAGTTAAGAGCCGTCGTGTTGGTGGTGCAAACTACCAGGTTCCGGTTGAAGTGCGCCCTTCCCGTCGTATGGCTTTGGCCATGCGTTGGTTAAAAGACTTCGCGCGTAAACGTGGAGAGAAATCCATGGGTATGCGTCTTGCGGGTGAATTGATTGATGCATCAGAAGGCCGTGGCGGTGCAGTGAAAAAGCGTGAAGAAGTTCACCGTATGGCAGAGGCGAATAAAGCCTTCTCGCATTTCCGTTTCTAAAATAAAGACTGAAACTAAAAAGTAAAAGAAAGTTAGGTAGCTACCGTGGCACGCAAAACACCAATTGAACTCTATCGTAATATCGGCATCAGTGCTCACATTGATGCGGGTAAAACAACCGCAACAGAACGTGTTTTATTTTACACGGGCGTGTCGCATAAAATCGGCGAAGTGCATGACGGAGCAGCCGTTATGGACTGGATGGAGCAGGAACAAGAGCGTGGAATTACGATCACCTCGGCAGCTACAACGTGTTACTGGAAAGGGATGGATAAACAATATCCAGAACATCGTATAAATATTATTGATACCCCGGGTCACGTAGATTTCACCATCGAGGTTGAGCGCTCCATGCGTGTGCTGGATGGTATGTGTATGCTTTATTGTGCTGTTGGTGGTGTGCAGCCGCAATCTGAAACTGTTTGGCGTCAGGCAAATAAATACAAAGTTCCACGTATCGCTTTCGTAAACAAGATGGATCGTTCAGGCGCTAACTTCTTTAAAGTTGTTGAGCAGATGAAGACTCGTCTGCGTGCCAATGTGTTGCCTATTCAAATTCCAATTGGTGCGGAAGAGAAGTTTGTAGGTGTAGTGGACTTGGTTCGCATGAAGGCTATTTACTGGGATGACTCTACTCAGGGCATGAAGTTCGATTTGCGCGAAATACCTGCAGATCTGCTTAAGACTGCACAAGATTTGCGTGCTCAGATGGTTGAGAGCGCGGCAGAAGCTACCGAAGAGATGATGAATAAATATCTCGAAGATGGTGAGTTGTCAGAGGCTGAGATCAAAGATTGTTTGCGTATACGTACCATTGCCGGCGAAATCGTACCTATGTTGTGTGGATCGGCCTTTAAAAACAAAGGCGTTCAGGCAATGCTGGATGCAGTTGTTGATTATTTGCCTTCACCGCTCGATATTCCTCCGGTAAAGGGAGAGTTGGCTGACGGTACGCTCGGTGAGCGTAAGGCGAGTGATGATGAGCCTTTCTCTGCCTTGGCATTCAAAATAATGACAGATCCTTTTGTGGGTCAGTTGATATTCTTCCGGGTATATTCGGGTTCCTTGCAGGCTGGGGATTTTGTTTATAACCCGATAAAGGATAAAAAAGAGCGTGTTGGTCGTATTTTGCTGATGCATGCAAATGAGCGCGAAGAGATCAAAGAAGTTTTTGCTGGTGATATTGCTGCTGCAGTTGGTTTGAAAGAGGCGACTACAGGTGAGACTTTGTGTGATCCAACAAAGATAATTACCTTGGAACGCATGATCTTCCCTGAGCCGGTTATTCACGTTGCAGTAGAGCCAAAAACCAAACAAGATCAAGAAAAAATGGGTATGGCACTGAATCGTTTAGCAAAAGAAGATCCTTCGTTCAGAGTAAAAACAGATGAAGAGTCGGGTCAGACGATTATTTCCGGTATGGGTGAGTTGCACCTGGAAATTCTAGTTGATCGTATGAAACGCGAGTTCGGTGTTGAAGCTAACGTTGGCGCTCCTCAGGTGGCATATCGTGAAGCTATTCGCAAGTCTGTTGAGGTTGAAGGTAAATTCGTTAAACAGTCTGGTGGTCGTGGTCAGTTTGGTCACGTTTGGTTAAAAGTTGAGCCTAATGAAACCGGCAAAGGGTTTGAATTTATTGACGCGATCAAGGGTGGAACGGTTCCTCGCGAATTTATTCCTGCGGTGAAAAAAGGGCTAGAAGATACTTTGCCAAATGGCGTATTGGCCGGATTTCCTGTAGTAGATGTGAAAGTTACGCTGTTTGATGGTTCGTACCATGACGTGGACTCAAATGAAAATGCCTTTAAAATGGCTGCTTCCATGGGATTCAAAGATGGTATGCGCAAAGCCAGCCCTGTATTGCTGGAGCCTATGATGGCAGTTGAAGTTGAAACACCTGAAGACTATACCGGCACTGTGATGGGAGATTTGTCCTCACGTCGCGGTATGGTTCAAGGTATGGATGATATGGTTGGTGGTGGCAAAATTGTGAAAGCAGAGGTTCCTCTGGCAGAAATGTTCGGATATTCAACTGCGCTACGTTCTGCAACTCAGGGACGCGCTACTTACACCATGGAATTTAAACATTATTCTGAAGCTCCGAAGAACGTGGCTGAAGCAATAATGAATAAAAAATAATCTAAAGAAACTGGAGAGCTAAAATGGCAAAATCAAAATTTGAACGTACGAAGCCGCACGTAAACGTAGGCACAATTGGTCACGTAGACCATGGGAAGACCACGTTGACGGCAGCGATCGCAACCGTGTTGTCGAAGAAATTTGGTGGCGAAGCCAAAGCTTAC
>JBBQYH010000092.1:0-8157 GCA_038208855.1 Burkholderiales bacterium
TACTACGGCCGACACCAGGAATATTGGCGACATCAGGTCAGACGACCACCACTCGCGTGTTTTCAATGACCCGTATACAAAACCGACATATCCATGCAAGCCACATGCACCCGGTATACCTATCATGGCAAGAATACGAGCGACTTTATGATCCGTGGCAAGTGCAGCCGGTGAAACATCATCCGATCCCAGGGTCAGCGTTTTGTAAACCTTGCCAAGAATACCCTTCGTGGTTTTGGAGCGTGCAACGATATCTTCCCTGAAGGCAAACCAGACTTCCAAAATCAGCAGACACACATAAAAACCCGCCACATAACCGAATGCAGCCATTGCCGAGGTCCAGTGCGGTGTGATCACTGCATTGAGTGCATTTGTCGGTTGCCCCAGATGAAACAGCAATGGAACTGGCGCAAAGAACATAAAGCACAAAGCGGTTAATAGCGCAAATTTTGACACTGCCCGGAATTGATGCAAACCAAACACATGGTGCAAACTTGATATAACAAACGCGCCAGCTACCAGTCCAGTAATATAGGGATAGATGACAATCAGTTCAGACCATGGTATGTCGGTTTCATTTGGATAGACATAACCGACATAAGATGACACATGCCCAAATACGTGTTCCATTATGAAACCTCCTTATCAGCGCCGACATAGTACAAATTGGGTTTGTTACCCATTTCAGATTTAAGCACAGTTACCTTGTTGTTTTTAATGAATAAACTGATAGGACTGTTCTTGTCATTGAGATCACCAAACACGCGTGAACCTGTAGGGCACATTTCAACGCATGCCGGATTCAAGCCTTTGGTAATGCGGTGGTAACACCAGTTACATTTCTCGGCTGTGCCACGCTCTTCGTTCAAACTGCGCACACCGTAAGGACATGCCTGAACACAGTACTGGCAACCGATGCAGTAGGTTGTATCGATTAGCACAATACCATCTGGCGCTTTGAAGGTGGCGCCGGTCGGGCATACCTGAACGCAGGAAGGTTCCTCGCACTGATTGCACAGCTTGGGCACAAAAAATGCCTTGTCAACTTTTTCATCCTTGTAGCGGTTGTCAAAGCGAAAGTGAATTTCTGAGCCGACATTCTCGATGTTTTTGGGATCGGCAGCACTGTCTATCAGCGCCGTTTCAGAGCCTTCAAGATAGACATAACGCTCAATCCAGGTACGATGGTGATTGGCATCTTCCTGCACGCTGTTCTCCGCCTTGCACGCTTCCATACAACGCATGCAACCTATGCAACGGTCAACATCCACACCGTACGCCCATTTGTGTTTATTCCAGTCGTAATCCGGAATTTTTGGCGGATTATTTATTGCTTCTTCATGCTGGGCCTCATTTTGCTGAAAACTCAAGCCATCACCCACATTATGCAAGAAGTTCGTATTTGCATCACTTGTTGCGCTAGCCAGCGCTCCAGCAGTGGCAGCACTTGCGCCCATCAGTCCCAAGAAGCCGCGGCGTGAGATACCTGCTTCTTCTGTATTTTCCTGTTTATCATTATTAGTCATATTTTCCTCGCTTAATAATTCAAATTATTTGCAATTTGTAGTGGCCAAAAAAGCTGCCAGATTGTCGACATCATCAGAACTCAATGCTTTCGCCACGCTGGTCATCACAGCATGATGCCGGGTGCCATCCTGGAATGCCTTTAACGTATTCGTCAGGTATTCGGCATTCTGACCGGCCAAGTTGGGCCATGCCCTGCTTGCGCTAACACCTGTAATGCCAGGTTTACGCAGCCCACCCGAACTATGGCAAGCAGCGCAACCCGAACTTGCAAACTTTTCCTTACCCGCCGCGACCTTGGCTTTATTACCGCCAGTGACCTTGCAACTGTTTTGCGAATAGTACGCTGCAACATTCTCGATATCTGCATCACTCAAGCCGGCTGCCATTGCACTCATAATACTGTTGTCACGTGTTTTGGATTTGAAGGCCTGCAATGAACTGGCTAGGTAAGTAGCATGCTGTCCAGCAAGATTTGGAATTGCTCCACTTGTACTAACCCCAGCAGTACCATGACAACTAGCACAATTTACTGAAACTTTCTTACCGGCACTCGCAATACCCACTTCAACCTTTTTCATCGCAACCATTCTGGGTACATGGTCAAAGTCTATTTTTGTATTGTGCGGGTTATGGCAAGTCGTGCACAACTCTTCTCCTGCATGTGTATTTACAACAATCTGCGGTTGCACCTTGGGTCGGCCAGCCAGTTTTTCATGGCAGTTCATACACAGGCCACGCATCACGTCCGGGCTTAACAACAATTTCCTGCCTGGAATATTGGACGCATGTACATGCTCATGGGAATGCGTAATCGTTGTAACCCTGTCTTCAATCGATAACGTCATTTGCTCTTTGGAAGGATGATTGCCGGCAGCCGTATGACACACTTCACAGTTAGGTCCAGGCTTGACAACCATCCCTACCAGCACATTATCCTTGGTAGCTTTGTGGTGTATGCCGTTTACCCATTCAGTGTAAATCGCCTTGTGACATGACTGGCAAGAAGCTGAACCTTGATGCACTGGTAACTTTGAAGCAATCTCGGCTGGCGCATCACCGCGGTAATGTCCATATTGATAAAATGACTTGTCTCTTGCTAAATATCTTGCTGAAAAAGCTACTACCGCTATTACTGCAATTACCATCAATAAACGTTTTATATGCTTATGCATATGCCTCCCCTGAGTTATTTTAATTTCTATAAATTTAAATACACATCAATCCCCACTTCACTTCATGATTCTATTGGAAGATGCCACTTGAAGCAAAAATTATTAACTTTATTTAACGTGAAGATTGCGCAACAACTGCGCAAAATATAAAATATAAATTGCAAATTTAAAGCAAATATTGATGAATATCTATTGAACGTTCTCGCCTTAACCCAAGTAGAACAGGGCTAGCCGGAATTGAAGTAAATCATAAGATACTACTATAGATTTTTTGCAGTACTAAGCAGTACTAGTAAGCAAGCCAAAAATCCAAGATACATTTTTACAACATATAACACAGTAGCGTTTTTATTAACCGAAATATAGATTAACCATACTCACAAAATGACATTTAAAATCTAAAGCATGAAAACGTAACCTAAATACCCACCCAACTCACCATGCTGGACAAAGTCAGCAGCAAAAGTAAAATCAGCCAAAACACCATAGCACGCCAGACCAGACCAACCGCACTTTGCATGAAGTCGATATCCGCCATGTCGCCAGTCCCCATTTCAGGACGCTCTGCCGAAGATTCCAATTGTTTAACAGGCATACCCAAACGTACGCCAAGCGCTCCAGCACCACTGGCCAACACAATCCCAGCTTCCGGGTCTTGCCAGCTGGCAGACTGCGTCCGCCAGCAATAAACAGCATCTTCAAAATTACCTACAATAGCAAAGGTGGCCGCCGTCATTCTCAATGGTAGCCATTCTATCCAGTGGTAAACAAGCGCTGAAAATTCGCCAAAATCGGATTTATCTTTGATTATTTCTGGTGCCCATCGAGTTTTGATAAAACGAGCAAGCCGGTAAAGTATCGCTCCGCTTGGACCCAGGCCAAGTTGAAAAAAAATCACAAACCAGACCACTACTGCAAACACATTTCGATGCGTGGCCAGCAATGCTTCTTCCAGAGTCAGGCGTATAACCTCCTCGGCATCCAGCTCATCGCAAGGCTCATTTCTCCATACAGCAAGCAAGTTGCGAGCCTTCTGCAGATCGTTATCGCGCAAAGCCTTGTGTATGTCCGTGAAATAATGGCTGAACTGGCGAAAACCCATAGTCAGATACAAAACAAATACACAAAACGCCCATGCAATTACCGGCATCTGTTTTGCAAGAAACAAATACAGGAATATTGAAATCAGCAACGGAATTGAAAGTGCAAGTATCAGGGCAATTTGTCCATGCTTGCGCTCACCACCATCCAGCTTAAGTTGAAAAAAACCCACATAACTTTTCAACCACCCGTTTAAACTGTTACGGGAAGCAAGCGGTCGTAATTGCTCCAGCAACAGAGCGAAGATAATAATAAGTAAACTCATGGCATCCAATATATCAGGCTAGATTAACTCGAATATTTACAAAAGAAATTTCCATACTGATCACGCAAATCGACTAATTGCTTGCTGCGGCATGCTTCTCAATCACGCCATCAATAAACTTGCGCAAAAAACCTTCAGTCTGTGCACTATGGAAACGATCAATTTCCACACCGTGGCTGTATGCAATCACCGTTGGGAAACCTCGCACTTTGTGCCTGCCGGCGATTTTCATATTTTCGTCCGCATCAACCAGTGCCAACAGGAATGTTCCGTCATACGCATCAGCCATTTTATGCAACAATGGCCCCAATACTCGGCACGGTGCGCACCATTCTGCACTGATATCGACTAACACGGGAATATCCTTTGATTTGGCGATCACCAAATCATCAAAATTTGCTTCTTCAACGTTATATGTATTTTCAGTTTTCATTATTTACAAAAGTATAAAAAATATGAGATGCAATCGTTCAAAGTCCCAAGTCTAATCGCTGCAGGCTAGTTCTGCCAATGCAGATTGATTTCCGCTCATTGAATCAGGCCTTAACTTGCCCCACGCCTGGAAAAATCTTTTATCCTGAATCCAAGTATGCCCAGTACCACAAAATACACACTCGCTCCCAATGCCACAAGCCAACTCAAATGAACAATGCGCACCCAGCCACGCGTGAGCAACCAGTCCTGCTCCAAACCCATGCCGTACCAAAGCACCAAGCCCAGGGCCAGCAATGCTATGCATACTTTAATCATAAACTTCAGCCATCCCGGCTCGGGCTGAAAAATTCCGCGCTTGCGCAGTAAATAGAACAGTATCCCCGAATTAAGACAGGAACCAAGACCAATCGCCAGGGACAATCCTGCATGTTGAAAAAAGGGAATAAACAGCAGATTCATCAGCTGAGTCGCCGTTAGCGTGATGATACCAATCTTGACCGGTGTCCTGATATCCTGACGCGCGTAAAATGCCGGCGCAAGCACTTTGACCAGCAACATACCCAGAAGTCCGACGCTGTATCCCACCAGAGCATTGCGTGTCATCAGCACATCATGCGCAGCAAACGCCCCCCCCTGAAAAAAAGTGGACAACAATGGTACCGCTATCATTCCCAAACCTAGCGCTGCCGGCAATGTCAGCATAATGGTCAGACGCAAACCCCAATCCAGTATTTTTGAATACTCTTGCGTATTGCGCTCCACATGGTATTTGGACAAAGAAGTAAGCAATATGGTACTGATGGCTACGCCCAACAAACCCGAGGGAACTTCCATTAGCCGGTCGGCATAAAACAACCAGGACACACTGCCCGTTACCATAAAGGAGGCAAAAATGGTATTGATGACCAGACTGATCTGGCTGATGGACACGCCGAAAACCGCCGGCCCCATCTGTTTGAGCACTCGCCAAACACCCTCATCTTTGAGACTGAAACGCCAGCGCGGCAACATGCCGATTTTTTTCAAGAAAGGCAGCTGGAATGCCAGCTGTATTGCACCGCCCAGAAACACTGCCCATGCCAGCGCCATAATGGGGCGACTAAAGAAAGGCAACAGCCATAACATCGTGCCGATAAAGCACAAATTGAGTAGTACCGGAGCAAAGGCAGACACCCAGTATTTGTTGTATGTATTGAGTATGCCCGAGGCGACCGCAACCAGGGATATAAAGAATATATAAGGGGATGTAATACGCAACAAATCAACGGTTAGATTGAATTTTTCAGGATTGGCCGCGAATCCCGGCGCAGTGACTAGCACAAGAACAGGAGCAGCGATAACGCCAACCAGAGTAATAAAAAACAGAATGATGGCAAGCAAGGTGGCAACATGATCCACCAGTAATTTGGTTTCATCATTGCCACGGCGGCTCTTGTATTCGCTGAATATCGGCACAAACGCCTGGGAAAATGCGCCCTCGGCAAACATACGGCGTAACAGATTGGGCAACCTGTAGGCTATTACAAAAGCCTCGTTCGCCATCCCGGCGCCGAATATGCGCGCCATCAACATGTCGCGTACAAAACCGAGTATGCGCGAAAGCAGTGTCAGACTACTAATACTGGCTAACGTTCTGAGAAGATTCATATGCTGAGGGACATCAATGATTTTGACAACTCGGTAGAATTACCGTCATACAGTTTTTACAAAAACTCACTTGATACTATCCAGGAACATCTCCACTTCATGAACCATGTCGGGTTCATGATTATTATAGAAATGATCGCTACCGGATACTCTGACCTGTTTGGACAAAGGATTCCCCTTGAGTGATGCGCCACGTTTTGCAGCCATGCTCAACACTGGGGACAGATCGTGTTCGCCGTACATATCCAGCACTGGTATGTGTATACCTGAATAGGTCAGTTTTTGGCCAATTCCAAGCGCAGCCCATGCTGCCAATTCAGCCTGATTTTTTTCAACATACATATGGCTCATTGCCGAGCCCATGCTATGCGACACGATAGCTACTTTTTTATAGCCCTTTGCATGTAAAAAATCAACTGCAGCGCCTATACGTTCAGCCGCTTCAGGGAAAAGAGGCAGATATGACTCCGCCTTGGCATCGTTTGCAAGCACGGGCATTTGTATGGACAAAGTTGTATAACCATGCTCGGCCAGCTGTGTACGCAGCGTACCTACCATATTCCAGTCGGGATGAATGCCAAGCCCGTGTATCACGACCAAACCCATACGAGCATCTTTGGCTTCAGCATACAATGACAGGAATTTATGTCCATTTTTCAATGCGAGATAAACGGGGTCGCCAACAACAATTCCCGGAACTACTTCATCGGCCCACTTTTCTTCGCGTTGATAATCAGCACCTGCAAACGCCAGCTGAGATACCAATAAAACCAATACAACTAAAATACGCACAATTACCCCACAAAGAATGCCCCACATATGGTAAAAATCCAGCACAATCAAACTACTCTACCACATCAATGATGTGACTACATTTTAGCTTCAAATTGAAAATCATGTTCCATTAAAAGTTATACTGAATCTTGGCACAAGATAAATAATCATTTCCTGCAAATTTGATGATTCCAACTTAAAAACTAGAGTCGAACCACAGCCATGTTCATGCAATATTGACTGCAGAACGCAAAGGCATTTCAGTACCATGATTTGATTGTGCTAACATGTACGGCGGAGAGACTTCTTAAATGATGATGAAAAAATTATTACCAGTTTTCTTATATTCGATTTTAATAGTGTGGGCACATACCGGTGTATGCGCAACAAATGGATCCGAAATAATAACTTCCGAGAAAAGTACCCCTGAAGTTACAGAGCCTGCGCAAATCACAATTAAAACAATCCAGGCCGCTACTGCGAAACCCGTTTCTACCCCGGCATCCATGGTTGCTCCAGCCAAACCGGACACCATGCAACCCCCGCCAGTTAAACCAGCCACACTACCAGTTGCTCCTGAAAAGTCATTACCCGCATCCATCATTCCAAAAAAACCGATACTACCCCCTGCCGCCAAACCTGTTATTGCGCCAAAAACTGCCATTCCTGTTAAACCTATCCATACGCCACCTGCCCAGGCGATAAAAGCACCACCTCCAAAAACTTTATTACAACCCGTCCCTGCACCTGACATTCCCGCTCAATCAAATAACATACGAAACGGGATCATCAATCAATCCGACAAAGCAACTGCCGACCCCTTAAGTCATACAGTTGATATTGAGGTATTCATTCGTGAAGGTTGCCTGAACTGTGCCAAAGCAACAGAATTCCTTGGCAAGCTCAAGGGAATAAAACCCCAGTTGAAAATAAACATACGCGACGTGCGTAAAGAACCGGCTGCTTTGGAACTGCTAAAACGCGTAGCTCAAAATCAAGGCGATCCTGCTCTGGAATATCCTGCATTTGTAGTGGGTGGACAGTTGATAATAGGCTTTAGCGAAGTTGCCAATACTGCACAGCAGATACTGGACAACCTGCCAATATCTGCATCCGCAAATAACCAATCAGGCGCAGGCATTCCAGAATGCGATACAGGAATGGAACCAAGCTGCGGCCTAATCCCGTCTACGCCACCGGAAAAACCGGGGAAAATAATCTTCAACCTTTTCGGCC
>JBBQYH010000093.1:0-8059 GCA_038208855.1 Burkholderiales bacterium
GAATCAGTCGGTGTAGCAGCCAGGCGCAATCCTATCGCCAAACCTGCAAAGGGAACCAGGTCACCCCTGAAGCCATCCATAAAATAGTATTTTCCGCCAACGCTAATAGTGGTGGCTGTGTAGACAAAATTTTTCTGAGTAGACAGGGAGGTTACTACAACCATTTGCGGTGTAATAAATTGGCCTATCGATGCATCCAGATAGGATGCGGAAGCTCCATCAGTGGCAATAAAATTGCCATCAATTGCCAATTCACGTGTTTTACCTGCCGCCAATGCGCTACTTGTAATAAATAATGACGCAATCAATATTAAAGTAAGTTTACCTAGTGACATTTTCTACTCCCTGTTGAAATAAAAACAGCTGTATAACAAGATCAAAAACACGCTGTGGAAATACAGTTGCTGACTAATACACTTGATACAGCCATATCTTGCGTGAAATTACGTACACCTTTGTATCGCCCCATTATTATTTAATAAATTGAGCCTCGATACATTCGACATGTGCAGCAAGTGTAATCAAGCTGCACATAAAATAACACTGGTGGGAGCAACTGGGATCGAACCAGTGACCTTTTCCTTGTCGAGGAAATATTCTACCGCTGAAATATGCTCCCAAAACGAGGCCGCATTATAGAGATTTGCCTTGTTCGTAACAAGCTTTTCTTTATCAAATTAGCTTGTTATAAGATGCGTTTTTAAGGCTTTTCCGGTGCACCGAAACCACATTTACATCAATATTGCGAGGAGGTGTAATTTTCAAAACGTGTGTATTCTCCGCGGAAGGTTAAATCAACCTTGCCTATGGGGCCATTACGTTGCTTTGCAATAATGACTTCAGCCTTGCCCTTGTCAGGAGAATCCGGGTTATAAACCTCATCACGGTAGATAAACAGTATCAGATCCGCATCCTGCTCAATCGCACCTGATTCACGTAAATCGGACATGATGGGGCGCTTGTTGGGGCGCTGTTCCAGACTACGGTTTAGCTGGGAAAGTGCTATGACAGGCACATGCAATTCCTTGGCCAGTGATTTAAGAGAGCGCGAAATTTCAGATATTTCTGTGGCACGGTTTTCACCGCCCTTGCTGGAAGTTGAAGACATCAACTGGATATAGTCGATTACGATCAGGCCCAGGCCATCATTCTGGCGGTGCAGACGTCGGGCTCGTGAACGCAATTCCAGCGAATTAAGCGCTGCGGTTTCATCGATAAAAATAGGCGCATCATTCAATTTACCAAGCGCATGTGTCATACGCGACCAATCATCATCCTCAAGCTTGCCGGTGCGCAGCGTGTGCTGGTTTAAACGCCCAACCGAACCTATCATACGCATTGCCAACTGCGTTCCGCCCATCTCCATACTGAAAATAGCGACAGGCTTGTTCGCTTCCAGCGCCACATGTTCGGCGATATTCACGGAAAAAGCCGTTTTTCCCATACTGGGACGGCCAGCTACAATCACCAGATCGCCGGGTTGCAGGCCGGAGGTCATACTGTCCAGATCGGTAAAACCGGTTGCAATACCGGTGACATCACTCGCGTTGTCACGCGAATACAGGGTCTCAATACGCTCCACTACCTGCGTCAATAATGGCGGTATCGCAACAAATCCCTGTTTGCCACGTTCGCCTGATTCGGAAATTTCAAATATACGACTCTCCGCCTCATCAAGTAACTGCCCTGCATCGCGTCCACCGGGGTTGTATGCGCTGGTTGCAATTTCGGTACCTACTTCGGCCAGCTTGCGCATCACGCCTCGCTCGCGCACAATTTCAGCATAACGCCTTATATTGGCCGCAGAAGGCACATTCTGTGCAAGCGAACCTAGATAAGACAAGCCACCGGCTTTGTCGAGTTCAGCATTGTTTTCCAACGATTCTGCTACCGTAATGACGTCCACGGGTTTGGCGTGATCAATCAGAATCGCAATATGGTGAAAAATAAGCCTGTGTTCATAACGGTAAAAGTCACGTTCCTGCAAAATATCAGCAATTTTGTCCCATGCAGTTGCATCCAGCAATATGCCACCCAATACTGACTGTTCCGCTTCTACTGAGTGTGGCGGTAGTTTGATGGCATCCAGTTGCGGATCAGAAACAGGTGCTGAGAAATTTTGCATAGTGTATTGCCAAAATGATTTGCCAGAATAAATTGCCGGATGCGTACTATTAATTTAGAAGAGAATTCTACCGCGTTGGGAATGGAATTTGGAAAACAAAAAAGGGCTGTTGCCAGCCCTTTTTCTTAACCTGCTGAAAAGCAAACAGGTTTAATGTTCGCCCAATACTGAAACAGTAATATTGGCCACTACATCAGTGTGCAAGCCTATGCTGAGCGGATGATCGCCTATCATTTTGATATGGCCGACAGGCATGTGTATCTGCGCCTTATCAACGGTAAAGCCCAGTGCAAGCAGCGCAGCAGAGATATCAGCATTGGTAACAGAACCAAACAGCTTGCCATCAACGCCGGCTTTCTGAGAGATCTGCACAGTCAAACCATTCAGCTTTTCTGCACGAGCCTGAGCTTCAGCAACTTTAGCATGCTCAGCCGCTTCCAGATCGGCACGACGCACTGCAAAATCAGCCACGTTGGCTTCAGTCGCACGCTTGGCTTTGCCTTGCGGGATCAGAAAATTACGCGCGTAACCATTTTTTACTTTAACAACGTCACCCAGGGTGCCGAGGTTAACCACTTTTTCCATCAGGATAATTTGCATGTTCTATATCTCCTTAATGCAAGTCGGTGTATGTCAACAATGCCAGGAAACGGGCACGCTTGACTGCAACGCTCAGTTGACGTTGATAGCGAGCCTTGGTACCGGTAATGCGTGCCGGTATCAGCTTGCCATTTTCAGAAACAAACTCTTTAAGGATGTTGATATCCTTGTAATCCACTTCAGCGATTTTCTCGGCAGTGAAGCGGCAGAATTTGCGGCGTTTGAACAATTGACGTGAAGAATTGTTCTTCTTGTCATCTTTTTTCTTAAATACACGAGCCATGTTGTGCCCCTTATTTCAAAATTATATTATCAATGTGCAGTATCAATTGCGTATTGCGCAAACTGCGTTGAGCCAAAAATCCTTCCACCCTCACCTGCTGCCCCGGCAATAACTTGCTTGCCGCCAGAGCCGCCTTATCAAGAGAAACTGCCGGAATCTCACACTCTACTTTACGTGCCGTTCCTGCCTCTTGTTGCGATGAAACATGGCGTATTTTCAATCCCACTCGCGCAACCCCGGCAGGGGTATATCGCAAAGCGTCCAGCTCAATCAGCTCACCGTCAATAATGCAACGGTTTAACTGCGTTTCAATCAAACAGCTGCTGCAGGTGCTGCTACTGCGGTTTCTGCAACTGGCGTAGGCGCATCACCCGCGAATGAACGCGACTTCTCTTCACGCATCATTGCGGAAGGAGTTGTGATGGCTGTCTTAACCTTGATTGTCAGGTGACGCAACACAGCGTCGTTGAACTTGAATGCATGTTCAATCTCGTCCAGAGTTTCCTGGTCGCATTCAATATTCATCATGACGTAGTGAGCTTTGTGAATTTTCTGGATCGGGTAAGCCAATTGGCGGCGGCCCCAATCTTCCAGGCGGTGAATCTGGCCGTTTTTGCCAGTCACCAACGTGCGATAACGCTCGACCATTGCAGGAACCTGCTCGCTCTGGTCGGGATGCACGATAAATACGATTTCGTAGTGACGCATTACATCTCCTTGTGGTTGTAGCCCTCCGTCATGCGTAACGGTAGGGCAAGGTTTTAGGGAGCGCGGATTCTACAGGAAAATAACGGGAAGTCAATTGAATTTACAGGCAACTTCCATGACGGCTCAACGCTTGTAGACGGCTTGCATCGCGGAAATCATATAAGTCACATCCAACACCCCTGCACTCTCGCGCAAGCTGTGCATAGCCCACATGGGCGAACCTACATCCACACTGGCCACACCCAGACGAGAAGCAATAATGGGGCCTATGGTACTGCCGCAACCCAGGTCAGTACGGTGTGTGTAGTGTTGGAACGGTACGCCTGACTCTTCACACAGCGAAATAAAGCGCGCGGCGGTATCTGCACTGGTACTGTAACGCTGGTTAGCGTTGGTCTTGATCACGGGGCCGGCATTCACCAGCACATGATGGCCAGGCTCATAGGCATTGGGGAAGTTGGGCTGGAAGGCATGCGCCATATCAGCGCTTACAAAAAAACTTCTGGCTGACGCGCAATGCTGCGCCTCCTCATCCATATCCATGCACAGAGAAATTCTATCTATCACATCAACGGCAAAACTGCCGCCCGCACCGGCCACACTCTCGCTACCCACCTCCTCGTGGTCAAACAAGGCGCAAATTATAGTAGCGTCCGGATTTTCAGTTGCCAGCAGCGCTGTCAATGCGGCATGACAGGAGGCGAGATTATCCAGCTGACTATTGGTGATAAACTCCTGCTCGGCACCCCAGAAAGCGCCCTGCTGCGTATCATACACATTCAACTCATAAGTCATGATTTCTGTAGCAGCCACGCCCAGCTGGGTAGCCAGCAGCGCCATAAATTGCTCGCGTGCGCCGATTTTTTCATTACTGAGCGACAGTAACAACGGCAACTCTGTCTGTTTGTTCAACTTAAGACCCTGTTCGTTCACATCCCTGTTCATATGGATGGCCAGATTGGGCAAGCGCAGCAAGGCCTGGTCAAACTTGATCAGCCGCGTTTCAATGCCCGTTGCAGTGCGCACATTCACACGCCCTGCAAGACTCAGATCGCGATCGGTAAAAGTTGCCAAAATCGGCCCGCCATAAATTTCCACGCCCAAACGCAGTAATCCGTGACTCGCTTGCGCCGCATGTGTTTTAAGGCGCAAGCCGGGAGAATCGGTATGTGCACCTATCATTCTGAAACCACTTTCAAGCAGTGGTTTCTGGCCGACTTTAAAGGCAATAATAGAAGCGCCGGCGCGCACCACAAAATATCCCTTGCCGACCTCCAGTTTCCAGCGCTCTGCTTCCTGCAGGCGGGTAAATCCCTGTGCCTGCAAACGTTGCTCTACGCTATAAACGGCATGCCAGGGGCTTGGGCTGGCATCGATAAAACCAAGTAGGTCCTGCGCCTGTGCTCTTTGTTCGGGGGAAATATTCATGGTGTTTTCTGTTAGGACAAATTATTGAAATTATGCAGCTTAATATAAAAGTAACTCTCAATCATGCAATGACACATGGCGTGTTTCCGGCAGGAAAAAAATTCCTGCCAGCAAACCCAGCAGCATTAGGCCGACCGGATACCACAGGCCGGAAATTGCATCACCCGCTTTGATATTCAACAACATCACAATAAAAGGTGACAGTCCGCCTATCCAGCCCACGCTCAGATTATGTGGTAGTGCCACTGCAGTATAACGGGTACGTGCCGGAAAAAGTTCAGCAAGCACGGCCGTCTGCGGCCCGCTGACCAGCGCCAGCGCAAGCACAGGAATCATCAATAACAGCAGCAGCATCCAGAAATCAACTTGCTCGGGATCAGCTTGCAACCTCCAGCCTTTGGACTTCAACACCGAGCTAATCACGGCAGGGTTATAACCGCTGATAGCAAGCGCATCACCGATGACTACCTCCGTAAGATTGACACTGCGTTCGACTTGTAACGTATGAGTAACACCCAGTTGCGTCAGCAATTCCTGATTACGCTCGCAATTATTGCGCGGGCTGGTGTAGGGACTGTAAAAACATGAATTGCCGTAAAGGATTACTGGCACTTCCTGCACAAAGCGTTCCATGGCTGGGTTGCCGTAGTGCAACAAGCCTTGGTATACAGGCATCATGCTCGCGCAGCCCAACAGCATGCCGCACAAAATCACCGGCTTGCGCCCCACCTTATCCGACAGCCAACCGAAAAACCAGGTTAATGGAAACAAGGCCAGCATGCTGATCATCACCAAGGAGCCGGCAAGTTGCGGCTCCAGCCTGACTACGCTTTTAAGGTATACATTGGTATAAACCTGCGAAGTAAAGAACAACAGTGCGCCACCGGCAGATATGCTGAAAAACAGCAAAGCCATGCGCCCCAGAGTGTTGCGATCCGTAAACATCTCGCGCAGAGGCGCATGTGACAAGGCATCGTTTTCGCGTAAATGTTCAAACACCGGCGACTCGACCAGACTCATGCGACTCTTCAGCGAGAGCAGCAACAATACGATCGAAAAAAGAAAAGGGATGCGCCAGCCCCAGGCATTAAACTCATCCGCGGACAGCCAATATTGCAGTAGCACAACCTGCGCCATGGAAATCAGAATACCCAAGGGACCCATCAACTGCAGCACACTGGTATAAGCGCCGCGCTTGTTATCCGGTGCATGCTCGGTAATGTAGACCGAAGCACCTCCTATCTCACCCCCCACCGAAAAGCCCTGCAATAAACGCAACATCAACAATAATCCTGGCGCCCACATGCCGATTTGCACATAGGTCGGTAACAAACCCACGGCAAAAGTCGACAATCCCATCAGTACGATGGTGGTGATAAAAATGGGTCTGCGTCCGTATTTGTCGGCAAGCGAACCAAACAGTGCAGAACCCAGCGGGCGCACCACCATACCTATGCCAAAGGTAGCCAGACTGGAAAGCAATGCCGTGGTGGGATTATCCGACGGGAAAAACAACACGCTGAAATAAAGCGCCAGCGATGCAAAGGTCAGAAAGTCATACCATTCCAGAAAAGTACCATAGCAAGCAGCAATCACCACATTCCTCTGTACTTCAGGGGAATTTTCATTTGCATAGTCTGCTGTGGACTGTGTAATCATAGTGTCAGATCAAATTGAACATGAAAGTCGAGTTATAACTGCATTATCGTTCCCGCCTTTTGCAAGTATAACCTTAACAATCGTGGAAATATTCATATCCCCAACCGGTAGCATAAAATGTCGCTTGCTCAGGACAAGCATGCAAAGTTAAACTCTATCGTTAGCATAACCTTGGGACCGTATTCAGCACATCAACTTATGAAAACCCCAAAAAGAATCGAGCCACTGGTAGAAGACGGCATTATCGACAAAGTAGTGCGCGAACTGATGAGCGGTAAAGAGGCCAAGGTATACGTGGTCCAGTGCGGCGCCGAGATACGCTGCGCCAAGGTTTACAAGGACGCCACCCAGCGCAGCTTCCGCCAGGCAGTAGATTACACCGAAGGGCGCAAAGTCAAAAACAGCCGGCAGGCGCGCGCGATGGAAAAAGGCTCGCGCTATGGACGCAAGGAACAGGAAGCCGCCTGGCAATCCGCCGAAGTCGATGCGCTGTACAAGCTTGCCGCAGCAGGCGTGCGCGTGCCCCACCCCTTTGGTTTTTACGAAGGCGTGTTACTGATGGAACTGGTTGCCGATGCCGACGGCGAACCTGCCCCCAGGCTCAATGATGTGGAACTCAGCAAAGACCTTGCTTTGCTATACCACGCCAAACTGATCAAACAAGTAGTGCTAATGCTGTGTGCAGGAATCGTGCACGGCGATTTGTCCGAATTCAATATACTCGTCGATGATAAAGGCCCTGTCATTATCGACTTGCCCCAAGCCGTGGATGCTGCGGCAAACAATCATGCCAGCCGCATGCTGGAGCGCGATGTGGAAAACCTCGCCAACTACTTTGGCCAGTTCGCCCCCGAGTTGTTGAACACACAATACGGCAAGGAAATATGGGCCATCTATCAGCGCGGCGATCTAAAACCTGACACCTTGCTGACAGGTCGCTTCAAGCAAATAGAAAAGAAAGCAGATGTACGTTCTGTGATGCGCGAAATTACGGCCGCCAAAGACGACCATGAAGCCAAACTGCGTTACCAGCAACTTAAGCGTGAAGAAGGCCGTTAAATTAAACAACTACAACCTTGCCACAGAGATCACAGAGAATGCGTGGCACTTAATGAGTTGTGCTTTTAACCAGACAGTTTAAATACCCCCAAAATGCCCCTGATTACCGCTCTGTCCTCAGTGGCTAATTTTTTAAAGTCTGTAACTATTTATTCCTCACTTATTGATGTTTCCGTAATTAATGACTTGAAACCAAC